>CAZXRF010000093.1:0-1584 GCA_964642875.1 uncultured Chitinophagales bacterium | reverse complement strand
ATAAGATTTTAAATTTGGATGACAATGTAAATCGATAATCATGCTTTAAGATTAATGTGTGTGGATTTAGGAAAAATAATATTTCAAAAAGTGGAAACTACAATATACTACTTCTTCTCGAATTATCCAATTTACAGACACAAAACAAATCAATTTAGGCTACTTGTCTAGTTTTCTAAATGGAAAAATTCCACTCGGTGTATGCGCATTTTTTAAGATATCACTTAATGTTTTAACTACTTCCGGATATTGACTTGCCACATCATTTTTTTCAGATGGGTCTTTTTCTATATCATATAATTCAAATCGGGAATTTGCAGCATGTTGTACTTTTAGTTTTACGCCTTTCCATTTGCCCATCCGAACAGCTTGCTTGCCGCCTTGTTCATGAAATTCCCAATATAAATAAGGATGTTGCTGCATTTGAGGCTGCTGTAAAAGTGTGGGTAATAGCGAAATACCATCTATATTTTTGGGTACTTTGGCGTGTATAATTTCAGCAAGTGTAGGCATTAAATCCCAACTTGCAGAAAGGATGTCCGACTTACCCTGTTTTATTTTATCTGACCAATGAATGAGGAGTGGCATCCGAATTCCGCCTTCGTACAAATCTCTTTTGTAGCCACGAAAATCCGCATTGCTTTTAAAATAATCTGGCTGTGCGCCCCCCTCTTGATGTGCGCCATTATCAGAAGTAAAAAGGATGATAGTGTTATCATATATGTCCTCTTTTTTTAATTTATCAACGATGTCACCTACCTGTTTATCTAACAATTCCACCATGGCTGCATAAGCAGCTTTGGGATTTTTTTGTGCATCATACGCACCAAATTTTGTTGCAAATTTTACCGTTTTTATACCTTGATAAGGTTTTTCCTCTCCAAATTTTCCTACATATTTTTTTAGAATACTATCAGGCGGAGCAAGCTCGGCATGAGGAAGAATGGTGGACATAAAAAGGAAAAATGGGTTAGACTTATTTCGTTCAATAAATTGCATCAAGCTATCTTGTATCATTAGCGGAGCATATACTTTATTGCTATACTTTTTATTTTCGGGAATAGCAACTTTCTGGTTATTACTCCATAGTTTTTCAGGGTAATGATTGTGTGCTTGCAATTGCCCGTAATATCCAAAGAAAATGTCGAAGCCTTTTTGTACTACATCGCCAGTGGAATGGGGTACGCCTAGTCCCCATTTACCAAACATACCCGTGGTATATCCATTAGTTTTAAACAACTGAGCTAACGTAGTATCTGTTGCTGCCAGTGGAAATTCGCCGTATTTATTCGCTTTTTTGTTTCCTCTAATGGTGGTGTGTCCGGTATGCCTTCCGGTAAGTATAGCATTGCGAGAGGGCGCACAAATGGGCGCACCTGCATAGTGTTGAGTAAATAACATTCCCGAAGCTGCCAATGCATCAATATTTGGCGTGTGCATTTTTTGTTGCCCATAGCAACTTAAATCGCCATAACCTAAATCGTCAGCCAAAATTAAAATTACATTAGGTGGGTTAGTATTTGCTTTTTTTTCAGCACCGAAAATATTCTGTATTACAAAAGCAAAGAAAAGAAAACCCAGCAT
>CAZXRF010000092.1:0-1678 GCA_964642875.1 uncultured Chitinophagales bacterium | reverse complement strand
AAACTAAAGGGATTAATGTTTTTCTCATAAAATTGGTTGTTTTAAATTTAGATTTCCTAAATATATACAGAATATTTTCAAAAATTAAATTCTACACAGAAGTAATTTATAATTTCCACAAATACTTTACAAAAGTAAACGAATTATACTAATACACATATTTAATTAAAATATAAATTATATTAATACACATATTATTTATAAATTCTGTTTAACTAAACAAATGGTTTCCATCTTCTTTTGAGGTCATTTTAGCATCGAGGTGTCGTTAGAAATAATATCGTCAGAGAGCTTCATTTTATGTGCTTGCATTTGTATTATTTTCCCAATATACTAAAGTTTTTCACGCAATTTTTTTCTATTTGAATTTTTAAATATAAATTTGTTTGTTCGAAGATTATACTTTTGAAAAAAATCATGTATTTCGTTTTTGTAATTTCTGTTATTATGACTACAACATTTGCCCAGCCAAATTATCTTACGTTGCCACCTTACAGGGTAAATGTATCAGGTGCCAGTCCAAGTATATCTACTGTTTCAGGTGCTTCTGCGGTACAATACAAAGTATCTAATGGTGCTTATGATGCAAACGGTAATTTACTATTCTATATAAAAGATGGTTCTGTTTATACAAATACTAGTACATTTATTGGAGGTATATTTATAGCCTCAAACCAAGCAGGGCATTCGCATGAAATTGCAGTTGTTCCTGTACCTGGCCAATGTAAGAAATTCTACATTATAGGATTTATAAATGATCTTTATACTTGCAAATTACATTATAGTACAATAGATTGTACGCCAACTACTCCGACCATTACTTATCATACAACCCTTAGTACTCCTCTTTTATCTGATGGTGGTCAAAATAATGGCATTGCTGTATCAAAATTGATTGGCATCACGAATACAAGGTACTTGTATACTGCAACCTATAATTATGTTAAAAAGTGGATTATTAGTAGTACTGGTATTTCTTTGTCAAGTACAGCAAATAGAGTTAACAATGAAACCTTCTCTCCTTCAGAATTAGAATTATCACAAGATGGTTCTAAATTGATATTTAGTTCCAGCTATCCTACACAATATATCTATGAATATAATTTAGATGTTAATGGCAATTTTAATTCGTTAACACCTAGGAATCGTTATACATTACCATCTGGAGTTACCGAAGTACATGGTATAGAAATAGAAATTGCCAGTAGTAAAGTATATTTATGCACTAACAACGGTTTATATTGGAAAGCCATTGGTTCTTCCACATTTAATCAAATTACAGGTACTTCTACTACCTACTCAAATTCTTTTATAGAAAATGCCAAAGATGGCTATATGTATGTGGTTTCCAATACAGGTATTTTGGTTAAAATAAATACTTCTACTAATACTGTAGCTCCATCCGGTATCTCACAAATAATGCAAAGCAATGGATATCAACCATCTTTATATGGAAACCCATACACATTACCTGACCAGATTGATGGTGATGATGATAATTATTTCTTTGGTATTCCATTTGCTGCACCTTCATTTACCATTAATAGTACAGCTGTTAATTGTAGTACTTCTACATTGTTTTACAATTGCAATGCAATAACGCTCAATAATAATAGCATAGGCGCTACTCAATATCAACTCACCATTACACCTACCACCTCATCAGGAACGCCAATAG
>CAZXRF010000091.1:0-1895 GCA_964642875.1 uncultured Chitinophagales bacterium | reverse complement strand
ATAATGGTGGTTTTAAAACATTAGAAGAGGTGATAGAGTTTTACGAACACGGCGGTGGTGCAGGTATGGGGTTAAATATTCCAAATCAAACTTTGCAGGTAAAAAGATTGCAACTTACAAAACAAGATAAAAAAGATATTATTTCTTTTATGAAAGCGCTCACAGATACAACAGGACTTAAAAATTTGCTTTAATCTATTCATTTATTATATTTGCGCAACAATGACTTCGTAGCTCAGTTGGTAGAGTAGCTGACTCTTAATCAGTGGGTCCTGGGTTCGAGCCCCAGCGGGGTCACATGGCAATCTTCGGATTGCCATTTTTTTTGATTGCAATTGTAATATTAAAAAAATAGTATCTTTATCAAAAGGCCATTTTATGGATATTAAACAACTTTTTCGTACTAAATCTATTGCTTCTATTTTGCAAGAGGTAGAACGACACCCTGATGTTATAGATTCGCATGGCAATGCGGAGGGGCTGAAGAGAGATTTGCGCGTAAGAGATTTAACGGCATTGGGCGTTGCAGCATTAGTGGGTGCCGGTATTTTTTCTACTATTGGCAGTGCTTGTTATGACGGAGGTCCGGCAGTTTCTTTATTGTTTCTTGGAATTGCAGTGGCTTGTGGTTTTTCTGCACTTTGTTATGCCGAGTTTGCTTCACGAATTCCGGTGGCAGGGAGTGCTTACACTTATTCGTATGCAGTTTTTGGAGAATTAATAGCCTGGATAATTGGGTGGGATTTATTGTTAGAATATGCTATCGGAAACATTACAGTTGCAATTTCGTGGAGCGGGAATTTTACAAATTTCCTACATGGCTTTGGTATTGATTTGCCACAATTTTTAACAACAAGTTTTTTAGAAGCAAAAAATAATATGCCCGAATTATGGGCGGCTGCACCTAAAGTTTTAGGCGTTCCATTTATCATAAATATTCCTGCTTTTGTCATCAATTTATTTATTACTATTTTAGTATATATCGGTATTAAAGAATCAAAAAATTTCGCCAATGCAATGGTGTTGTTTAAAGTAATTGTAATTCTAATAATTATTGCTATCGGTGCATTTTATATTACACCAGCCAATTGGTCGCCCTTTGCCCCCAATGGTATAAGTGGTGTACTTAAAGGGGTGTCGGCTGTATTCTTCGCTTATATAGGTTTTGATGCAATATCTACAACTGCTGAAGAATGTAAAAACCCGCAACGAGATTTGCCGCGTGGTATGTTGTATTCTTTACTGATTTCTACGGTTTTATATGTTGGCGTTACGTTGGTACTTACCGGCATGGTGCATTACACGCACTTAAAAACGGAAGCATTTTTAGCTACGGCTTTCCAACGCTTAGGATTAAATTGGGTAGGAGGTTTAGTAGCTTTTAGTGCATTAGTGGCTACTGCAAGTGTGATGTTGGTTTTTCAAATCGGGCAGCCAAGAATTTGGATGAGTATGAGCCGTGATGGTCTATTGCCAAAGAAATTCGCAGAGGTACATCCTAAGTACAAAACACCAGCATTTGCTACTATTTTGACGGGTTTGATTGTTGGTATTCCTTCTTTGTTTTTAGATGCTTCTTTAGTAACGGATATGTGTAGCATTAGTACACTATTTGCTTTTATTTTAGTTTGTGGTGGCGTAATTGTATTGCAGCAGCGGGATAAAAATAACACAGAAGATGATGCATCAGCTACACCAAAGTTTAAAATCCCATTCATTAATGGACAATATATTGTCCCTATGCTTTCAATTTTGTTTTTCATCCTATTTTTTAAAGATGCCTCAAATATAGAAGCAACTTTTCTATTAGATAATGGTTTTTCTGCATGGAAACATCAAATACCTTTTTGGGCTTTTCTGATTTCAACTTTATATCTTTCTTATCAATCATTTGT
>CAZXRF010000090.1:0-1931 GCA_964642875.1 uncultured Chitinophagales bacterium | reverse complement strand
GCTGTTATTTGTTTTTGAGGTATTGGACATAATAGATGTGTTTGATAAAGATATAGCTTTTAATGAATATTTATACTTCGGGTCTAATTATGCAAGTTGCAAACTTGCTTAATTTATCTTCACAAGTTACCTACGCTTATTGCTATGCTACAAACTTGCGACAGCAGAGGACAGCATTGGTTTCACTTTTTATTTCTAACCTCAATAGGTACGTCATATGGTATAATAAGAACCTCTAAAAAATCATTCACAAATACTTTTGCAGACATCGTAGTAATAGTATCCTTTGTATGTTTATGAACAATATTTGCAATTGGCTCATAAAAATCTATGATGGTACAAGTATCATTTTTTTCTACAACAGTAAAATATCCTTTTTGCAAAAAGAAAAAAAGTCTATTAATGTTGACAATAAATTTTATTGAATCGGAAGTTTCATTTTGTCTATAATAAGGTTTGTACTTTAAAGAATCAATTGTGTTTTTCTCGTGTTGGTTAGGTAGTATATCTACAAATTTACTTATTCCTTCTGGCACATAAACATAATACCACTTACCATCTGCCGAAGTACTGGTAGGATTCTTCTTCCTAAAAATACCTGCAAATTCTATTAAGAAATTTTTATAAACAAAAGCTGAAATACTTGCGGTGTCTCCCCATTCCAAAACCTTGTACCAAGTATATTCTATTCTTTTCTGCCTATCAGTAACTACGGGACCTTCTATTCCTTCATAAATTGGCTCATAGTTGTCTGAAAACAACTTTAAAGGACCTTCTTCCATCAACATTTCCTTAGCAATATTTTCCATTACTATTGTTGTTCTAATGGGTTTGACAATGAGAACAAATAGTATAATAAATATCGTGACAATAATTATCCAAATTATCTTCTTTCTCATGATTGTCAAGGTTTAATTGTTACTGTACCATGCAAATAAATTGGGTAAGGAGTGCCGCCCATGTACATGAAAGAACCTCCTAAAGTCATTAAACCATTAATCAATCCCCCAACCATTGTATTTTCATTTCTAAATAACCATGCTTTCGGGTCGGTCCATTTTACATCGAAATTGTAATAATCACCACGTCCGTTTATCTCATTAACATGTGCTGACCTGAATGCATTTCCTTTTTCTTGATATAAATAAAGGGTTCCATAAACTAATGCATCGTTTACATTAGTCATGTGTTTGAATGGATTATCAAGATTCACTTCAATAAGTTTACCCTTCATTTCACTCATTGAAACCCTGCTAAAATCAATGGTATTCAGGTTTATTTTCATCGGAGTACCGCCACCGAATTGATACCATAATCTTGCCTGTTCAAATGTTACACCCCCCTTGTTTGCATTTCCTACATTACTTCTTGTTGGGGTGTTTGGCACGCCGCAGTTTTCACATGCCGTAGCCGTGTTCCAGCTTATCCCATTGTATTCATTATTTCCTGTTCTTGGAATTATGGTATTGGAGCGGGTGCTGGCATTAAAGGTATTTATATCTATAATGGTTTGTTTGGCAATATGGTACATGGTGGAAGGATTACCTTTGTCCCAATTAGGCATAGAGGCACTGCTACTTTGGTGCACGCTAGTTACCCAATTGGCTGTAGTGCCATAGGTAGCAGCATATCCTCCGGGGTTGCTGGCATAGGCAGAATACGACCCCATGTAGTTATAGCCGAAGCTACCCATGCCGGTAATGGAATTTAGGTCGCCTACGTAGCCTATATTACCACGGCTTCCGCCGCCACCGCCACCACCACTGAGGTCATCGCCAATCACTTTCTCTGGTGCTGCTTTTAAAATCCAGCCGCTGGGGTCGGTGTATTTCAGAGGGTTATTCTGTACGTAGCTGTAGCGGTTGTAGCTTTGGGTGTTACAAAAACTAAAACGCCCAAGCGCACCGCGCTGATAGCTGAGTGGTAGGCTG
>CAZXRF010000089.1:0-1936 GCA_964642875.1 uncultured Chitinophagales bacterium | reverse complement strand
GGTTTTGCCTTGTCTTTTTTGGTTACTTTTTTTGACTAAGAAAAAAAGTGACAAAGTTTGATTTTGATAATCAATTGAATAAAATAAACATTCTAAAATTAAACCGCACAATGCGTTATTATAAATAAGATTTAGCCGTAAAAATAAATACCCCTTCATTGAAACTCAGCATCGTCATAGTAAATTATAATGTACGTTATTTCTTAGAGCAAACATTAGTGTCGGTGTTTAAGTCAGAGGTGCATTTTGAGTTTGAAGTATTTGTGGTGGACAACAATTCAGCCGATGATTCTTTGAAAATGGTGCATCAAAAATTTCCACAAGTAAAAGTAATTGCAAACACAGAAAATGTTGGATTTTCCAAAGCAAATAATCAAGCAATAAAAATATCGAAAGGTGCATACATTTTAATGCTAAATCCTGATACGATAATACAAGAAGATACCTTGCAGAAATGCGTAGATTTTATAGAAGCTAATAAAAATATTGGAGGGCTTGGCGTAAAAATGTACGACGGTGCCGGTGATTTTTTGCCAGAATCTAAAAGAGGATTTCCTACTCCTTCGGCAGCATTTTCCAAAATGAGTGGTTTGTCAAAATTATTTCCGAAATCTAAAGTTTTCGGGCAATATCATTTGTCCTATTTAGATAAAGATAAAAATCATTCTGTAGATGTACTTAGCGGAGCATTTATGCTGTTGCGCAAAAGTGTATTAGATAAAATAGGACTGCTGGATGAAGCTTATTTTATGTACGGCGAAGATATTGATTTGTCGTACCGCATAAAGCAAGCAGGCTTTGAAAATTATTATTTTGCGGATACTTCCATTATCCATTTTAAAGGGGAGAGCACCAAAAAAGGCAGCTTAAATTACATTAAGACGTTCTATAATGCCATGCTAATTTTTAGTAATAAGCATATAAAAGGAACACGTGGAAAAATGTTAAGTTTTTTACTACAACTTGCAATTTATCTACGGGCAGTGTTAGCGGTTTTGCAGAAAATAGCGACGCCATTCGGCATGCCTGTCTTAGACGGATTGATAATGGTTTTCAATTTGTACGTATTGCAATTATTTTGGGAAAATGTAGTAAAAATAAGCGACCATGTTACTTTTCCAGCTACTTTTTTTTACATCAATATTCCGATATATGTTGCAGTATGGTTGTTTTCACTTTGGTTTTTTGGAGTATATTCCAAGCAAGCGAAATGGAAACATTTAATCGCAGGCCAGCTCGGAGGCATGTTATTAATAGCTGTATTTTATGCATTTTTTCCCAATTATTTACGTACCTCTCGTGGTGTAATTGTTGTTGGGGTATTATTGAATATTTTACTGCTGACGCTATATAGAAGCATAGGACATATTGCGTATGGTACCTTGTCGGATTATTTAAAAGAGGAGAAAAAAATCATCATTATCGCACAAGAAAAGGAAGCAGAAATTATCGCACAACAATTAGTAAAATCCAATAAAAATAGTCGCTATATCGGTTTTGTTTCTATAAAGAATGGCATAAAATCCAAAAAATACTTAGGAGCTACCGAGAATATATTTGATATTATTGAGGCTTATCACCCCAATGAAATCTTATTTTCTACAGAGGAATTATCTACTCAATTTATTATCGATACGATGTCGAAAATAGAGCAGCCAATAACATTTAGAATAGTAACAAAAAATAATACCATCATCAGTAGTACTTCCAAAAATACAAGCGGCGAAATCTATTCGTTTGATATTAATCTATCCGCACCCAAAACATGGTTAGATAGATTGCGAAATTGGATTTAATCTGCGCTACCTTTCTATACAATTTTATATTTTCCGTAGCGACCCCTTCAGGCGGTGCTGCTACTCTATAGTACAAAATTCAGGCTATTACCTACTGTAATTTGGAGCTTCGTTCGTTATAGTTACATCGTGTGGGTGGC
>CAZXRF010000088.1:0-2223 GCA_964642875.1 uncultured Chitinophagales bacterium | reverse complement strand
GGTGGTTTAAATACGGCAGTTGGTTTTGATATAGTAATTGGAAATCCGCCGTATGTTTCTGCTGTAACAATGGCTCGTGATGAAGAAACCAAAAAATACTTCAAAGAAAAATATCCACTTGCCACGGGTTCATATGATTTGTATCTGCTATTTATTTTAAAAGCCATAAACCTATCAAATGAATTTGGAACTTACACATGGATTATTCCAAACAAATTTCTTATTGCTGATTACGCAAAACAATCAAGAATTAATCTTATTGAATCTTATGGTTTGACTTATTCAATAAATGTTTCTAAGTTCAATGTTTTTGAAGGAATTGGTGTTTATCCAATAATCATCTTTGGCAATAAACATTCTCAAAAGGAATTTACTGAATTATTACTTGAAACATATGGTGATTTAGAGCAAAGGAAATTTGTTTCACCAACGTCTTTAAAAAACCACAAAACACTTAAAGAGTATGACTTAAAAATCAATGCCGGTGCAACTGGATTTCAAGCAGAACAATTAAAAGATATAGTTTCAAACAAAGAGAAAAAAGGCTCAATTCCATTTACAGTTAGTGGAAATATTGATAGATACAAATGGACAAATGAATCAGTTCGCTATATGGGCGAAAAATATACAAGTGCTTTTATTAACAACAACTCTAAAATTGTAGCTGATTCAAAATGGAATTTCTGGACAGGTTCAAAAATTGTTATAGCAGGAATGACAAAAGTAATTGAAGCGGTATATGTTGATACCCCTTTAGGTATGGGTGTAGGAATTTATGGTATTTATGATTTTAAAGGTTATGACCCTTATTGTCTTACTGCTATTTTGAACAGTAAATATTTAACTTATTACTTTTTAATAAAGTTTAAAGATAAGCATTTGGCTGGTGGATATTTGGCGATAAATAAATCGACAATAGAAGAATTTCCATTAGTAGATGTTTCAAAACCTAATCAGAAGAAGTTAGCAGACCTCTCAAAAAAAGCGCATAAGTTCACGGCGGAAAATAAATCTATTGAGCATTTAGAAAATGAAATAAACAACATTGTATATAAACTTTACGAACTTACTTACAATGAAGTAAAAGCAATAGACCCAGATTTTCCACTAACAGCAAAAGAGTATGAAGCTATAAGTATTGATTAAATGTTTTAATTAATCTTCGTTTTGTAGGCGAAAGCCAATTTCATATTTTTTTATAAAATTTATTTCTTCTTTTGTTAAGCCATAAAGTGGTCCGATTATATCATCAATTTTATCAATGATATGTTTTGATTTCCCTATTTTGTATTCTTTAAAAGAATCAATATTTGCATAATTTGCGGTTTGCCGAACATTTGCATTTCTTTCAATATCTTTTAAGTATTCACTATAAACAGTTTCTAACTTTGAAATTACGTCTGCGTCCATTTTTTTAAAAGGAATACCAAATGATTCAATTTCGTATGACTTAAGGTCCAAATTATTTGAAAATATCTGATAAAACCAAAAATATAAATTGCTACTTAAAATAGAACCAATTGAATTTGCTATAGTTTTATCAAAGTAAATAGGCTTTTCTTTTGTTGAACCAGTTGAATAGTTCGTTATTACTTTATAATATCTACCGCCAGTTGTTCTATAAAAAATTTCTTTACCCTTTTTTTTCAACAAATCACCGATTCTCATTTCTTGTGAGAATATTTTTTTTAATATTTTTCTTTCAATATCAAGACTAATCTTAGGATACCTACCCTGTAGCTTTAAATTTTTCACGTCAATAAACTCTAAATTTTCTACTAAGTGTTTAAGGTTTAACTCTGTATTTTTTCGATACATTTTAGTCGAAAATATTTTATTGCAAGGTTTACCGTCTTTCTTTAAGAATAATATAGATGTATTTACAACTGCATTTTCAAATACAGGCTGCGGTCTAACTGAATAAGAGGAAACTTTAATCTCACTACAGTCATTTTCAATTAATTTATGAATACCGGTCATTGAATCACTTGAAGTTATTGAAATTGGAACTATGTAGTGCAGATTACCTGCATAGTTTGCCATGTTATGACCTAATTCAATAAAGAGCGTAAATGTATCTGAAGAACCCTTCTGTACACCATTAATCGTTCTTGCACTTTCATATTTATGTTGTACAAAAGATTTATCTGATGCACTAAGTTTTGCTCCATAAGGCGGATTTCCAATAACTATATCAAAACCAGTTGTCGAAGAAATACCACC
>CAZXRF010000087.1:0-2616 GCA_964642875.1 uncultured Chitinophagales bacterium | reverse complement strand
CCACGCTTCTTTACATACTACTTAAATCAACTTCTTTATTTTTTTTATTTCAATTTTTTAAATATTTAAACCACACAACGTGTTATAGTTTACTTAATAATTGTACTTTGCCATCCATACTTGCAATAGCAACCAAAAGCAACGCACCTTTTTTTCCTTTTTCGTAAATAAATAACTTATCGCCTTCGTCCATTTTTATTGTAGTCACGATATTTTTCTGCAAACGATAAGTGCCACCACTTCCAGCATTTATTACAGTTATTTCATCTGCTTCATCATTTTTTAGTTTAATGTTGATAGCGTTACTTGTAGCAATAGTAGTTTTTGCTTTTGCAATTGCATTAGAAGTGATCGAAGTACATACAGACAATGCAAGTAGAACAATAATGATTTTTGATTTCATGCTTTAATTTTTATTTTAATAAATTTGTACTGCAAAGTTGATTGATTCTATTTTTATGTTTTCATAAAATTCACCAACAGTTATTTTCATTTCACCAATGGTAGAAAAAAATAAAAAAGTAATATCTTGCACAAAATCTAATTATTAATGTACAAGGCAATTATTATTGATGATGAAGCAAAAGCGCGACGATTATTGCAGACATTAATTGAAGAAAATTGCCCTGAGCTTGAAATTGTGGCGCAAGCGGAAGATGTGCCCAGTGGTGTAAAAGCGATTCATCAACACCGACCTGATATCGTTTTTTCTGATATTGATATGCCTGTTTACAACGGCTTTCAATTGTTGGATTTTGTAGATAAAACAGACTTTGAGCTCATCTATTGCACTGCACACAACGATTTTGCGCTCAATGCATTTGAAGTTTCTGCAGTTGGCTATCTAGTAAAACCAATTCAAATTTCATTATTGGTAAAAGCTGTAGAGAAAGCCATTCGATTGCGCAATGCAACACCAACCATCACACAGCGATTAGATACTTTAAAAGAAAATATTAAAGAAAATACGTTTAAAAAAATTGCTTTACCCGTTAGCGATGGATTACGTTTTTTAGATATTGTAGATATAATTTACTTTGAAGCCGATGGCGCATACACCAATATTTTCCTAAGGGATAATAGCAAATTACTAATTAGTAAAAAGCTAAAAGATTTTGAAACAATTTTATCGGAAAATAAAAATTTCTTTCGTTCACATCGTTCATTTATAATAAACACAGAACACATAAAACAATATATAAAATCCGATGGCGGAAGCATTGTAATGACGAATAGTGCAGCTATTCCATTGGCTCGCGAACGTAAAGATGATTTTCAGTCTTTAATAGAACGTATAAAGTTGTAGCCTATATTTTAAAAAAGACCATTCATATATTCATAGTTACCATTCAAGTATTTTGGCATTTAGTTGTTACTCTATACTGCATCTTTGCAATATTAAAAACAATTAAACAAAACAAAAATGAAATTTGAAGTATTAAAGAACACAACTAAAAGAGCTAAAGACAGGAGTAAAAAATCAATTTTAATTGCGATGTTTGGCTTATTCGCTGTAGTTGCTTGTAAAAAGGAAGACAACGGTCCGAAACCTGTAGCTAGTTTCAACATCACCTCCAATGACACCTTGAACATGGATCAGGAATTTACATTTACCAATACCTCCACAGGCGCAAACTCATACACTTGGGATTTTGCAGATGGAACGAGTGCCACCACCATAAATGCTAGTAAGGTATATTCACACGGAAATTCATTATTGAAAGGAGAATTTAACACCATAAAAATACAATTAACAGCAAGAGATACGTTAGGACATACATCGGTGGCCAGTAAAAACATAGTGGTTACAACATATGTATAAATACACATACATTAGATTAATTATCTATGTTAAAGAGTGCATTTTTAAGGATGCACTCTTTGTTTAAGAAATAAAGAAGTTTTTTTAAAAAAGTAAAAATGCTTGCAAAAATAAAAAAAGGTTGTATATTTGCACTCGCTTAAAAAAGCAAGGTTCGGTAGTTCAGTTGGTTAGAATACGTGCCTGTCACGCACGGGGTCGCGGGTTCGAGTCCCGTCCGGACCGCAGAGATTTCTGCAATCCCTTACAAATCAATAATTTGTAAGGGATTTTTCTTTTTGGGTTAAACATAGGTAAAACAATCTTTTCTATGTTAATCAATAAATCAAACAACTTTTACTTTGTAAATTAAAGATAACTCATTTCATCTTTTAGTACTTCTGTTTTTTAATTTTTTTATAAAATTTTTTCATTCAGAGTATCACACTTACTGAAGTAAGTCATATAAACGACCCTCCGTCGGAAGTGACAACAGGGTTACCCCCACCCAAATGTGGTAATTCTATTTATAACTTAGCATCCCATAAAAGAATGGTAAAATTAACAGGCGTGGAGACGCGTAAGAATTCTAAAGGAGAAGACTTTACAGTACTCGTAATTACAGGTGGATTAGAAATGGTAAAATCCACTGAAACAGGAAAATTCTATGCTACACAGCGTAGAACAACCATTTCATCAACTTTTGATGAAGAAACAGCTAAAGATTTCATTGGAATGAAACTTCCAGGTACAATCGAAAAAACTGAATGCGAGCCTTATGATTTCAAATTAGATAGTGGTGAAACTATCGAACT
>CAZXRF010000086.1:0-2795 GCA_964642875.1 uncultured Chitinophagales bacterium | reverse complement strand
CCGCCTGAGCATATTCAAAATGTTTTTTTGGTATTAGATATGGCTCGGCAAGGCATTCCTGTGTATTACATTACCGGCAACCACGACGACCAAATGCGGGAATTTTCTGGATATAAATTCGATACGCTGCAATTGCGAGATGAAATATTTTTAGAAATAGACGGAAAAAAACATTGGATATTTCATGGCGATAAATACGATTTGTCGGTGGGCGGCTCTGCGCGCTGGCTCGCAAAACTCGGCGGCAGAACGTACGATAAAATTTGGCAAATCAACCGATTTGTCAACAATGTAAGAATGCGCTACGGTAAAGACAAAATATTTATCTCCAAATACATAAAAGACAAAGTAAAATCTGTGGTGAAAAGCAAAGTGCAAGACTTTGAAGATGTAGCCATCGAAATAGGAATAGAAGAAGGCTACGATTACATTATTTGCGGACATATACACAAACCACAAATGCGAGAAGTAAGCACCGAAGCCGGCACAGCCATTTACTTAAATAGCGGCGACTGGGTGGAGAACCTTACTGCTTTGGAATATGTAAATGGCACTTGGGATTTATTTTATTATCAACACGACTTGCAATACAAAGGAATAGACCGCTCGTAACAGACAACCACTTGTCGCTTATCCACATTTCCACACTATATATATTACCCTAAATCTTATAAATACTATTGACAAAAACAAATAGTAGGTTTACATTGTATTCATAAAACCAACTCTTATGAAAAAACAACTACACCTACCAAAGGAAAAAGACATACAACCTTATCAGTATTTCTTGTTGCTCCTACTTATTCTGATTTTGGGCGTATTGACAAAATAACGAGTATTCCTATTTTTTTACACTATGGGAACTTTTTACACCACAACTGCATTTATTATAAAATCTTTGCAAAGTGTATCTTTGTAGCAAAATATAACCAAACACACTAAATGGATTTTAGCATTTTCTTAGAACCGGCAACTTGGATAAGTTTAGCCACACTCACCTTTTTAGAAATAATACTCGGCGTAGATAATATTATTTTTATCTCCATCGTCACCCAAAAGCTACCCACCGAAGACAGAAAAAGAGGACAACGATTAGGGCTGATGATAGCATTGGTTTTCAGAATAATTTTATTGCTCTTAATCGGGTATATTTTAGGATTAAATAAAAACATACTACCGCCGTCCTTTGGGTTTGAATTATCGGGAAAAGGAATAATTTTATTGTTAGGCGGAATATTTTTAATCTATAAATCCACTACCGAAATCCATCACAAAATTACTGGCGATATAGATGAATTTGATGCAGACAAATCAAAAGTTAAAGTATCCTTTATTGCCGTATTATTTCAAATTGCATTATTGGATTTAGTCTTTTCGTTTGATTCTATACTTACCGCAGTAGGCATAGTAAAAGAAGTCATCGTAATGATAGTAGCCGTAATTATTTCAATGATGGTAATGATGCAATTTACACAACCGGTGAGCCGTATTGTCAATAAATATCCTACATTACAAATATTGGCATTGTCATTTTTAATCCTAATCGGTGTTACACTTATCATGGAAGGCCTAGGGCATGAAGTAGAAAAAGCATTTATTTACGTTTCCGTAGCATTCTCTTTTATCGTAGAAATACTAAACATTCGCTTCAGAGAAAAAAATAAGAAAGTATAACAACTTTACTATAGTTAAATTTGTATTTTTAGCAAGATATAGTTTAGAACAATGAAGAGAATAATAAGCATTGTATTGTGCATTTTAAGCACATCGTATGTCGCTAATGCACAAATGTATCAGCAAAAGATGGCTACATTTTTAAACATCTTAGACAATTACTATGTACAAGATCCGAATGTAGATTCATTGGTAGAAGTAGGAATAACAGAGATGCTCAAACACCTCGACCCACACTCCGTATATATGAATGCGGATGAAATAAAAAAAGCCAATGAACCTCTAGAAGGAAATTTTGAAGGCGTAGGTATTCAGTTTCAAATTTTTCAAGATACTATAATAGTAGTACACGTTATTCCTGGCGGACCTTCCCAAAAAGTAGGGGTGCAGGACGGCGATAAAATTATATTTGTAGATACAGCAAAAGTAGCAGGAGTGGGTATAACCAACGATGGCGTTTTTAAAAAATTGAGAGGAAAAAAAGGGACTAAAGTCACTATAAAAATAAAAAGAACCGGCGAACCCGAGTTATTAGACTTTCAAATTACTCGTGACAAAATTCCTATTTTTGCTATAGCTGCTCAATACATGGCAACACCAGATATTGGGTATGTAAAATTAGAACGTTTCTCCGCAACAGCAACCGAAGAAACTCGTGCCGCCATTGATTCTTTGAAAAAATTAGGCGCAAAAAAAATAATATTAGACTTAACCGGAAACGGCGGTGGCTATCTCAACCAAGCCCATTCATTAGCAGATTTATTCTTACCTGCGGGAAAGCTAATCGTTTATTCTGAAGGACGCTCGCAGCCACGCATTGACCTGAAAGCAACCAAAGACGGTGATTTTGAAAATGGTGATTTAGTGATAATGGTCGATCAGAATACCGCATCAGCAAGCGAAATTGTTTCAGGTGCTGTTCAAGATTGGGACAGAGGGTTAATTGTTGGAAGAAGAACTTATGGCAAAGGATTAGTACAAAAAGGATATACCCTACCGGATATGTCGGCGGTGCGCCTTACCATGGCACATTACTATACCCCGAGCGGCAGAAACATACAGAAACCATATACTAAAGGCGTAGATAAATATCGGGAAGATATTGAAGACCGGTATGAAAG
>CAZXRF010000085.1:0-2899 GCA_964642875.1 uncultured Chitinophagales bacterium | reverse complement strand
TCTTTCGTCTTGTCGTTTTTTGTTTTCGTGGGTCGTCTTTGCCTGACCGCTAACGGTCGAGTGTATGTGCCGTAAGGGATTGCGGAGTAGTTCCCTGTCCACCGACACGAAAGTTTGAGCGGGCTACAATGCTTAAATACCCACTGAAACCCTTATGGCATATACACTTTGTTGTGCGTTCGGCTTTTATTTATTTCATTTTCTTATTGTAAATTTAAGCAAAGTTACTAATTTTGCATTCACTGTCTTTCACATCGCTACGATTTGAATTCAAGTATTCACCTGTAAGAAGTCATAATGAATAAAAATAAATTGCCTGTAAGATTTACAGGTCAGCACTTTACAATTGACAAAGTGCTAATTGAAGATGCAATAAAACAATCAAGAATTAATCAAAACGATACGGTCTTAGATATTGGTGCAGGAAAAGGATTTCTAACTGTACATCTACTACAAAAGGCAAAATTAGTCATTGCGATTGAGAATGATTTTGAGTTAATAACGCATCTAAAACACAAATTTAAACAAACTCAAAACATTCAAGTTTTTGGATGTGATTTCAGAAATTATAAAATTCCTGATTTTTCGTTTAAGGTTGTTTCTAACATACCATTTGGTATAACATCAGAAATTTTAAAAATATTGATGTTTGAAAATATGGAAAGTTTTCAGGGCGGTTCAATTTTCCTGCAATTAGAACCTGCTAAAAAGTTATTTGTAGACAAAATCTTTAATCCTTACACTATCCTATATCATACATTTTATAGTTTGAAGATAGTTTACGAAATAAATCCTAATAGTTTTATACCTCCTCCAACTGTTAAGTCTGCTTTTCTTAAAATTGAACGAAAACCTTTACATATTGATTTTAATCAGAAAGTCAAATATTTAAATTTTCTATCCTTTCTGTTACAAAAACCTAATTTACCTGTCAGAACGGCTTTAAAATTAATATTCAGAAAAAGTCAGGTTAATGAGATTTCCGAAAAATTTGGAATTAATTTGAACTTAAAAATCGTGAATCTATCTCCAAGTCAATGGGAAGATTGTTTTATTGAAATGCTGAAAGTTGTCCCTGAAAAGTTCCACCCTTCATAATCACTTCTTTTATATTAAGGTGGTATTTCCATTATCGGGGTCTTGTCTTTTAAGCTGACGCACAACACTTAAATATATGCTATTATACGAAATAATTTAAAAAAATCATTGTTGATATTCAGTGTGTTGCAGTTGCGTTTATATTATTGTCGTTGTAACAATCCAATCTCTGTATTTACCACTCAATATTCCCCCTCTTTACTAAATCATCAAAAGGGCTAACAATATTTACTAATGCTTTATTACTTACATGCAAATACCTTTCGGTTGTCTTGATATTAAAATGTCCCAATAAGTCCTTTATGTACCTTATATCAGTTCCTTTTTCCAATAGATGGGTTGCAAAACTATGCCGAAGGCTGTGAATACCGATTTCTTTCTCTATACGTCCCTTTTCTTTCGCATTCTTAAAAATTTGCTGGATTGTTCTTGTCGGGTATGCCCCACCAGTTTGTTCGCTTTCAAACAAATATTCTTTAGGTTTTGGTGAATAGTGTTTTACATAGCTCCGTAATATGTCTAATAGTAAAGGGCTTAAGTTTACATATCGGTCTTTCTTTCCTTTGGCATTTTCTACAAAAATCTGCATGCGATTACTGTCAATATGTTTGAGTTTTAATGCAGCTACTTCACTCACTCGTAGTCCTGCACTATATGCAGTAAAGAGCATCGCCTTATGTTTTCGATTTTTTAACGCGTTAAAGAGTTTTGAAAGTTCCTCTTCATTTAAAACTTTGGGGAGTATTAATGGTTTTTTAGGACGTGGTATTTCCCAGAAAAACTTTTCCTTCTTGAGAACCTGCTCGTAATAAAATTTCAGTGCATTGATACGGCTGTGCAATGTATTTTCTTTAAGACCGAGTTTTTCAAAACAATACACAAAATAACGTTTCAAATGACCGGCATTTAATTGGTCAGCTGGAATATCATTCAACTCACTTAATAACCTTGCCATTTCATTCAGGTAGGTTTTACAAGTGCTTGCACTGTATGCTTTTAATTTAAGATATTGTTCCATTGCAGGAAGTACATGCGCATTTACCTGGCTGATTTTGCTTGATTTGTAAGTTACAAGATTCCCTGTCTTCGTTGGAACAGAAATACTTCTTTCCTTTTTTATACCAACAGAAGGAAATTCTGTTACATAAGTTGATCGGTTCTTTTTAGCTGCAAGATAATTATACAAAGCACTTTTGTCTATCAAAACAGAACCTTTCAATGCACTATGTATTAGACTATAATTTTCTTTACTAAGGGTTGAATACCAGCATTTGTTAGTATTGCTATATTTACAAACGCCTGTCTGCTTTACCTTTTCTTTTATATCAAAATTGCTCTTGTCGAAATATATTCCAATACATTCCATGTTACGGTGATGCAATGGTCTTAATATTACTTTTGACATACATAACATTTATACATAGAGCAAATAGACAGAAAAAACGGAATGTTAATTGCTTATCATAAAGAGTCTTCTGGATATTTTTTTAAGGCTTCGCCGCTCTCAGTCACAATAATTTTCCTGAGTAAAATAATACTCCAAATTAAATCATTCTCATTTAAAAACAAAATAATATATAACCTCACACAAGGCTCTTTAAGTTAGGTATAATAATAACTCTGGTTGACAGTAAAAAATAATTGGATTAATGAAAAAACGACTGCGACCAGATCTTATAAATATTTACTGGAATTTTGATACAGCGTATTTTTGTATGTAATTCTGTATGTAGTTAAAATAAAAAAAAGACGTAAATAATTGAGTTTTAATAACTTACGGCGTACATCAGCGGACCGGACG
>CAZXRF010000084.1:0-2924 GCA_964642875.1 uncultured Chitinophagales bacterium | reverse complement strand
TTGCAGGCCGTGTGGGGCATTTGGCGTATCCGATGAATTTGATTGTCGTTACACCTTTGTACCGTTAGATTTTTTTCAACAGCTCACCGACAATTCGGGCAGAGCATCTCAAATAGAAATTCGGCTTAAAAATAAAATACAAAGCGATGCAATAATTCGGCAGCTCCAGCAATTACTCGGCAGTTCCTTTATTGTAAAAAGCAGATACGAACAAAATGAAGTTTTATATAAAGTATTAAAAAGCGAAAAATGGATCACCTTTGCCATACTCGTTCTCATTATGATTATCGCTTCCTTTAATATTATCGGAGCTTTATCAATGTTGGTTTTAGAAAAGAAAAAAGATATCGCCACGCTTACAGCATTAGGCATACGGCAAAAAAGCATCATAAAAATATTTTTATTAGAAGGAATGTTGATGTCGCTCATTGGTGCAGCTATTGGCATGTTGCTAGCGCTCATACTCTGCCTACTTCAACAAAAAATAGGATTAGTGCCAATGCCGGGCACCTCTTTTTTGGTGCAATATTATCCTGTAAAAATGCTGCTCTCCGATTTCTTAGCAGTAGGTACTATTGTAGTTTTTATCAGCTTATTAGCGGCTTATCTGCCAGCACGAAAGGCAGCTTTATCTGTAGAAAAAGAATATTTATCTTATCTATCCTAATAGTTATTTTATATCTTTAACTTCAAACTAACAATATGAAAAATTGGATTTTCACAATGGTATTATGCAGTATGTTCTCTCTGTCTTTTGCTCAATTTACTTTTACTAAAACAAAATTGGAAGATGCAATTTCTACCAAAGATTTTCTATACAAACAAGAAGTTTTTACAGTAGAGAATATTCCAAACTTCCGAATGGATGCTGTAAAAATTACCAACTTAGAAAACTTCAGCAGCACATCGGGGTTACGCGTTGTACACCGCAAACAAGTCGGGAAAGAGCAGAAAACATTTTACAACTTTATCGATGCGCAAGAAATAGATGGGTTGGCTATGGCATTGCAATACATGAAAACAATTTTAAAAAGTAAAACGATTCCAAGTAATTATACTGAAATAAAATTCACTACTTTATCAGGATTTCAGCTTATGCTCTCGACCATATTAAATGTACAAAATAAATTAGATTGGAGTTTTGTGGTACAAACCAATATCGAAAATGAGAAAACAGTAGTGCAATTATCCGTTGACGACATCGATAAAATACAGAAAACATTAGACCAAGCAAAGAGTAAAATTTGATTTTAACGTTTATACCTTAAGCTGTACTCTTTTATATCTAAAAATAACGTTATAAAACTGTAAAAATAATTAGTTACAAGGTACTACTTATTTCTTTTTCCTATCTTTGCACATGGAAACACTTTCTCACTTTTCATCTCAACACAAATTTGCTGGCGAAGGACTTACATTTGACGATGTATTATTACTTCCTGCGTTTTCTCAAGTTTTGCCACGCGAAACCGACATTCGCACACAAGTAACACGCAATATCTCCATCAATATTCCCATTTTATCGGCGGCGATGGATACAGTAACCGAAGCTAACTTGGCAATTGCTCTAGCACGCGAAGGCGGTGTGGGCGTATTACACAAAAATATGCCGATAGAGGCACAAGCGGCAGAAGTACGTAAAGTAAAACGCTCCGAAAGTGGACTGATTACGGACCCCATTACCCTAAAACCATCTTCAAAAGTAGCAGAAGCATTCGCTCTGATGGCGGAAAACAGAATTGGAGGAATCCCGATTACAGAAGAGAATGGCATATTGGTAGGCATTTTAACAAACAGAGATTTGCGCTTTTGCAAGGATGCCTCGATGTTAATAAAAGATTTGATGACGAGAGAAAGGCTGATTACTGCGCCCGAAAAAACTACCCTCAAAGAAGCGGAAGACATTTTACATCAATACCGAATTGAGAAACTTCCCATAGTAGATAAAAACAACAAATTGGTAGGTTTAATCACTTATAAAGATATTTTAAAAGTAAAAAACTACCCAAACTCTTCGAAAGACAATTCCGGTAGATTGCGCGTAGCGGCGGCAGTGGGCGTTACCGCAGATATGATGCAACGTATAGAAGCATTGGTAAATGTGGGCGTAGATTTTATTTCTATAGATACAGCGCATGGTCATTCTGAAGGCGTATTATCGGCGGTGCGCAATGCGAAAGCCACATTTAAAACGGTAGATATAGTAGGCGGAAATGTGGCTACCGGCGCAGCAGCGAAAGCCTTGGCAGATGCCGGCGCAGATGCCGTAAAGGTGGGCGTTGGCCCGGGTTCTATTTGTACTACTCGTGTAGTTGCAGGCGTAGGTGTTCCACAACTAAGTGCCATTTATGATGCTGCATTGGCCTTGAAAAATACAGGTGTTCCCATTATCGGAGATGGCGGTATCCGCTATACAGGAGATATGGTGAAAGCATTAGCAGCAGGTGCTAGCACAATTATGGCTGGCTCCCTATTTGCCGGAACAGAAGAAAGCCCAGGCAAAACAGTGATTTTTGAAGGACGAAAATTCAAAACGTATAGAGGAATGGGAAGTTTGGAAGCCATGCAAGAAGGCAGCAAAGACCGATATTTCCAAGACGTAGAAGAAGATATCAAAAAATTAGTACCCGAAGGAATTGTAGGTCGTGTTCCCTATAAAGGCACATTGAGCGAGGTGATATATCAATTTATTGGAGGCTTGCGCGCCGGCATGGGTTATTGCGGCACTAAAGATATTCCGACATTACAACAAACGGCACAATTTGTAAAAATTACAACTGCTGGTGTAAATGAAAGCCACCCACACGATGTAACTATAACGAACGAAGCTCCAAATTACAGTAGGTAATGCACTGAATTTTGTACTATAGAGAGCAGCACCGCCTGAAGGGGTCGCTACGGAAAATCTAAAATTGCATAGAAAG
>CAZXRF010000083.1:0-2936 GCA_964642875.1 uncultured Chitinophagales bacterium | reverse complement strand
TTGCCTCCTGCTATATTATTTATGGAATGGGCTAAAGCCACATTCCTAATCAATGAACTGCCTCCTGCTTTAGCAGGAGGACAAATAAATTCAATTCCATCCTTGGCTTTAGCCAAAATATTATCCTTTAAATTTCTCAAATTCATATTTGCTAATATATTCATCATATTCCTCCTGAAATGCTTTCTTGCTATGATGTTCCTCCTGATTTTTAATATATTCTCTAACTTTATCTATAATTGACTCTGAAACAGAAACTGCAAAATACTCATCTTGCCACTCAAACTTTTCTTTTGTCAAACCTTGTTTATTTATCCAAAAAGATGATTCTCCTTTAATCAATTGCATGACTTTTTGAATAGTTTGATCAACCCCTAAAGAAACTAAACAGTGGCAATGGTCTGAATATCCATTTATAAAATCTATAAAAATTCCTTTCTCTTTGGCATTTTCTCTTATATGATTCCAAGTCTTAAGTCTCAATTCTTTTGAATCTAAGAATGGATGTCTATTTTTTGTACTCCAAACAAAATGAATATATACTTTAACAAATGGCATTATCCAATATTTTTATACAATTCAATTTCTAATTCTTTTACGGCTTGCAAATATTTTTCTTTGCTGCCAAACTCACTGAAAATTTCCATAGGACTTCCAAATTCATCAAATGGATTTACTCTTAAGATTCCCAGATTTTCGATGTTGGTAATTCCTTCATCAGCATATTTATCTAGCAATGCTTCCAATACTTTTTTGGCTTGGTCGCCATATTTTGTAAAGTAGTTGCGCTTTTTTACGTTGTTGGCTCGTTCCTTTCTTGTCATTGGTGGTTGGTCAAAAGCAACGTGACAAATCAAGTCGAACAAATCAACTTGCTTGTCAACTGCTTCATACAAGGCTTCCACCATTACGCCTTGTTCCTGCAATTCAGCAATGATGGCTTCTTTGCGGTCGGTGGTGTTCCATTTATTTAAAAAGTCGTCAAGCGAAGCAAATTTTTCTTTGATGATTTCTTTGGTATGGTCTTTTAAGCTTGTAGTGATTGGTTTTCCGTGTTGGTCAAAATACATTTCACGGCTCACTAAAACAGAAACATCCACACCGTTTACATAAATTTTTTCTCTTGGTTGGGGTGGTTTGGGTGAAATAGGCGGTTCGGGTTGTAGTGTTGGTGGGTCAAGAATAATTTCCTCACCTGTTTCAATATCAATGATTGGTTCATCTTGGTTTTCTTCTTCGTCAATAATATCACTTAAATCCGTATCTTCTGTTACTGGTTTTACACGAATTGGATCGCCATCAAAATCTTTGTCGGCAAACAAATCCGTTGCGTTTCTAAAATCAAGAATAGTGAAATACATTTTTCCGTATTCCTCATTGATACGAGTTCCTCTACCAATAATTTGTTTGAATTTGGTCATTGAATTGATGTTGGCATCTAACACAATTACTTTGCAAGTTTGTGCATCTACACCAGTTGTCATCAATTCAGAAGTAGTGGCAATAACAGGATATTTTTCTTCGGGATGGATGAAGTTTTCCAATTCTCGTTTGCCTTCATCATTGTCGCCCGTTATTTGCATAATGTATTTGTAATTCTCGCCAACCAAATCAGCATTTTGTTTGGCTAATGCTGTTCGCATTCGTTCAGCGTGGTCTATATCCACACAAAACACAATGGTTTTAGCAAAACGGTCGTAACCCTTTAAAAACTCTGTTACTTTTTTTGCAACGGTATCGGTTCGTTCTTCAATAACTAAATTGCGGTCAAAGTCTTTGCGATTATAAATTCTATCTTCAACAATGTTCCCATTTTTGTCTGTTTTGCCTTGGTCTGGTCTCCAACCTTCGGCATCTACGTTCAAACCAATTCTTACCACACGATAAGGGGCAAGGAAACCATCGTCAATGCCTTGTTTCAATGAATAGGTATAAACAGGGTCGCCAAAATATTCGGTGTTGCTTGTTTCTTTGGTTTCTTTAGGAGTAGCTGTTAAACCAATATGCGTAGCATTTTTAAAGTAGGATAAAATTTCTCTCCAACTACTATCTTCTTTCGCACTTCCTCTGTGGCACTCGTCAATTACAATGAGGTCAAAGAAGTCGGATGAAAATTGTTTGTACACATTTGCATCTTCGTCTGAACCTGATAAGCCTTGATACAAAGCCAAATAGATTTCATAGCTTTTATCAATTTGTCGATGTTTTACCACCGTCATTTTATCCTTGAAATGTTTGAAATCGCCTCTACGAGTTTGGTCAATCAATGCGTTGCGGTCAGCCAAAAACAGAATACGTTTTTTTGCTCCGCTTTTCCAGAGTCGGTGAATAATTTGAAAAGCGGTATAGGTTTTTCCAGTTCCAGTTGCCATTACAAGCAAAATTCTGTCTTGCCCGTTGGCAATGGCTTCAACTGTTCTGTTTACTGCAATTTGTTGGTAGTATCTAGGTTTGCGATTGGTGCCGTCAAAGTAATAATCTTGTGAAGCAATTTTTTCAGCTGTTGGCGTTGTGATTCCTTTGTATTTTTTGTATTTCTCCCAAAGTTGGTCGGGAGTAGGGAAGTCGTCCATTCCAATTTCGGTTTCTATGTTTCCGCCTGTTGCGGTGCGGTCGTGAAATAGAAACCCGTCACCGTTACTACTGAATACACAAGGTATGTCGAGTATTTGAGCATAGTCCAAAGCCTGTTGAATTCCTGCTCTGACTGAATGTTTATTGTCTTTCGCCTCAATAATTGCAATAGGAATGTTGGGTTTGTAATAGAGAATGTAGTCCGCTCGTTTTTGATTTCCTCTTGCAGTCAATTTACCTCTAACATATATTTTTCCGTCCGTGAAGGAAACTTCTTCCAATAGCTGTGTCAGCTTATTCCAACCCGATTTTTCAACCGCAGGAGTAATAAACTTGGTACATATATCACGTTCAGAAAGTGT
>CAZXRF010000082.1:0-3092 GCA_964642875.1 uncultured Chitinophagales bacterium | reverse complement strand
GCAGCAGCACAACTAAACAAAGCCGGTCATACCGTTACCATTTTTGAGCGTGCCAACAGAATAGGCGGTTTATTACGGCACGGCATTCCTGATTTTAAATTACAAAAAGATGTTATCGATCGTCGCTTAGAGATTATGGCACAAGAAGGTGTTATTTTTAAAACAAACATTAATATCGGTGTTGATATTTCTTTAAATGATTTAACTAATGACTTTGATGCCGTTGTATTATCAGGAGGTTCTACTGTTTCCAGAGATTTACCTATCCCAGGCAGGAATTTAAAAGGAGTATTTCCAGCAATGGAATTCTTATCACAACAAAACAAACGTGTTTCTGGCATTCCTACAACTGTAGATCACAGAGGCAAACCATATGAAAATGGCGATATTTTGGCAACTGGAAAAAATGTAATTGTAATTGGAGGAGGTGATACTGGATCCGATTGCGTAGGTACTTCCAATAGACATGGAGCTATTTCCGTTACTCAAATAGAACTATTAGGCAAACCACCGATAGAGCGTGCAGAAAGCACTCCTTGGCCACAATGGCCCATGATGCTGCGTACTTCTAGTTCGCACGAAGAAGGTTGCGACAGACAATGGTCTATTTTAACAAAAGAATTTACCGGAAACGACAAAGGCGAACTAAATGGATTAAAAATTGTTAGAATAGAATGGAAAACTGTAGATGGAAAACCTCAAATGACAGAAATAGAAGGTACAGAACAGGTATTACCATGCGATTTGGCCTTTTTGGCAATGGGTTTTGTACATCCGCAGCACGATGGTATGCTGGAACAATTACCTGTAGAATTAGACAGTAGAGGAAATGTAAAAGCAAACAACTACCAAACGAACGTGGATAAATTATTTACCGCAGGAGATATGAGAAGAGGACAAAGTTTAGTAGTTTGGGCTATCTCTGAAGGCAGAGAATGCGCCAGAGCGGTAGATATCTACTTAATGGGCGAATCTCAATTAGAAGCGAAAGACCAAGGATTAATGCAGGTCTCTAGAGTATAATATACTGTTTTTGCGCTTGCTGTTTTTTGCATTGACAGGAAATCCCAACTGAAAGGTTGGGATTTTTTTTATCAGTTTTTCAATTTTCCTTCTATACACGAAGCATCTAAATCCTTGATATTAATCAAAATCTATATCTACTTCTAAAAAAACAAGTAAAATGCTTGACAAATTGGATAAGTTATATTAATATTGACATAACATAAATTACCCTTTTATGAAAACCCTATCTTTAACACTATTAGTGTTGTGTATCACAACAATTAGTTTCGCACAAAATATCAGTATCGATGATTTTATTAAACTAAGAGCTTCTGATCGCAAATCTGTTGTAGAAAAACTTGCCAAACTAAATATCTATTTATTTGACCAAGATGAAATGTATAACGGTTCAACCTTATTTACATTTCATAATGAAGAAAAGGCAAAACACACAGCTTTACAGTGGGTCGATTATGTAGCTGCAAGTGGTGATGCTACTTGGAATAACCGTTTATCATTTCAAATTCAAGATATAGAGAAAGTAAAGGAATATATACTAGAGATGAAAAAAATGGGATTCAACTTTATCTCTAAAAAAAATATCGACCGACAGGTGTACGAAGTATATACAGACGGGAAAAACACTATTGAACTTATCACCTCCCAAAGCAGAAAGGTATATGACAACAATATGTATTTCAACTTTGCTTTTTACAGCAATAGTGAGTACGAATATGCATTTGCAAATGAAAACAAAAAATACGATATCACACACATAGATAACAATAATTTGTATGCCGCATTTGCATCAGATAATCAAAAATAAAATTACTAGTTTTTAGTTTTCCATATTATAGTTTTTGGTTGAGGAGTTGAGGTATTCAACTCCTTTTTTTTAAGTATAAATTGAATTACTTTTAAATGCAAAATAAAAAACCTGTCGTATTTTCGACAGGTTTTATTTCTATTTTGTTAACTTTCTATTTTATTCTTCGCTGGCAATACTAGCAGAAATATATTCTCTATTTAGTCGAGCAATACTCTCTAATGTAATTTCTTTTGGGCAAACAGCCTCGCAAGCGCCGGTATTTGTACATCCTCCAAAGTCTTCTTTATCCATTTGAGCTAACATCCCCAATGCACGGGCATGTCTTTCTGGAGCTCCTTGTGGTAGTAATGCAAATTGTGATACTTTTGCTGATACAAATAACATTGCTGATGAGTTTTTACAAGAAGCCACACACGCACCACAGCCAATACAAGCTGCCGTTGCGAATGCTTTATCTGCTACATCTTTACCAATAGGTAATGCATTTGCATCTACTGTAACACCGGTATTTACAGATACATACCCTCCGGCTTGTATAATTCTGTCAAAAGCGGCTCTGTCCACTACTAAATCTTTGATTACAGGAAATGCCTTAGCACGCCATGGTTCTACAATAATGGTGTCGCCATCTTTAAATGCACGCATGTGTAACTGGCAAGTAGTAGTACCATGCCAAGGTCCATGTGGGCGTCCATTAATGTACATGGAGCACATTCCGCAGATACCTTCACGACAATCGTGGTCAAAAGCGATAGGATCTTTTCCTTCTTCCACTAATTGTTCGTTCAATACATCAAACATTTCCAAGAAAGACATTTCTGAAGAAATTCCTTTTACTTGGTAAGTAACTAGTCCTCCTTTGTCATTGTTATTTTTTTGTCGCCACACTTTTAGTGTGAGGTTCATATTGTAATGTTCCATACTTTTGTTTTTATAACACGAATATCATTTAAGGATAAATCGTGTGGAATTACTTTTTATTTTGTTATAATTCTTGTACGATTTTATTTCAATTTATTTATAACTTCTCGTTGCTATTTTTATATTTTCGTACACTAAATCTTCTTTGTTTAATGTCCAATCGCTTTCACCTTTATATTCCCAAGCCGCTACATATTTGAAATTTTCGTCATCACGTTTTGCTTCGCCTTCTTCCGTTTGAGATTCTTCTCTAAAATGCCCTCCACAACTTTCTTTTCGTTGTAGTGCATCTTTACACATTAGCTCAGCTAACTCCGTAAAGTCTGCAATACGGCCG
>CAZXRF010000081.1:0-3460 GCA_964642875.1 uncultured Chitinophagales bacterium | reverse complement strand
GTTGTTGAACTTTGTATCGTTGTCAACAAACGAAAGTTTAGTAGTAGTGTCAGGAACCAAACTTATACATACTAGAAATTTCATAACTTTGTATTTAATTTTATGTGCTAATTTACTTCATTTTCATTAATTCAATGCATGCATACAAATAGAATAGAAAGATTATCCTCGTTAATTGTTGAAAACCCTACGGATACATTCGCATTATTTGCGCTAGCAAAAGAATATGAAAAGATTGGCTCGACACGGGATGCTGCACAACTCATTGAAAAGCTGCTACTTGTTGATAAAAATTATCTTGGAGCGTATTATCATCTTGGGAAAATTTATGAACAATTAGAAGAAGTTAATAAAGCATTAAATATTTACGAAAGGGGAATTCAGCTTGCCCAAACACAAGGCGACCAGCATACCTTGAGCGAATTGAAGAATGCAAAAATGAATTTAGAAATTGAAATGTAACTTTGTGGATAAAAAAAAATTTATGTTGAAAATAAAAATAATTATCCTCTTACTTTATTGTTTTTTTTTAAATGATTCATTCGCTCAAAAAATTACATTTAATTTAAATACATATCAATACTATTACTCTCATTACTATAATCCTATTTTCATAAAAGTCAATCAAGTAAAATCTTTAGAAATTAATCATATATTTCAAGACTCAAAAAAAAGTGAATTATTGTTTATGAGTAAGTCAGTATTTGATAGTTTAGGAAGAACTATTATGTATAGAGAATATAATAAAAACAAAAAATTGATAAGCAATGAAATCTGTATATCAAGTATTAAAGAAGTAAAAAATTATGATACAATTCAAAAGAAAAAATTCACTCTATATATTAGTAATATAAATTCTGTATCACTGAAAGAGGTCATTAAGAGTAATATAAAAAACCTAACCTATTTTACTGATTCTACAATTTCATATTACCATATAAACAAAAACAGACTATACCTAGAACAGATTAATAAATTTGATAAATACGGAAATTCTACTTTATTAAAATTTGTTTCTTACAAAAAAACAATTGATACAACTACGATTTCTTTTGATTTTAATTATGAGCGAAAAACCTTCAAATCGTACACATTTATTAATAATGAAAAAATACTAGTAAGTATGGGTGAACTGAATGGAAATAATAGGATTATTAGTGAATATTTTTTCTGGCTACCTTATTATGCAGTGCATGTAAATCATCCAAATTATGATTATCCCAAAGAAATTATCACTTACTCTATTGATCAAAAAGGATTAATTCATCAATACATTTCTATACATAACAATTTAAAATTAGATTTAAAATTAACTTCAGGAAAAATAAACACTTCTGATATTAATACCAAAGTATCAAAAAATATTGTAAAAATGAGATATGAATACTATAAATGATAAATAAAATTCAAACATACCTACAACAACACAACCTCTGCAATAGCGGTACTCCTATCCTAGTGGCTTGCAGCGGTGGTATTGATTCTATGGTATTGATTAATGTATTGCAAAAACTAAATTATACTATAGCGATTGCACATTGTAATTTTCAATTACGATTTGAAGAAAGCAATGAAGATGAAAAATTTATTGAGCAATACGCAAATGAAAATAGCATTCCATTTCATGTTATAAAATTTGATACGAAAGCTCTTAAAAAAGAGAAAAATATTTCAACGCAAATGGCAGCGCGCGAGCTACGGTATGAGTGGTTCGAACAAATAAGAAAAGAAAATCATTATCATAAAATTGCAGTGGCGCATCACCTCGATGACCAAATAGAAACGATACTTTTAAACCTATCAAAAGGTACGGGCATACAAGGGCTGGCAGGCATGCAAGCAAAAAATGAATTTATTATACGACCGATGTTAGAAATTTCGCGGCAACAAATAATACACTATGCTTCGGAAAATAATATTGAATACCGAGAAGATTCGAGCAATGCCTCCGACGATTATCAGCGCAATAAATTGCGTCATCATGTACTGCCCATTTTAAAAGAAATAAACCCCGACTTGAGCAATACAATGCGAGCATTTATTGAACGAATGAACGATTACCAAGTATTAAACGCTGAATATATTGAGCAAATAAAGAAAAAATGTTATACAGAAAAAGAGGGTATCGTTGAAATAAAATTAGGATTTATAAGATCACATTCTGCCGGAAAAACAATTCTGTATCATCTTACAAAAAACATGGGCATACACGCCGACATGCTTCAAAAAATTATAGATGTAAAAGAATCGGGAAAGCAATTTATTACTGATACTCACCGGCTAATTGTTGACCGTAAGAGTTTGTTTATTACTAATAAAGAAAATGAAAATGAGCAACACCTCCTATTTATGGAAATCCCAAAACAGTTTTGTTTTAACCAGTATAAAATACAATGCAGCCTGGTGCCGATTCAGGAATTAAATATTAAAACCTCCCCTCGCTATGCATATTTTGATGCCGATAAAATTGAATTTCCGTTGCTGTTGCGTAAGGCGAAAGAAGGTGATTATTTTTATCCGTTTGGCATGAGCAAACCTAAAACACCTGGGAAAGTTGGAAAGAAAAAATTATCTAAATATTTTAAAGATGAGAAATTTTCTTTGCTAGATAAAGAGCATGCCGCAGTTTTATTTTCAGGTGAAAAATTAATTTGGTTAATCAACCACCGAACCGATGATCGGTTTAAAATAACCCCTTCCACAAAACTTGTATTGAAAATGGTGGTGGTGGATAGTGATAATTAGTAAACCTAACAGTCCGTTATAAATAACAACAAATACCATGATTTGGGTATTATAATTTACAAGTACAAAAGGTAATTTCAAGTATTCCGAAATAGTTGAATATTATACTATGAAAAAAAATTCTTCGCTAATTTTGTTGTTGTTTGCTTTTAACTTCTTAACTGCCCAAAACTATCAATCCGAATTAAAAAGAGTTAATGAGTATCTCAAAACATTTGACAATGGCTATTATGGTTATTTGGAAATTAAAGATGGATATTTATATAACAGATTTAAAGACGGCACAAATTATTGCAAAAGTAAGATGGATAATTTAGACTATGCTTTTGAAAAAGAGAAAAATCATAAAATAGATATTATCTGTAAAGGAAACAATACTTGTGTATTCTCAACATTTACCAATCAAAATTATAATAGTTTCTCATTCTCCCAAAACAATAATTTCAATACAACTCCACTCATTTCGCTTTTCAATGATTTAATTTCTGCATACAATAAAAAAAATACATCAACCAACAACAGTAACATTTCAGATAATTTGGATAAATACAAATCAAACATTGACCTTATGAGCAGTGGTGCACCTACTTCTTCAGCAAAAAATGTATCTAGCGGCAACTATCAATCCGAATTAAAAAAATTAAATGACTACCTCAAAACTTTCGATAATGGTTATTACGGATATATTGAAATTAAAGATGGATATTTATATGAC
>CAZXRF010000080.1:0-3568 GCA_964642875.1 uncultured Chitinophagales bacterium | reverse complement strand
TGTTTCTAATTATTCGCAAAAACAGTCAAAATATCACAGAATATATCAAAAATATTTTTTGTAAGGTATTAATACGGACAGTTTATAATTGTAAATGCAGTGTATTATGTTTACCATCAATAAAAAAGCTTATAACAAGATAATACATTATCTTCTACTGTCAAAAAACGATTATTGAGTTACGTATTACTCATTTCTAAATACTAAATTTGTGGCATGACAGATATTTTAGTTATAGGCTCGGGTATTGCCGGATTGAGTTTTGCTTTAAAAACAGCACAGCAATTTCCCGATAAAAAAATAATGGTGCTTACAAAAGCCAATGAAGATGAAAGCAACACCAAATTTGCACAAGGCGGCATAGCGGTGGTTACCGATTTTCAAAAAGATAATTTTGAAAAACATATTCAAGATACGCATATTGCCGGAGATGGACTGTGCAAGGAGAGTGTGGTAGATATTGTGGTGCGCGAAGGTAGAGAGCGTGTAGATGAATTGATAAATTGGGGTACTAATTTTGATAAAGGCGATGGTGGTGATTATAAATTAGGTAGAGAAGGTGGACATTCAGAATTTAGAGTGTTGCATTATAAAGATATTACCGGATGGGAAATTGAACGTGCTTTATTAGAAAAAGTACATCAAACAAAAAATATCGAAATCTCGCAACACCATTTTGTTATTGACCTTATCACGCAACATCATTTAGGCAGAATCATTACTCGTGTTACGCCTAATATCCAATGCTATGGTGCGTATGTGCTAAATCGGAAAACAAACCAGATAGAAAAAATTGAGAGTAAAATAGTGGTGCTGGCTACTGGCGGTTTTGGGCAGGTATATAGGGCTACCACCAACCCGAATATTGCTACCGGCGATGGCGTGGCGATGGTGTATCGGGCAAAGGGCAGAGTAGCCAATATGGAGTTTGTGCAGTTTCATCCTACCGCACTATATGAGCCAGGCGTTAGTCCTAATTTTTTAATTACAGAAGCAGTACGTGGCGACGGTGCAATTTTACGTACTAAAAACGGTAGCGACTTGATGGCAAATTATGATGAAAGAGGTTCGCTTGCTCCTCGGGATATTGTAGCTCGGGCAATAGACAATGAAATGAAAAAAAGCGGCGATGACCACATGTATCTGGACTGCCGCCACATGGATAAAGAGAACTTTCTGCATCATTTTCCAAATATTTACGAAAAATGTAAATCCATAGGTATTGATGTATTTAAAGATATGATACCGGTGGTGCCGGCAGCACATTATGCCTGTGGCGGTATAGATGTAGATGAGCATGGACGCACTTCCATAAAAAATTTATATGCTTGTGGCGAGTGCAGCAACACGGGTTTGCATGGCGCAAATCGCTTAGCAAGTAACTCACTGTTAGAAGCTGTAGTTTTTGCACATAGAATATTTTTAGATGTATATAAAGTGCTGCCAAGTATTGAGTTTCCGAAAGAGCAATTTCCGGAATGGAATGCCGATGGTACAACACATCCCAACGAAATGGTAATTATTACTCAAAGTATCAGAGAGTTAAAAGATGTAATGAGTAATTATGTAGGAATTGTTAGAAACAATAACCGTTTAAATAGAGCGCAAGAACGACTATATCTTTTATTTAAAGATACGGAAGAACTTTATGAAACAACGGTGATTTCTCCGCAGTTATTAGAACTCCGAAATATGATAACGGTGGGTTATTTAATTACCCGAAGTGCCATATTGCGCAAAGAAAGTCGGGGATTGCATTATACCACCGATTATCCCAACCATGCGAAAGTAGCAGAACCAACGATGTTGTAAAATTATCGAAACAAAGCAACTGTGCCTTTTAAATAAAAAGGTTCGTTATTGTATCGGATACCACTTACAATATAAATGTAATTGTCTGTAGGACACGGTGCACCTCTGTAGGTGCCGTCCCAGCTATTGTTTAAATCATTGGTTTGAAATACCAATTCACCCCAACGGTTATACACTTTTAGTGTGTAGTTTTTAACGCTATTTTTCATCATGTTAAACCAGTCGTTATATCCATCATTGTTTGGTGAAAATGCGGTAGGAATAAATACATCACAATTGGTAGATACAAAGACAGAATCTGTAGCCAAGCATCCTTTGTTATACACTTGCACTTTAATAGGAGAACTTAATCCGTTAATAGAAATAGAATCTTTATCGCGCTCGCCGGTACTCCAAAATATTGAATCTGCTGTCTGGTGGATACCGATGGTTTTCAACTCACCCGGACACATAATAATACTGTCTAATCCCAAATTTATTTTTGGTAATGGCAATACCGAGAAAGGATATCTTATAGAGTCAGTACCACATCTGTTATTTGCGGATAACTGTATAATATTTGCACCAACTGTTGTATGAGTATAGGTTGCCGTATTGCCCGTTTGGGTGTTTTTATTGTTTAATAACCAAGTGTAAGTTGTATTGTTTCCACCTGTAGATTGATTGGTATATAGTACAGTTTTTCCATAGCATACAGGAGTAGGCACAGGGTTAATTTTAAAAGCAATACTGTCATCCATAGCAATAGTTTTCTTTAGCGTGTCCATACAATTTCCTGTATTTCCGGTAGCAATCAGCTGTATCGTTTTAGGCCCAAAAGAAGAATACGTATGCTGTGGATTTTTTATGCCATTTATACTTTGCCCATCTCCAAAACTCCAATTGTAATTACTGATGTTTCCATTAGATACCGATGAGTTATTGTTAAAAGTAATGAGTTTGTTATAGCAAATGAAATTATTGCTGAAATCGAGATTGAATTTTGGTGCAACAATGGCAATGGTGTCTTCTGCCATACAGCCACTTAAATATACTTTTACTTTGAATGGATTTATCGTTCCATCTACTTGTTGAGTTGCGTTTACTGACCCATTTATCCAACGTATCGAATCATATAATGCAGGGTTTATTGTTAATAAAGTTTTTTCATTTTTACACAATACCGTATCTCTTCCTAAATATACATTTGGACGTGGTTTAATTTGTATGTTTTTTGTTAATGAATCTGCATAGCAACGATTGGTTACCACTAATTTTACTGGATAAATGCCGGTTCCTAAAAATGTATGAGCAGCATCTTTAGTAACTACAGTATTGTTTTCAATTTTCCAGCTATATTGATTGTTTATACCTCCTGTGGTCAAATTTTTAAAATCTACTTCTTTGCGCTGGCAAGAGACAGCTTCAGCAGTTGTAAAAGATACCTGCAATAGGCTGTCCATTAAAAGTGTTTTTGCAATTGTGTCTTTACAACCAATGTCAGATGTGGCGATGAGTTGTACCGTATAATTATTAAATGGCGTAAAAGTATGCGTCGGGTTTTGTGTGTTATTATCCCAATTGCCATCACTATATTTCCAATCATATTGTACAAGGGTTCCAAAATTTACAGTAGAGTTATTATTAAAAACAATAGGCTTATTTAGGCATAAATAATTAGAAGAAAAATTGGAAACAACGATTTGTTTTTTTACCAGTACAGTATCTTTCCCAACACAGCCATTTTTGTACACAGCCACTACAATGGGTGATTTGT
>CAZXRF010000079.1:0-4198 GCA_964642875.1 uncultured Chitinophagales bacterium | reverse complement strand
ACCACCATTTCAACTTCCCTATTTCTATATACAAAAAATGGCTACTATTAAGCTAATCATTTAAACTAAACAATTTTTGTATGAACTATGCATATATAAGGGTAAGCACCGACAGGCAAACAGTAGAAAACCAACGTTTTGAAATTGAAAATTTCTGTCAGCTAAAAAAAATAATAATTGACAAATGGATAGAAGAAAAAATCAGTTCTGTTGAACGACTGGATGATAGAAAGTTTGGCAAACTCCTAAAGAAAATGAAAAAAGGCGATCAGTTAGTAGTTACAGAATTATCTCGTATGGGTAGAAACCTGATGCAAATAATGAAAATACTGCACGACTGTATGGAAAACGAAATAATGGTTTATACCATAAAAGAAAATTATGAATTAGGCAATAATATCAACTCAAAAGTACTTGCCTTTGCTTTTGGTCTTTCAGCCGAAATTGAACGCAATCTCATTTCTCAGCGTACCAAAGAAGCACTGGCAAGAAGAAAGGCAGAAGGGGTTATTTTAGGTCGTCCTGTAGGAAGAAAATCATCTAAAACAAAGCTAACCGGCAAGGAAAAAAAGATACAGGTACTTCTAAAGAACAAAGTTTCCTACAGTGCTATTGGCAGGATATTAAAAGTACATCGGCTCACAGTCGCTTCATTTGTAAAAAATAATAAGATTTACCGAAAAACCGCTACTTAGTATCAAATTTACGGCAGTATTTACAAAAACTGTCCATTTTTTGATTTCAAATATTTGCCTGTAAAATCATTTTACTGTCCATTTTTTAAATATAAATAGTATATTTACACCTGATAACCAATATACATCGTGCCTAAAGATTTTATTACAGAACAATTAAAACAAAGGTTTGCGGGGCAGCCCTATATCTCCAGAGAAGAGTTGCTGCACTTTTACAGGTCATTTGAGCCCGATTTAAAGGAAGCAACTTTTGGATGGCGTATTTATGCGTTGAAAGAGAAAAACCTCTTAAAACCTGTAAGAAAAGGGGTTTATACCCTATCTGTAAAGCCACAATTCCATCCTGCCATAGATACTAAGCTAAAAGAACTGTCAAATAAGATTGGAAAGCAGTTTCCATCTGCCAAATATTGTGTTTGGAACACACGTTGGTTGAATGAGTGGATGATACACCAGCCCGGTAGATTTTTAATTATAGTGGAGGTCGAAACTTCAGCAACAGAATCTGCTTTTTATTTTATAAAAGATAATAACTTCAAAAATGTATTCCTCAATCCTGATGAAGAAATACTGGAAAGATATATTTACGAAGAATCCGAAACAATAATTGTAAAAACATTAGTTTCTAAATCACCGCTAAAAAAAGAAAAAAAGATTGCTGTTCCGGCAGCAGAAAAGATATTAGTAGATTTATTTATCGACAAAAAAATATTTGCACCCTTTCAGGGAAGTGAATTAGTCCATATCTTCAATAACGTATATAAGCAATATGCGCTGAATATGACAAAACTATTGGCTTATGCCAAACGCAGAACAAAAGAACAGGAATTGCTTGAATTTATTACAAAAAATACACAACTCAAAGAATTACTAAGCGAATGATACTACCCGAATCATATACTCCTGAATGGATAATGAAAAAAAGAAAAACTTATCCTAAAAGCGACCCATCCATAATGGAGAAAGTTATTTATGCACTAACCTTAGTGGAACAGTTAGCCCAAACAGACCTTGCATTTACATTTAAAGGCGGAACAAGTCTGTTATTAATATTGCCCGAACCAAAAAGATTTTCCATTGACGTAGATATTGTAACAACAGAAAGTAGGGGAAGAATTGAAGGTGTATTAGCAGATATTTGCAAACAAGGTATATTCAGCAAATTTGAATTAGACGAATTTAGAAGTTATAAGCCAAGTATTCCAAAAGCACATTATCTGCTTACTTTCTTTTCTCAATTTGAAAACAAAGAGAAGGTGATTCTACTGGATGTACTTTATGAAGAACATGGTTATCCGGCACTTGTACAAGCACCTATTACCAACGAGTGGATTCAGACAGATGATAATTTGCTGACAGTACAGATACCAACCGTAGATGCTATCACCGGCGATAAACTTACGGCTTATGCACCTAACACAATTGGCATCCATTTCAAAGTAGAGCATAAAGACGGCAGGGTAACGGAAAAACAAATGGAAGTAATGAAACAACTATTTGACCTCGGTATTCTGTTTGACAGAATAACCGAACTTACTCATTTTAAACAATCCTTCGCTATTACATCAGAAAAAGAGATAGCATATAGAACTGGACAACAAATTACACAGGAAGCTGTATTAAGTGATATTATTGATACCTCTTTGATGATTGCTTCATTAGGAAAATTCTTTGATGCTAATGGAGATTTCAAACACATACATACTGGCATTACACAACTTAAATCATTTATCTATAATGGCGCATTTCGTATGGATGAAGCAATAGTGGCATCTTCCAAAGCTGCTTATTTAGCAGCGATTATTTTAACAGGATATGATGGCGAAATACAGCGTTGGCAGGACGGTGATGACATTATGAAATACATTATAGAACCAATTGAATACCAATTCTTAAACAAACGAAGAAATATTCCCGGTGCTCCATTATTTTATTGGCATCACACATTAAGTTTGTTAGGTAAACTATAAGAATCATCTTTAAAATCTGCAGATAATAAAAATGTACACTTTTAATATCGAAAAATATACTGAACATTATGTGCCAAATGCCAAAAGTGTTTTGGTTAAAAATTTTAGACATTCTATTAAAGATGGTGTTACTTTTATAAAAAGAAAATGGGCTTATGATTTTAGATTACAATTCAATCATAAAGGTCAATTGTTATTTGTAAATAGATTAGGTAAATTAGAAAGAAAATATACACTATATTATCATCAAAATAAAATCTTAAAAATTATTGAAACTGAAATTGATGACAATATAATTAAATCAGAAAAATCATTTTCATATGACATAATAAATAGATTGATATTAGAAGAAGAATTAATTTACTCGAATTATCCTGATTATCCAAATTACAGCAATACTTTTCAATATAAATACCTAAATAATACCTGTACAATTAAAATTTATTATGGTTTAAATGGAGAGAAATACCTTGTAAAAGATATTTTGGATGAAAGAGGTAATATACTTGAATCAATAACGAAACAAGATGGTGTATTCCAACATGGTTATAAAGCTAAATATGATTCAAATAATAAGTTTATTAGTATGACATTAATAGAAGAAGATGGAAGTGATTCCTCTAAAGATGTTGAAACAAATGATGTTTATTCAGAACAATATACTTATAATGATAATAATGACTGGATTAAGGAAGAAATTTATAAAAACAATATTTTAGTAGAATCAAAAGAAAGAGAAATTACTTATTATTAAAATATTTAACCAATCTATAAAACAAAAAGAATAAATATTCTTTCATAATAGCAGAAAGGAGAACAAAATAGTTTAATCAGAAGCATCATTGTAATAAATTACTCCCATTTATCTTTTTCCTTTGCAGCTTCCTTAGTTTGCCATTGCATATTAGAGGGGCAATCACAGCCTCCTTTCTTTAATGGTATAATATGGTCTATTACATATCCTTTTCTTCCTTTAGGGTAGCCAGACTGTTTCATGAATTGATATTTAGCTTCCGGGCTTCTTTTTATTTTACCATTATTATCTCTTGAAACAGAATAGTTATAATTGCTTTTATGGTAGTAAGTAGATGTTGGTTTTGAATAAGTAGATTTTGTAGAATAACCTTTATTTTCTTTATAACGCATATCAGGTGTCCCATCTTTCTTATAATGTTGTGCAACTGCTGTATTAATAAGCAATAACGTTAATAAGGCTAAAAAAAGATTTTTCATTTGATAAATATAATAGTTATCAATTAATTCGAACGTTAATTATTACAATAGCACTTCTTTAATGTAGGCTTATGCAGTATCCCAAGTTAAAGCAAACCTATACTGCATCTGTGGTGTCGCAGCCCATTTTTATTGTCATGCTTTTTGTGTCTAAGCTATATGGCACATTTATTTATTATTGAAATGTTTGCAGACTTTGTATGCAACAAAAATAAATAAGCCATGCCACACCACAAAACAAAAAATCATGCCAATAAAAATGGTCTGAAGCATACTTAAACATAATGTGCTCTTATGTGT
>CAZXRF010000078.1:0-5645 GCA_964642875.1 uncultured Chitinophagales bacterium | reverse complement strand
TTTCCATTTACCCACAATGGCATGGTTTCTGTCACCATCATTCTGTTGGGCAATACTATTAAAGCGGCTTGCTCTCCATCGCTGAAACTTCCTGCTTTTGCGCTTACTTTATATACAATTGCATCTATGCCTTGCGGTACTTTTATCGTCCAACTTACCGCAGTATTTTTACCTTGTTCAACAGCAAAATCTTTGGAAATAGTTGTATTTGCACCCAAAGTCATAAACAATGGTGTAATTACTTTCATGGTGACTGCATCATAAATTTCTATGTCTGCTGTTCCCAATAATTTTTTATCAGAAAGATTGCTAATTTTTGTGGTAAAATCCAACACATCTCCCTCTCGCAAAAAGCGTGGCGCATTCGGCGTAACCATTAGTTCTTTTTGGGTAATTACAGACGTTGTAAAATATTGATAATGTAAATCTTTTGTATGCGCTAATCCCAAAAAATTCCATTTTGTAAGTGCCTCCGGCATTTGGAAATTTAAGATTACATTTCCTGAAGAATCAGTTTGTAGTTGTGGAAGAAAGAAAGCGGTTTCATTTAAGTTTGTTCGGGGCGATACTTCTACTTTTGGTTTCTTTGTTGTAGCTGTATCTGCAATAGGTGCTTTATCCTCACCTTTTGATTTATCTTCTTTAGGTGCACTTCCTAAAACATTCGGTGCCGGTGCTGGTGCCGCTTCCATTGCCATATCACTAACTGCCGTACTCTTCATCGTTATTCCGCCTCCTCTGAAATAATAACGATTGTAAGAGCCTAAGTACAATCCAAAAAGATTTAAGTTGTCATATCCGTGTGTTGCATTGCTTTTATCTTTATTCCAATCTGGTGAAGTAAAAAATTCATCATTTTTTACGTCAAAAGCATCACTTGAATAGCTACTCAAAAGTCCGTTGTATATTGGTTTGTATAAAGAAAAATTAAAACTGTGTGGAAGAAATGCATCTAAAGAAGCGTCATACATGGTCGCCAAAAGCTCTGTTGCAATTTTTTCTTTTTTAGGTCCTGTTATTTTCAGCTTCCACTGCTCTTTTTGCCCGGGTAATAATTTATCTCGGAAGGTTATCCACTCAATATTTAGGTTTTTATCTTCGTATGGAACTGCAATAAATTTATTCCCGTTATAAAATCTATTTTTGTTTACAAGTGCATAATTAATTTCCAATCCTCCTCTTTGCGCTTCGTTTATTGCTAACGCAAATGTTTTAATTTCATTATTTAGTGAAATTAATTTTTTATCTATCACTTTTCCTTTGTATCCAATTTCTACAATAGCAAAAATATCTTTCATGGATGAACCAATTTGATAATGCAGTGTGTCTCCCGGATTTACTGTGTTTTTATCTGTATTGAAGTAAGCATAAGACTTGGGTTGTAATGTTTTATCGGTGGCAGAGGAAGCAATAAATGTTTTTTTAATCTCAATTGGATTTCCGTTTTTGTCTTTACAAGAAAACTCCACAATATATGCTCCGCTTTGTAGTGTTTTTGGGGCAATAGAAATTCCTGTTTGTTTGCCGGTGTTAAAAGAATAGGTATTAATGAGCTTTTCTTTTTGCCAATTACTCATCAAATCTTCTTGATCGTAAATTTCATTAGGGAAAACTTTATCGTGTTCCGCTTTTGACAGTATGAATTTATCGGGTTGTTCCCAAAGCCTTGTTTTCTTTGGTGTTTCTGGAGATTTTAGGCTAAATATTTTCACTACCACATCTGTAGGCTCTGGTTGTCCATTTAAGTTATTCACGACAATATTTACCTTATTTTCTTTTGTATTATCTAGGTTATCGTTCATAGATAAATTAGCATCAATGGCTAAATATCCCACGCGAACAGTAGATGTAGTGCTATGTGTTTCCCCATTAATATCCACAACATCTACAGTTATTTCATAATTAAAATATGGCTTCAAATCTTTAGCGATAGTCAAGTCTGGCACTGCTACAAAATCTACTGAGAAGCTACCATTGTCAGCTGTTTTTACAATTCCATTTGCAATAATTTTTTCGACAGAAGTAGGCATCCATGGGCGGCGCCAGTCCCACCAACACCATATCGGAAATTCTGCTACACGACGCACGGAATATCTTACTTCCGCATTGTCAATATTTGCACCACTATACGAAATTGCTTTTCCCGTAATTTGTATTTTATCGTTTAAGTTATACGATTTTTTTATGGTGTCAAAGGTTACTTCAAACTTCGGACGTTTGTATTCTTCTATTTGCACATTAGCTGAGCCATAAGGCGTTTCAAGCTTCATGCTGCCCAATAAACCTGTAGTAGGCGCAACGAAAGTACCGGTAAAAGAACCAAAATTATTTGTAGTAAAATTCTGGTTTTTTATTTCTTGATAATTTGCATCTTTAAAACTTACAGCTATATTTTCATTGGTTAATAATTTATAATCATCCTTGTCATTTTGCGTAATGATACCTTTAAAATATATCGTTTGCCCAGGTCGGTAAATGCTTCTATCGGTAAATAATTGTACTTGCTTTTGAATTGTGGCTATCGGATTTTCAGGGTAAGAATAGGAATAATAAGATTGATTGCTTGGAAGAAAATCCTCTTTATATTTTATATCGAATTGAAAACTCTCATTGTAGTAATTATTCGTCTTATTGTCAATTTTTTTCGATACAAATCCGTCCGCATCTGACTGCGCCACACCTAGTTCTTTACGAACATATTTTCTACTTGTATAATCATATGTATTGTTGTAAAATTTTACGGTTGCATTTTGCAAGGGCTGTCCCGAATTTCTATCTAACACATACAGATTAAAAATGCCAGCTTTGCTGTTGTTATTAGTAATATAGCTGATATTAGAGGCAAAAAGTGTGATTACAGCTACAGCCTCTTTGCCCGTATTTATTACAAAATTGGGATGTGTAGAAACCAAAATTGCATAGTAACCCATTTTCACCGATTCCATTTTTATTTCGGTGCTATGGCTCAAGAAATCATCTGTTGCTGGCAACGTTTGTGTCCACATTTTAGTGGGCTTCAACACGCTTAATCTCTTTACAATATCTTGCTGAGTTTCTTTGTTTTTTAAGTTAAAAATTTTTTCTCTGTCTTTAAAATCAATTGGAACAATGCGAACATAAACTTTGTCGATATTTTTATACTTTACAAATGCTTTATAAGGCTCATTCGGAACTATCGTCTCTTCTGTAGTTACAGACAATTCTTTAAAGAAAACAGACTCTCTTAATGACGCACAATTTGTCGCACCTTCTGTATTTGGATAAGTTTTGATTGTTTCATCACAAACAGATAAAGCCTCTTTTACAGTAAACTTATTTTCTTGTTGATTGGCTGTTGCTTTAGTATAAATAAAATTAGCAATTTCGTAGTTTATTGTAGCCCCCATATTACATTGGGCATATTCTTTTTGTATGCGTTTTAATGCATCAAAATACAGTAATTCATTTTCATCTTTATTGAAATAATGTACGTTTACATATTGCAATCTTTTTAAATCGGCATCTGCCAAAGCATCTTTATTTGCTTTCTCTTTCAAGCGGAATGACAATAAATCTTGATAGATGCTGAGTGCATTAAAATCTTGTGATGCGGTATCCTCTGTTTTTAATTGTATAGCAATAAAATCTGAGGCAGTAGCAAAGTATTTTTTATCATTTATAGAAAAAGCATTACTTGGCTCCGCCAAATTGCTTTTATCATCATTAAAATAATCAATAGCTCTATTGGCTAATAAATCATACAAAGTAGGTCGAAATACCGTAGAACCTTTTTGCTGAATAAGGATAGGCAAGTAGGTATTTAATTGCGTTTGCTGCAACACTTCTTTTTGCGATAAAGAAGCTATGTATAGGCTGTTTATTTCTTTAAATAATGTTTTTAAATCCCAAGTACGAAAATCATCACTTTGTTTAATATCAGTTTCTGTTCTGTTAGAAAATTTCCACGTATTGTTATTATAATATTGGAAATACAATTCCGCCAATATGCTCTGTAACACTGCTTTGTCAGAGCCAGATGTTTGCGCAATTTCTGTTTTTAATCCGTTCACAATTGTCAGCTCAGAATTTTCTTCTAATACCATTGCATATTTATATTTATATAATAATGCCTTTACAGTTTGCGCAGTGTTATGTTCTTTTCGTGCATTTACGATAATGCCTTCTACAGCCTTTTGGGCATCTTTGGTTTTCCCTTCATTTTCTAATTTGGAAACAGATTTCCACTGCGTTTCATAGTTGGTTTGTGCCATGGTAAACGGGGTTGTTAGTGCAAAAACTACGACAAATGCGATTGATTTTAAAAAAGATATTTGCATAATATGATTAGATAAAAAGTGAAAATAGAAATGTTATTTTATTGAATTTTGTTTTAAATACTGAGCTACTCGTGCAGCTACATTTTCACGGATATTTAGATAAAATAAACTATAATCAAAGATGTGATAATTTTTAAAAACCATGGGTATAAAATTTCCTTCTTGTGGTTTCTGAATTTCCAAGATTCCGTTGCCACATTTTGCACCAAAATTAGTATGTATAATTTCGTTGGATTTGCCTGACAAACACCCTTTGTTTTCAGCTCCCGAAACAAATAACTTATCGGTAGTCCAGCTTAACGGATTTACGACAACAGCACCGTTATATTCCTCTGAGATGTCATTTATTTTGCTATCTTGACCAAAGGTACAATAAGAAATATATCCACCGATATCGGTAGCATTGGAGGAGGCTTTCAGAAACTGAAATTGGTTTTCGTGTGTAGGGTAGCCGATGATATACGCCGTTACCAATTGTTTTTGCAGTGGCGTGCCATCGAAAAATTCCCGCAATAGGCGCTGTGCCAGCATACTACCTTGCGAATGTCCGGCAATAATTATTGGGCGCCCATAGTTATAATTTTTTAGATAATACTCAAAAGCCGCTTTTACATCAGAATATGCCGTATCAAAAGCACCTTGCGCACGATCGGTATTTTTAGTAAAAAAATTATGTAGTGCCGCCTGTCGATAACGAGGCGCATATACTTTGCAACTGCCATTAAATACACTCGCTTGGTATTTGATAGAATAATTATCCGTTTGGCGATTAATAATCTTACTATCGATGTTAGCATTCCCTTTAAATCCGGTTATATCAGTAGTCGGATGAATAAAAAACACATCTGCTTTTGCCGTTGCCTGTTCTTCAGCCAGTCCATCGGGTGTCCAATCTGCATTGTCTTGCAGGGTGGGCAATGCCGCCCAGTTCTGCGGATTGGCGTAATCGGTAGCGTGGCAACTATAAAAAGATACCAATAAATATACTATAAAGGATGTGTTTCTCATTTTTCTTATTTCACAACGCAAAATACGTGCCTTTTGTATGTTAAGGATAACTTTTTTATAGTATTTAGGAAGAAGAAACAGATAATGTAACATTTATTTGTAAAATTACAACTGTCCTGTTTTTAAATTTTACTTGTTATCATTATCTCTTCAGAATAATAAATACACACTAAAAAGTCAAGAAACAAACACTTCCGATTTTCTAAAAATAAAAAAGGAGTCAAACCTTTCGACTCCTTTTTCTGCTCTCCCTGCTGGACTTGAACCAGCGACCCTCTGATTAACAGTCAGATGCTCTAACCAACTGAGCTAAGGAAGAAT
>CAZXRF010000077.1:4144-6172 GCA_964642875.1 uncultured Chitinophagales bacterium | reverse complement strand
CAGTAACATTTACGGCTACGGACTCTTGCGGCAATAAAACGACGACAACGGCGACATTTACCATCATAGACACGATAGCGCCAAAATTTGTAGAGGCATTACCTACAGATGAATTCTTATGTGGAGTAATTACACCACCAGCAATTTTAACAGCCACAGATAATTGTGGTAGTGCCTTAGTAACATTCACTGAGATAGTAGATTCTGTTTCAGTGTTAAATACAAAAATTTACACACGTACATGGGTCGCAACTGATGAATGTATAAATATAAGCATTCATAAGCAAGTTGTAAAAGTTAGTGATATAATTAGAATTCCACTTAATAGAACGATATGTGAAGGTGAACGATATACTTTAGGCAATAATAGTTATGGGCTAAGTGGTGTATATAGTTCTGTGTTTACAAGTTCAACAGGCTGTGATAGTATAGTGACATTGAACTTGACTGTAAATCCGGTAAAACATACGAATATAGATGCAGTATTATGTCAAGGCGAACAAGTATTGATAGGCAATCAAGTATTTACGACAAGTGTAACAAATCAAATTATAAAATTGCAGACATCAAATGGTTGTGATAGTATAATTACATTAAACTTGGTAGTATTAAAACAAGATACGATAGAGACGAACCGAGTGATATGTGCAGGTGATAAAGTAGAAATCGGCGGACATAGTTATACATCATCAGGTACATACTATATACCATTCCAAAATCAACAATGTACAGGAATTGTGAAGTTGAATTTGACGGTGAATATGCCGACAGCATCAACAGTAACGAAAGTGGTATGTGCAGGAGAGTCGGTGACAGTGGGAGGACAAGTATTTAATGCAACTGGAGTTTACACGACGGTGATACCAAATGCATTGGGTTGTGATAGTACGATAACCTTGAACTTGACAGTAATGCCAAAATCAACGGCAACGATAGAAAAGACAGTATGTATGGGCGAGAGCGTAACGATAGGTAATCAGACGTTCAATGCTACGGGAGTTTATCAAGTCACATTAAGCAATACATCAGGCTGTGATAGTAATGTAACCTTGAACTTGATAGTATTAAGTCAAGATACGATGCGTATAGATAGAGCAATCTGTGAAGGTGGTAGTGTAACGATAAACGATCATAACTATTCAACAGCAGGCACTTACTATATACCGACGAGCAATGGCAGATGTGAAGGGATAATAGAATTGCATTTGTTGGTAAATACGCCATCTCATACAACAGTTAAAGAAGTAGTATGTAAAGGCGGTGCGGTAGTTGTAGGCAATCAGACATACAATACAACGGGAGTATATACCATTACGTTGCAGAATGCACAAGGATGCGATAGTATAGTAACACTAGACTTAACGGTATCAAGTGGTGGCAGCAAGACGGAAGTAGATACTACTATATGTTATGGCGGAAGTGTAACGTATGCAGGACAAACATTCTTCCAAACGGGTAGCTACCAAATAGTATATCCTGTGGATGTATGTAGAGATACGTTGTTATTAAAACTGACGGTAAATCCATTAAGCGTAGCAACTATAGATACTGTTATTCAAAAATGCAAAGGCAGCAGTATCACCGTTGGGGGGCAAATATTCACTGAATCCGGACATTACACGCTTCATCTTAATAATTCATTAGGTTGCGATAGTACAATAACTTTGAATATTAGAGAAAGAATCTGTGATACACCATTAATACAAATTATAATTATTGATACTATTCATGTTAAAACAGATACAACGCATTGTAACTTAGCACGTGATACAACAAGCTCAAACTTAGTATTTACGGCTTGCGATACTATAAGTACAACTGGATCTGCAAACCACGGTACATGGACAATTAATCAGTCTGGATGTCTTACTTATCACGGTGGTCCATTAAAAGGTACAGATACTTTGTGTGTGTTATCTTGTGATACGATAACGAAATTCTGTTCTAATACAACAATAGTAATTACACTTATAGGATATCCACCGATAGCGGTAAATGATACTACGAAGACGACACCAAATACCCCAG
>CAZXRF010000077.1:0-4044 GCA_964642875.1 uncultured Chitinophagales bacterium | reverse complement strand
GGATATCCACCGATAGCGGTAAATGATACTACGAAGACGACACCAAATACCCCAGTAACGATACCGGTACTATCTAACGATACGACACGTGATCAAGATGCGTTGACCTTAGATCCAAATAATGCTATAGTTACTTTACCTAGTCATGGTACGGTAATTGTGAACCATGACGGTACGATTACTTACACACCGGTAACTGGTTATACGGGCATCGACAGCTTCCAGTATCAAATATGTGACCCTGAAGGTTGTGATAGTGCATGGGTATTTATCACGATAGAAGGTTGTGTGATACCGAATGCATTCTCACCGAATGGTGATGGCATCAACGATCACTTTGAGATACCATGCGCAGAAGGTAATGTGTCGTTTAGTGTGTGGAATCGTTGGGGTATAGAGATTTACCGTAATGATAGCTACATGAATGATTGGGATGGTACCTATAAAGGCAGTCCACTTCCAGATGGCACTTACTATTACGTATTGCGCTATACGAAGAGCGATGGCAGCGAGGTGAACAAGGCAGGATTTATCACCTTACACAGATAGAAAAGAAGGAAGGCAGTGCTGCTGATGTCGGCACTGCCTAACTAAAATGTAAAAAAGCATTACACAAAAAAACAAAGAAGATGCGACAAATAATCAAAGGTCTAGCAGTAATTGCTATTTTATTGTCCGGAATAGGAAGTTTACGGGCACAGCAAGATGCGCAGTACACTCAGTTTATGTACAATAAGCTACCTCAGAATGCGGCATACACGGGAGCGCGAGAAGTGCTGAGTTTACGTGTTTTGTACCGCGACCAATGGAGTGGGAACAAACAAGGCGGCATATCCGGAGCACCGAAGACGACGAGTTTCAGTATTCACAGTCCGTTGAAGAACGAACACTTTGCGTTAGGATTTTGGTTTATCAATGACCGCTTAGGGTTAGAGCACAAGAACGAGTTCAACGCTACGTATGCTTACCGGGTAAATTTGGGTAAGAATGTAAAGTTGAGTTTAGGGTTAAATACAGGCTTGTTGTGGTATAAGCTCAATGCTAGGGATGCACAGTTGAGCGACCCGAACGATCCTGCATTTTCCCAGAATGTGAGTCGTGTGTTGCCAGATGTAGGTGCAGGCTTATACTTGTACCATCCGAATTTTTACTTTGGAGCGAGCGTACCGAATTTCATCAAAGGAGATTTGACGGCGAAAGGACAAAGTGGATCATCGGCAAAGCGTACGGCCCACATGGTTTTGATGGCAGGCGGAGCAATACCTGCAGGCAAGGTGCTATACATAAGACCGCAGATACAGTATAGATATTTAGCGACGTCAAAGAGTAACAATACGATACCGCACACGTTGGATTTTAATTTAAGTTTATTGATTTACAATAGGGTAAATATAGGGGGTCAATACCGCACATCGTTTGGCAATAAGAATGAAGGTGTAAAGTTGACAAACCCGGATAGTTTTGACTTTTTATTGGAAGTATGGCCGATGAAACAGTTGATGATAGGTTACGCATACGATTATACATTAACGAAGTTAGCGGGCTATAACCGCGGCAGCCACGAGATAATTTTAGGATATGATTTTGCTTTTGAGAAGAAGCGCGTAATCACCCCCCGATATTTCTAACGGAAGAAGAACAAATCAAGATATAATCTAAAATATGAATACTCAACAACAGATAAACGGAATAATTCGAGGCCTGCTATTGGTGGTGCTGGTGTTTTCAAGTATCGGCAGGTTAATCGGCCAAGACATAGAAGGCGGAGGAACACAGCAGCCGGAGATAGGCGGCTATACGAAAGCGGAGAAGCTTTACAAAACCTTAGCCTACCACGAGGCGATACCCTTGTATGAGCGATATTTACAAAAACATGACAGTTCAAGTGCGATGGCACACTTAGGCGATTGCTATCGATTGACGTCACGCTTTGACAAGGCGGAATATTGGTACAGCAAGGCGGTAGAGAAAGGCGTATCCGAGCCACAATACAAGCTATACTTGGCACAAATGCAACAGATAAATGGCAAGTACGATGAGGCCGCAAAGTGGTATGCGAAATACAAAGAAGCCGTACCTGAAGACAGACGCAGTGCCAATGAGATGAAAGCCTGTTCGGATTATGGACAGTATTTATTAAGCAGAGACCGTTATACGGTTCAAGACCTGAGTTTTAACAGTCCGGGATATGATTTTGCCTCAACATGGTATAATGACGGATTAGTGTATTCGTCTTCTCGCGATAGCGCCAAAGCCATCAGCCGGGAACACACCTGGACAGGAACGCAGTTTTTTGATATGTGGTGGGTAAAAGGGGATAAGACCAATTTTGGTAAACCACAACGCTTGAAAGGAAATGCAGATACCAAATACCATGAAGCAGCAGCGACCTTTACAAGCGATTACAAGAAAGTTTATTTTACAAGAAACAACTATATAGATGGCAAGACGAAATCGAGTGTAGATAAGATAGTGAAGTTGAAGATATACGAATCGGATGTAGATGGAAAGAGTTGGAAACACAATAAGAATTTCCCATACAATAATGACGAATATAGCGTAGGACATCCAGCATTAACGCCCGATGGCAATACGATGTATTTTGTGAGTGATATGCCAGGCGGCTACGGCGGTCCAGATATCTACGTCACGCAAAAGGAAGGAGCCAGCTGGGGAACACCGAAGAACTTAGGAGCAGACATCAATACCGAAGGCAAGGAGATGTTTCCGTATGTGGACAGCGATGGGGAGTTGTATTTTGCCTCTGATGGCCATGGCGGGTTAGGCGGTTTAGATGTGTTTAGAGTAAAACAAAATGCGAAGACAGGCAAATGGGGTAAGATAAGAAACATCGGAGCGCCGATCAACAGTAGCTATGATGATTTCAGTATGCACTTTGGCAAAGATAAGAGCTATGGATATTTTACGTCCAACCGTCCGAATGGGAAGGGATTGGATGATATATATAGTTTTACGGATGACGGGATATATTTAGAAGGGATAGTGGTAGATGCGCAGACAGGGGAGCCAATATGTACGAGCAATGTGGTAATGAATGCGAAAGCCGATGGCAGCGAACGAGGCAGAACGACGACAGAATGTGATGGAGAGTTTGAGTTTAATGTATTGCGAAATACAGATTATACGTTTGTGGGCAGTGCAGAAGGTTATGTTCCCAATGATCAGGTGACGGCGACGACGAAAGGCGTTGGACCAGGCGGAAAGGTATATGTAAAAATACCATTGACGAAAAAGAAATTATACGCAATGAGCGTTACGGTATTGGGTAAAACGCCAAAGGTAGCCAAAGACAGCACCGACTCGTTGGTGGTATTGCCAAATGCGAAGATATTATTGTCGAGCCAGTGTGAAGGGTGGACGAGAGCGTTTACGGCGGATGAGAACGGCAAGATATGTGAGGTGGTAAGATGTGATTGTGACTATATAGTTGTTGCGAATGCGAAAGATTATTTGCCGGGTAATGTTACAGTGACCAAAGACGACAAAGAGTGTACGATAGACCGCAAGTGTGGGGTGAATCCGAAGGAAGTACAAGTGATATTGGATAGAATTCCTACGGGAGGTGAAGAAACGGAGGGCAAGGAGATAGAATTGAAAGATATCTATTACGACTTTGACAAGTGGTATATCCGCCCGGAGTCGGAGCCACAGTTGCGCAAAGTATTAGGTTTTATGGAAGAGAACCCGGATGCCGTGGTAGAGATAGGCTCACATACAGATGCACGTGCACCATTTGAGTACAACATCAAATTATCGCAACGCAGAGCACAGAGCGTAGTGGATTGGTTGGTAGCACGAGGGATTAGCCGCAGCCGCCTGAAACCGAAAGGCTATGGCGAAACCCGTCCGGTGAATGGCTGTACGGATGGCGTGCCATGTACGGAGTATGAACATCAAAGAAACCGAAGAACGACATTCAGAGTGATAGGCAAGAATATTGACTTGAAATCATTGGAGCGCTTCGACATGCAGGTAGATCCATGTAAGGTGTGCCCATTCTAAGGAATACCATAATAAGCTAAA
>CAZXRF010000076.1:0-6371 GCA_964642875.1 uncultured Chitinophagales bacterium | reverse complement strand
TTTATATATGGAGCAATACCATAAATAAGCAAGTAAAAAAAGTAAAAACACAATTATGGAATAACATTAACAGCACTATTGTAGATGCATTTATAGATGAGACGAAACAAGAATTAATTATACAATTTGTAAATACCGATAGTGTAACACACTTTATAAACCTAAATGATGTGCAAATAAAAAACAATACCACCTTATTGGATATTGACAGTATAAATTATTATGTATTAGATGCAGCAAGTTTCACCTCTACAAATTATACTAAATGTAGCTTTTTTAATAACCCAGCTTTTGATAACAGCTATCAAACTACGGAAGGAAAGTTGCCGCAAAAAGACACCTTATGGATGCCCGCAATTTCTATGGGAAAATTTTCTATCCAATTAAAAGAGAAAATTACCACTGCGCTCAATAATGACAAACCAAATGCTGTATTTCATATTTTTCCAAATCCGGCTACACACACCCTTCAAATACACACTAATTCTTCATCAACTTATACATATACATTTTTTGACGATAATGGAAAAAACATTTTTTCTGGAAAAATATCAGGGCAAGACAACAGTATTTATATTGGAAATTTAGCCAATGGAATGTACCATATCCAAATCATCAACGAATCACAAAATACTTATAATCATTCATTTATAAAAAATTAGCCTCTTTTTAACAAGTTTTTAACCCGCAACTAAGTTGCAAATACTTGGCTCACTATTATTTGGTATGTATATTAGCGATATGAAAAAAATCATCGCTACATTTCTGCTTTTGGCTATGCTCTTCAACCAGCATAACAGCTATGCCGCAGGTGGTTTCTGTACCATGTTAGATAAAATCTGTCAACAAAAACATGTTGATGCTGATGCACTGACCGACTTTTTCCAAAAAGTAGGCGTAAATATTTACAAAGCAGCTGACATTAGCATATATGCCAATGTCTTTAAATGGCTATATACTCCTTACCGATTAGGCGGAAAATCAGAAAAAGGAATTGATTGTTCTAATTATGTTTTTAAACTAATGAATGATTGTTCCGATTCATATGCTACATCTAAGCAATTAGCCGACATGACAGAATACGTGGACAGAGAAGAATTAAAAGAAGGCGATTTATTATTCTTTAATGTAAATGGCAGTAGAATTTCACATGTTGGTGTTTACTTACAAAATGGAAAATTCACACACTCTTCCTCCTCTAAGGGTGTTACTGTAAGCTCTTTAGAAGAACCGTACTGGAATGCAAGATATTGCAGAGCGGGAAGAATTTCTGTAAATAAATAAGGCAAATATCATATTAAAAACCTCTCTTCGGAGAGGCTTTTTTATTTTATTACTATTTTAAGCGCTTCAGCATTTGCAATATGATTTGAACATGAAACACCAATGAAGCATACCAATTTTTATACTTACCATCCTAATTTTATTTGTAAAAGATGAAATAAATATAGAAACTTTGTGCATTATCTAAACTAAACATAATATCCAATCTACCGTAAGAATTTTTACAATCTATAATTTTGTATAAATAATATCAATCGTATGTTACCTACTTCTGACACCCTCAACAGAATATCTGAATCAGCCACCATTAAAATGGCGCAGTTGAGTAGAGAGTTAGCCGCTAAAGGCATTAATGTAATTTCGCTTTCATTAGGCGAGCCAGATTTTAATACCCCTAATCATATTAAAGAAGCTGCAAAGCAAGCTATAGACAGTGGAAAATATGACTCCTATTCTCCAATTTCTGGATATCTAGATTTAAAACAAGCTATTTGCGAAAAATTAAAACGTGATAACAACCTTGACTATAAACCTGAAAATATTGTAGTATCTACAGGTGCGAAACAATCATTGGCAAATGTGTTTATCTCCTTTTTAAATGAAGGAGATGAAGTCATTATTCCAGCGCCATATTGGGTTTCTTATCCCGAGCAAGTAAAATTATGTAATGCTACTCCTGTATATATTTCTACCAATGTAGATGTTGAATTTAAAATGACGGCTGAACAATTGGAAAAAGCCATTACGCCAAAAACAAAATTCTTGGTGTACTCCTCGCCAAGTAACCCAACGGGCTCTGTTTATACTCGCGAGGAATTAGCGTCTTTTGTAAAAGTGTTAGAAAAACATCCGCATGTTTACATTATATCAGATGAAATTTATGAGCATATCAACTATGATGGAAAGCATGTTTCTATTGCGGAATTCCCAACAATGAAAGACCGAACAGTTGTAGTAAACGGGCAAGCAAAAGGCTATGCTATGACAGGGTGGAGAATCGGTTATATCGCCGCTCCCGCATTTATTGCAAAAGCATGCGACAAACTACAAGGACAAATAACATCAGGAACTAACTCTGTAGCACAACATGCTACAATTACTGCACTTACCGGCGACCAACAACCGACTTATGATATGCGAGAAGCATTTCGCAAAAGAAGAGATTTAGTATTAGGTATGCTAAAGGAAATACCTAACGTAAAATGTAATATTCCGGCAGGTGCATTTTATGTATTCCCTGATTTGAGTGCTTATTTCGGAAAGGATTTCAATGGTTCACCAATCAAAGATGCAGACGATTTAGCTTTGTATTTATTGCATGAAGGACATGTGGCAGCAGTAAGTGGCGCAGGATTTGGAGCACCAGAGTGTATTCGTTTCTCTTATGCAGCTTCTGAAGAAAACTTAAAAGAAGCATTTACACGCGTAAAAAATGCGTTGACAAAATTAGCATAATAACACCTTAAATCCATTTCCATTGTTTGTACTTTTGGAAATTATAAAACACAAAAAAGGCATCGTAGTATTCGATGCCTTTTCTTTTTAATTTCTTACTTTTACAATATGTTCCCGAAATTTGATTTGTCTAAATTTGAAAACAAACGCATCTTAATCATTGGAGATATTATGTTAGACGAATTTATATATACTACTTCAAACAGAAATTCGCCAGAATATAAAGATGTTCCAATTTTAAAAATAAAAGAAAAAAAACAATATTTAGGCGGCGCAGCAAATGTAGCCTTAAATATCAAAAAATTAAAAGCAATACCATATTTAATAGGCATTGTTGGTGAAGATGTAGCCGCACAAATTATTTATGAATTATTACATCAAGCGGAAATTACAAACCAATACATATTCGGTAGCGCACGGCAGAGCACCATAGTAAAGTCAAGAATATTCTTAAATGAAAAACCAATTTACAGAATTGATGCAGAAGAGAAAATAATACATGAAGAATTAGTAAATCATTTTATTCTGAAACAAATTTCTGATGCGATTAAAAATCAAAAACCACACGTTATCATTTTACAAGATTACAACAAAGGAGTGTTAAACGCTACGACTATTTCCAATATTATTGCATTAGCAAAACAACATAATATATCAATTTGTGTAGACCCAAAACATGAAAATTGGGACTTATTTAAAGAGGTTGATTTATTTAAACCCAATGAAAAAGAGTTATTAAATATTAGTGAAAAGTTATTAGTAAATGAAAATAACATTGAAAATATAGCTCAAGAACTACAAAAGAAAATTAACTTTAAAAATTTATTAGTCACGCTTGGCAGCAAAGGGAATTTTACTTTCGATGGTCAGAAATCTGAGATCTTACATCAGAAATCTGAAATACAAAATGCAGATGTCTGCGGCGCAGGAGATACCGTTATTGCTGTGGCTTCGCTTGGTTTAGCATGTGGATTTTCTTTAAATGAAATTGCAGAACTTTCGAATAAAGCTGGTTTTATTGTTTGCCAAAAAGAAAACATACAACCTATTACTTTTGATGAATTAGAACGTAAATAAATTTGTGAATTTAAAAAATTACTACTTACTTCTAATCGCCTCCACCGGATCCATGGTAGCGGCAAGATAGGCAGGTATAATCCCCGCTAAAATACCAAGAATAAACGAAATTGAAAATGCAATCACAACGTTTATTGTACTTAATTTAAACTCCATTCCGGAAGCTTCAGTTGCAAAATAACAGAGTATATACACTAACACCAATCCGACAACAGCCCCCATCATACATAGAAATATAGCTTCTAATAAAAACTCTAATAACACATCAGAGCGAGTAGCGCCTAGTGCTTTTTTTATTCCGATAATAGATTTTCTTTCCGATACACTTACAAACATTATATTGGCAATTCCAAATCCGCCTACGATTAACGAAAATAGACCAATTACCCATTTCACCATACCCAGCGATTCAAAAACGCCATTAAACCCTTTCGCAATTACATCTAACTGATTGATAGAAAAATTATCCACTTGTGTAGGACGCAGTTTGCGTGCTGAGCGCATTACACCTATAAGTTCATTCCGCATCTCATTTAATGAAACGCCAGGCCGTGTTCGTGCTTCTATCGTTTTATCTGTAGAGTTATCATCTACCGTAAAATATTTAGTATAATAAGCATAAGGTACTATTATTGATTTGTCATAATTAAATCCTAATAAATCTTGTCCTTTTTTAGCAATTACCCCTACCACCGTAACGGGCTTGCCTGCAATTTGAATTTCTATTCCTACCGGATTGCTAATTGTTTTAAATAATTTCTCTGCAATATCACCACCAATCACACAAACACTTAATCCGTTATTAACTTCCATAGAGGACAAAAATCTACCCTGAGCGATATCCAATTGAAAAACTTGTCCGTAATGGTCCATAACCGCAGAAAGCTGCGCCTTATGTGTTTTTTTATCTTTATAAGAAACCTCAGGAGTTGTATTCGGGTTTAATTCAAATGTAATATACTCAGCCGTTTTTAATTTACTTTGTAAATACTTATAATTTTCCAATTTTACACCGGGACGTTGAAAATATTTCCACCATGGATAATTACTTGGCCCGTCAAATGTCCAAGCCCATTTATTTACAAATAGAATATTATCGCCAAGACTATTAATAGATTGATTGATATTATTCTTCAAAGCATCTACAGCTGTAAGAATAGCGATGATACTAAAAATACCAACAGTAATTCCAAATAAAGATAAAAACGTACGTAATTTATTCAACCACAATTGCTGAAAAGTCAACTTTAAAGTCTCATTTAATACCCTGAATAGCTTACGCATACAACAAACCTACAAAATTTAATCAAATAAAAATATTTGTCGGGTTCAATCCCATTTTCTTACATTATCTTTGCAGCAATTTTGAACAATTTATTTATTATACCGTAAGATAATAAAACTACAATATGAAACTTTCACAATTCGACTTCGAACTCCCTAAAGAAAAAATTGCTTTGTATCCATCAAAAGAGCGCGATCAATGCAAGCTAATGGTAGTACACCGTAAAACCGGTAAAATTGAACATAAAATCTTCAAAAATATCTTGGATTATTTTGATGATGGAGATGTAATGGTGATAAACAACACTAAAGTTTTTCCGGCTCGAATGTATGGTACTAAAGAAAAAACGGGAGCTAAAATTGAAGTTTTTTTACTTAGAGAGCTAAACCATGATTTAAGATTATGGGATGTATTAGTTGACCCTGCCCGAAAAATACGTGTAGGGAATAAACTATATTTCGGGGATGATGATTTAGTGGCAGAAGTAGTGGATAATACCACTTCTCGTGGCAGAACAATTCGGTTTTTATTCGATGGCACTGATGATGATTTCAGAGCTATTTTGGATAAACTAGGTAATACCCCATTGCCAAAATATATAAAAAGAGATCCGGAAGAATCAGATAAAGAAAACTACCAAACTGTATTTGCCAGCAAAGAAGGTGCGGTGGCAGCTCCTACTGCCGGTTTACATTTCAGTAAAGAATTAATGAAGCGTCTTGAAATAAAAGGTGTAGATTTTGCGGAACTTACTCTACATATTGGCTTAGGCACTTTTCGTTCTATTGATGTGGAAGATTTGTCTAAACATAAAATGGATGCGGAATACTTTAAAATAGATGAAAAATGTGCCAAAACAGTAAACCGAGCCCTTCAACGTGGTAAAAATATTTGTGCTGTTGGCACTACTTCTATGCGTTCATTAGAAACAGCAGTATCTGCCGAGCATTTGCTAAAACCAATGGAGGGTTGGACAAATTTATTTATTCATCCTCCTTACGATTTCAGTATTGCCAATAGTATGATTACCAATTTTCATACGCCAAAATCAAGTTTGGTGATTATGGTATCTGCTTTTGCAGGCTATGATTTAACAATGGAAGCATACCAAAAAGCAATGGAGAAAAAATACAACTTCTTCTCTTACGGTGATGCCATGTTAATTATCGATTAATATATAAAAAAATCCCTGCTAATGCAGGGATTTTTTTATTAGCTGAATTCAAGTGATAAATGCAATTTTTGTTAAAATTGGTATATTGTTGGTAAA
>CAZXRF010000075.1:0-7315 GCA_964642875.1 uncultured Chitinophagales bacterium | reverse complement strand
GCAAGTTGTGATTTGATTTTAGATTGTGTTCTTTATATACTAATTTCAACGAAAATTAATAATGAAGCGTGGAAATAGTGGTTGTGATTTGATTTTAGATTGTGTTCTTTATATACTAATTTCAACAGACGGCCGATATGTTCTTTCTATTGATTAGTTGTGATTTGATTTTAGATTGTGTTCTTTATATACTAATTTCAACAAACTTATGCAGCGATTCGATGCCGGCTTCGTTGTGATTTGATTTTAGATTGTGTTCTTTATATACTAATTTCAACATCATTGTGTAAGGATCAACAGTACCTGGTGTTGTGATTTGATTTTAGATTGTGTTCTTTATATACTAATTTCAACAAATTGAACGCCAAAGATTCGAAGCTGGTGGTTGTGATTTGATTTTAGATTGTGTTCTTTATATACTAATTTCAACTTCTGTAATGTCGGATTACAAAGCAAGAATGTTGTGATTTGATTTTAGATTGTGTTCTTTATATACTAATTTCAACTTAAATTCAAAATTTAATACATCAGAGCAAGTTGTGATTTGATTTTAGATTGTGTTCTTTATATACTAATTTCAACATAGCTATGTGTCAAAACAAGAAGAAAAGGGTTGTGATTTGATTTTAGATTGTGTTCTTTATATACTAATTTCAACCTTTGAATACTTATTTCCAACATCAATTGAGTTGTGATTTGATTTTAGATTGTGTTCTTTATATACTAATTTCAACTCAGCGCTTGGAATTAGTAGTATTTATTGATGGTTTCGTTGAAATTAGTTTTAAAAAAATGCCTGCTATATGCTTTACTACAAGTTTATTCAGGCATTTTTTATTTTTTAAAGCTTTATACACTAATACTATTCATTGATACTGTCAGTGATAACGCTCTAAAAAAGTTCTAACTGTTGCGGAATGTTGGGAAGCGGTGTTTCTTTCTTCCCAAAGAAAATTTCCATTTGTCCAAATTGCTTGTCTGTAATAGATAAAACACCAACATGCCCATTTTCGGGCAGCATTTTTTTTACACGTTTGATATGCACTTCCGCATTTTCGCGGCTACTGCAATGTCGTAAATAAATGGAGAATTGAAACATGGCAAATCCATCTTTTAATAAATCGTCCCGAAATCTGGTATATCGCTTTCGGTCTAATTTAGTTTCTGTCGGTAAATCAAATAAAACTAAAACCCACATAATCTGATAAGCATTTAGTTGCATAATGATATAGTTTATACCTTGAAATTCGGATATAGTATTTTCTTTAATTCTCCTTCATAACAAGCAGCCAGCGAAGCAGTGGTGCGTTGCAGCCCCACCATTAGCGGACTATCTTTCCCATCTATTTCTATGTTTAAAGCTGGAATTTCTAATAACTTTCGTTTAATGGTAGTCGTAATTTCTTTCTCTTGCGGATCTTCGTTTATAATTTCTTTCACTAAGTGATCTACATACGGGCGGTAGGGTTCCATAATGTCATCTGCCAAACAATAGGCATTGTATTTATTGCTATGATGTATTCCGAGCGTGGGGAGCAAGCCCGAAGAAACCAAGCCACGGGCAACGGTGGCTCTTAAAACGGCATACCCATAATTTAAAAAATTATTAGGGTATATTCCACTTCGTTCACGTGTAAAATAAGGCTCTTCCTCATTAAATAAATTATTCCAATAGTACTTTGAGGCCTGTGCTTCTTGATTGCTTGTATCACCACTTAATATTTTTTGAAAACAACGATTCATAAAACCACTATCTATTTCCCAAGTATTTAGCACAGCAGTTTGGTTGGAGATTTTTGCTTTTATGGTTTGTTGCCACAACTGTTTTTTCAAAGGTTCAGACGCATTAATTTGAGCTTTGAATTTTTCTGATTGTAGTGTATGTCCATCTAAGTTAAGCAATAAGCCAGTTGGGTGATGCTTGTCATTGCAAGTAATAACGGCAGCATTGTTCTCCAAGAGCATGTGCAATACTGCATGTGTAATAGAAATTTGGTAGTGGTCTATAATTAATACGCCGATATCTTCTACAGGAATTTTTCTTTCAGTACTATCTGATTTTATTACTAACTGTTGTTGTGTAATAGATAGATAAGCCGGATTTCCGAAGTATAGGGTTTTCTTTATCATATTAATTATGTTAATTCATACTCTAATTGTTGATATTCTGTATAATGCTCCTGCTTGTATAAGTGTTGTTTTACGTAATTATCTTTTGTATTGAATAAATAATCGAATAATAAAATTTTTTGTTCAGGAAATTCATTGTAAGAAGTCCATCCCCAATCATTAATATCATTAATAAAACCATGTTTTACAGGATTGAGATGTATATACAAAATCAAAGTTTGCAAATACTCATCTGTACAGATTTCTTTTCGTTTAAAATTTTTCAGAAATAAAGAACCACGTCTTTTATAAGTTTTATTGAATGCTTGAGTGTAGCTGCTAAAAAAATTAGAAAATTGTTTGGATAGTAAGTTGGAAAGCGTTCTTTCTTTTTCTTCCGCCCGCAACGTTACCAACGTTTTAAACTTTGGAAACGTTTGCAGCAGTGCTTCTTCGTTTTTTATTTTTATTAGTAGATGAAAATGATTCGGCATCAGGCACCAGGCTACGGTATCGGCAATTGGATTAATATGTTGATAGTATTTGTTTAAAAAGAATGAATAATTACGCTCTTCTTTAAAAAGATTATCATCGCCATTTGCGTGGTTATAGATGTGGTAGTAGGTATCTGGAATCAGCATTGTTTTTTCTGTTTATAGTTTAACCAATCCGTTCTAATTTGTTCTGTTTTTATCTTCCTTAAACCTTTCTAAAGTTTAGAACTTTAGAAATGTCTGCCTTGTTTGTAAGTTTATTTAATATTCACCTACGCAAATAATATCTCCGAGATGATTAGTTCTGACTTTTATAATATCCTTGATGCCATTTAATCCTAATTGTGGTTTATATGTAATATTTTCCAACTCTTTTTTTGTTTCTACTGTTGTTTCTAAGTGATGTCTAAAAAAATAATTCTTAGTCGCAATTTTCTGCACTCTAAATAAATTAGGGCTAATTAGTGCTTTGTTTTTAGAGTCTAAAAGGTCAATCTCTTTAGGATTAAACCCTGATTTTTCATTTGGAAATACAAATAGTTCGTTTTGTTTCATCGTAAATAAAAACTGCCAGCCTTTATCCTTGTTGTACGTTTTTTCAATAATTGGTAAGCCTTGGTTTACTCTTGAAACTGCCTCGAAGAAAGAAACTACGTTTTCTTGTAAATTTCCATTTCCATCTCTGTAAATGGCTACGTGATGGTTGTTCCCCGTGCTTACAAAGTCAACAGCTTGCTTGTTGTCGTCTTTGTCTAAAATATAATTACCGAAATGGTCTTTTTTATAATGTAATGCATCTGCATTTTTTATACCGCTAATTTTTACGCGCTTTATAGCAATGCTTTTTTCCTTATTGAGCCAAATCGGATTTTTATCTAAATCAGAAAATGCTTTTTTGGCATCGTTTCCGTATTGCTGTAGTCGATTTAAAAGAATAGCTTTAATTTTTGGATCAATAATTTTATCAATTAGTTTTTCATCTTTGAAATTATCGGGCGTAATTTCCTTTTTTATAGAAAAATCTTCTTCTAACGAAACTAATTGTACTATTTCCGGAAGTTTATTTGTTTGCGTGTCATCCGTGTAAATTGGATTTTTACTAATCGCATTTTTTCCGGCAAAGGCTTTTTTAGGATCATAGTCAAATTCTTTAAGCCTATTTAATAATGCATTTTTATAAATTGGATTAGCTATCTTTTGGATGGTTTCTAAATCGAATTTTGTAGATATTTTTTCGTCTTTAGTTACATAGTACTGATATCTACCATAAATTGTTTCTTTATGCAATTGTCCTCGTGGTGTAAGAACTTCTTGTGTATTTTTTGCTCCTTGTATTCTATTTTTGTTTTTTGTTACAATTTTATTTTTGGCTTTATGAGAAACTAAAATACTTTCTAAATGTTCTTTTGCTATCTGTCTGAAATTAGTAATTGGCATTTTGAAAACTCTTTTTTTATCACCATTGCTGTCAATCTTTACCTCCATTTCTTTTTCCTCTATGCCAATTATATTTCGATGCATTTTATGCTTTTCATTCTTGCGGGCATTTAAATAGTTTAAATATTGAATGTAAGAATGTTTAGTAAATGCGATAGTTAGTGCATCCATAGCATGATGACGATGGTCGTTGCGCTTTGTCCAGTCTTTTATTACTTCTACTTGCTGACCATATTTTCGTTCCTCCATTTCTGTTAAACCTAACACTCGATATTTCGGTAAGTTAATCTCTTTCATAATATTGATTAAATCCCAATCTTCTCGCAAGCGGTCTGTTATTTGTCCGGAAGTTGATACAACAGAGCGTGTTATTTGAAATAAGATTTCTTTGGCCTTTTTTGCAATGTATTGACTGTCTCTTAAATCACGTTCGATAAAACCTTCTCCAATCTCAAATTCTTGTTTTAAGAGTTTTTGGTATTTGGCTTTAGAGATTCCTTCATCCTTATTTTTCTTTCCTAACTCATATAATTTTTCAATTCTTTGTTTATATTGTTCTAAACCATCTTCACCGAATTTGCTGAAAATATAATCAAATGCTGTTTGATTTCCTTTTTCTATATTGACTTCTCTGTAAACAATAGTTTTGTTAGAAAAGCTGTCATCAAACATACGCGATTGTGGAATAATATGCTCTATATCTATTTGCTTACTGAATAAAATTTCTTTAGGTATATTAGTGTTGGTGTATAAATCTTTGTATCCGTTGCTCCTTAATTCTTCATATAATTTATAACGGATAATATCATTTCGTGTCGGATTTTTTACTCCAAATTCAGACTTCAATAAGGCTTCAATTTTATCATGTGCGACTTTGGCTGCATTAATATTTGATGTCATTTCAGCTCTTTCAGCAGCATTCTTTTTTAATTCTCTCGCTAACTCTATTCTTATTTCATCAAAATGAAAATTTTGCTCTAACCCTTTAGTTTTCAAATTTTTATTTTCTTTGTCTATTAAAGCATTTACCACATTTACCATTTGGTTGAGAATTTTCTCAACGACAGGATTGCGTAAACTATTCTTTTTTAATAATTCTAACTTTGGTTTTAATTCTCTGTTTTCTAATTCTTCTTTTGTTAGTGAGTGCTTGGAATGACGGTATTCGGCTAACTCGCAAGCTTCACTGTATTTATTTTCTTTTATGTAAGGATAAATCTTGCGCATTGCTTTAGTTGACAAGCTTGCGTAATCATCTTGAAATGCAACATTAGCAAGAATTTTTGCATGTTCAGGTTTGAACCCAAATTTCTCACATAATTTCTTTTTTAAACCTATACTTTCATTTCCATAAGTAAGTTTGTCTTCCTCACTATATTTTTTATTGTCATCTTCTGTGGCATATAATAAATGCCATATTTTATATGACGCTTGATTTTCAAAATCTTTTCCATCAAGTTCTGCATTAAACTCTAATATGTTGGTGTCAATTCCTAAAATATTGAAAATAGATTTCACCATTTCTTTTATTTCTAAAGCAGGCGTTTTTAAATCGGCTACGTTAATCTCATCTTTGTCAGAAAGCTTTAATAAGTCTTCATTGTATCCTTCTATTTCGAGTATTTTTAAGTAAGCATTATATAGAGCTTGGTTAGTTCGGTTGCCTTCTAATTGGTTGTAATTTAATTGCCAATCCTGAGCATTATATCCTAATAATTCAATTATACTTTTTGATGATAAATTACCTTTTATATTTAGCTCATTAAATAACTGCTCTTTTGCATTTTGATCTAAAACAAAAATTTCTTTTTCTTCTTGTTTAGTATCTTGCTTTTGCGCGGCTCGTTTTCTGCTGCCCGCTTTTTTTAGTAGCAAATTATTTAGATTTTGCCAGATTTTAAATTCTTGAAATAAAGGAGATGATTTTGGTGCAACTCTAAAGCCAATAGTTTTTTGCTTTCCATCAATAGTAATTTCCTTGCTTTCAAATTCACAAAAACTAATTAGTCCTTTTTGAGATTTTAATTTACGTTGATAGAAAATAATAATATCACGAATTTCTTCCTTTAATTTTTCATCTAATACAGAATGAAACTTTGCTTGAGTTGTCCAAATGATCTCAAATTCATCTAAATAATCTTGTCTGTAAAATACTTGGTTTTTAAGAGAAGTATGTCTGTTTTTTTGCAGTTGACTATATAAATATTGACCTACAGTTTGCTTATTAAAATACAACTCTTTACTTCTGTCAGAAATTGCACCTAAATAGCCGCTTGAATTATTTAAGTTATTATTTATATCAGTTAAAACAAAAGCCACTTCTTCTTTACTCAGTTGTTTATTAATAGCATCATTTCTCCATTTATAAGATTGTAATTTTTTTTGGTCTCTTGAATGGAGTTTTATTGTTTTTTTATTTTTCAAATCATCATCAATATTTTTAATCTCAGCTGTGTTGAATTTATATTTTGCCCAAAATAGGGCAGAAGTTGCTTTCTGTCCCTTTCCTTGTAATTCTTTATAAAATTCATCAGTTAAAATGCCAGAATGAAATTGTTTTTGGTAATTCCAGATTTTGTCAAATTCAGCTTGTAGGTCAGAGCGATAAAAATCAGGAATAATTCTTTTTCCATCTTTTAGATTTTGAAAAACAAATTGTCCGGGAGTTACATTTTCGTCATACAATCTTTTTGCAATTGCCATGCCGTCTATCACATGCCCTCCATCAGTATTCTTTGTTTTTCGACTGCTTTTATACCCTCTTTTTTTATTGATAGCTAATAATACTCTAGCAAATTCATTTAATTCAATTTTATCACTGGCTGCTTTTGCCCTTAAAAACCAAGTTGAATAAGTAGTGTTCTTTCCATTTTCGTTTAGAGTAGAATCTTCATTTATTATTTTATGTTTCTTTAATGATTGAATTAAGTGTTCTCTACGTAATTGATAACGATCTAAATTTTTTCTTGCGCCGCGTTTTAATGTTCTATCAGCATTTGTAGTAATTGGTTTGCCTTTTTCAAAATTTGTTTGTTCATCTACGGTTAAAGGATTTACACGAGCTCCAATTTGTTTAATTTCAGATTTTTCTGGATTCTCATCTTCAATAACGTATGCCCAACCGACGCTGTTTGTCCCTAAGTCTAATCCTAATATTTTTTTCATATTTTGATTTGTTTTTATGATAATTGTACTAATTTATAAAAAATATTTGTTATATTGAAATTTACTTTATATATTTGCATTACACAATTTAAAATCAATTCACAATAAGG
>CAZXRF010000074.1:0-7584 GCA_964642875.1 uncultured Chitinophagales bacterium | reverse complement strand
TTTACCAACAATATACCAATTTTAACAAAAATTGCATTTATCACTTGAATTCAGCAATAAATCTAATGAAAAGAATATTACTGTTTTATAGTTTAATTTTCGTGTCAATATTAACATCAAAATCTATTGAACCAATTTCAAGCTTAGAGCGTTCAATGTTAGATACTTCGTTAGTACCCTTTTATCATGGTGTGGCGTCTGGTGATCCATTATCTGATAGAGTAATTATTTGGACCCGTGTAACTCCTGATGTTGATGGTATTGTAAACGGAACTTGGCGGGTAGCTTTAGATACCAACTTCACTTCTATTGTGCAAAGTGGCACATTTACGGCAGATAGTTCTAGAGATTATTGTGTAAAAATAGATGTAAGCGGATTGCAGCCTAATACTTGGTATTTCTATGATTTTACGGCATTAGGTCGAAATTCCCAAACGGGGCGAACAAAAACTGCACCGGTAGGAGGTGTTGATCAATTACGTTTTGCTTTTACTTCTTGTGCTCATTACCCCAATGGCTATTTTAATGTTTATAACAGAATCCGTGAGCGTAACGATATCGATGCTATACTACATCTTGGAGATTATATATATGAATATGGTACAGGTGCAGGGGCTGTAAGAACAGATCAAAAACCAAGTTATGAAATCATTCGTCTGGCAGATTACCGCCAACGTTATTCTACACACCGATTAGATCCAGATTGCAGAAGAATGCACCAACAATATCCTTTTATTTCTATTTGGGACGACCATGAAACTGCTAATAACTCGTATAAAGATGGCGCTGAAAACCATACTCCTGCTACTGAAGGCCCTTGGAGTGCTAGAAAATCAGCAGGAGAAGAAGCCAACGACGAATGGATTCCTCGAAGGCTACCAGAACCGGGAAACATCAATAAAATATGGAGAAAAATAAGCTATGGTAATTTAGCAGATATCTTTTTGTTAGATACCAGATTATATGCACGTACGCAACAAGGTGGAAATGTAAATGACACCTCTAAACATATTATTGGAAATGAGCAACTACAATGGCTGAAAACGGAAATGATGAATTCAACAGCGAAATGGAAAATAATTGCGCAACAAGTAATGATGAGTAACCTTACTCCTTTTGGAATAACGGTGAACGATGACCAATGGGATGGCTACGCCGCAGATAGGAAAAAATTATACGACATTATTTTGAATAATAACATACAAAACATAGTCGTACTTACCGGCGATATACACACGGCTTGGGCAATGGATTTACCTTATAATACTGCTACTTACAACGCAAACACTGGTGCTGGCTCTGTGGGCGTGGAGTTTGTATGTACGAGCGTAACATCATCTTCTTCTCCTATTCCTTTAGATCCATTATACCCTTTAATATCTACAATATTACCACATATAAAATATGTTGACTTGTACAAAAAAGGCTATGGCGTTTTGGATTTAACCGCCGATAAAGCACAAGGTCAATTCTATGCAGTAAAAACAATTACTTCCAGAGATACCAACCAAACATTTGAATCGGCATGGTACACGCTGCTTGGTACACGATGGCTGAAAAAAGCAACAAGTGTTTCTGTAAAAAATATTCCTAATATCTATTTTGCTCCAGAAACTCCAATTCAAAATATTACCACAGGAATAAAAAATAATGCAAAAGATATTGTAATACTGAGTGCATATCCTAATCCATTCATTGATAAAATCACTATTCAATTTAATATTTCCACTTCCTCAAACATTGATGTACTAGTTTATGATTTAAGCGGTAAATTTGTAAAACAACAAACATTCGGCTTTTTAGCAAAAGGACTTTACGACAAACAAATAGATCTTGGCGATTTAGCGTCCGGTGCTTATAAATTAGTAATAAAGAATAATTCAGTTATCATTGAGCGAACTATAGAAAAGTTTTAAAAATGGAAAAAAATATAAAAAAAAATATTTCAACCCCAAAAGAAATTATAGACTCCAATGTTTTTCCAATTGGAAAGTATCAATCACCAGAAAAAATAAATGATAAAAATCTAGATGCATTTATTGAAGACATTGAAATACTCCCAAATATATTACACAAAGTCATAAAAAAAATAGATAAAAAGAAGAAGCTGCAATATACCTATCGTGATGGCGGCTGGACAATAGAACAAATTGTACATCATCTTGCAGATAGCCATGCCAATGCATATATCCGATTTAAATTGGCGCTTACTGAAAACAATCCGACCATTGCGCCTTATGATGAGAATTTATGGGCAGAAACGGCAGATGTCCAAATGCCCATAAAGGTATCTTATCAGCTGATTAAAGCATTGCATAAAAAATGGATAGTGCTATTAGAAAATATGGATAAAAATGATTGGAAACGCACATATTTTCATCCATCTAAAAAACAAACTATAGCATTAGATGAAATGATTTCTTTGTATGCATGGCACGGAAAACACCATGTAGCTCAAATTACAAAGGCTTTAGAAAAAAATAAGGAGCATTAGCTGCTCCTTATTTTTTTATTTCTTATTTTTTTATTTTTTTTTAATTATGTCCTTAGTATTTAGCGTATTATAACGTTATTGTATTGCTGGCTGTGGAAACAACTCTGCTAGCTTTGCTGCCAATGCTTCACCACGTAAATTTTTAGCAATTACCTTTCCTGTTTTATCTAATAAATAAGTACTTGGAATGGATTCGATATGATATTGCTGTGCCGAAGCAGAATTCCAACCACCGAAGTCGCAACCATGATTTTTCCAAATCAAACCATCTTTTGCTATTGCTTTTTTCCATTGGTCAGCATTGGCATCTAGAGAAACAGAAAACACCTCAAAGCCTCTATCATGGTATTTTTTATATAATGCCACAACATTTGGGTTTTCCATTCGACACGGATTGCACCACGAAGCCCAAAAGTCCAATAAAACATAGTTTCCTTGTAGATTTTTTAATTGAATAGAATCTCCGCTTGGGTTTTGCAAGATGATATTTGGTGCTTGAGCATTTAATGCTACGCCGCCTTCATTTTCTTTTACTATTGCATCTCTATATTGCTGCATTTGCTTGTACCAACCCTCAATATATTTTGATTCCGGATCTGATTTATGTAATTTTTCAATTTCATCCACCAAATACGGAATCTCTTCTTGCATCATTGGTCCTAGATAATTTAATGCAAAGCATGCTACATCTACATTCTTTTCTTTATTCACAAAATCCTTGACATAATCTACATAAGATTTTTTCTCACTCATAAATATTTTCTGAAGCGAATCTTTTTTTTCTGGTGTGGCAGCTCGTAATTTAGAATAGGCAGAATCTAACAACGTAAAACGGGCTTTTGAAACCGATACTAACTGCTGAATGGAAACGGAGCCTTTATTTCCTTTTACCGTATAATCTTCTAATTCTTTGAAATCTGCCGACAATACTATATGGTCATTCGGTGCAATATATAAAAATATGGAACGCGTTGCATCATCACCAAATCGTAAACGGTAAATACCTTTAGTGGAGTAATTTTTTAATTTAAAAGCTGAATTATGAATGGTTACTGTATCTAAAACCGTTGGTGTTTCAGTGGTAATATCTTCTAAACTTACCTTTATACCATCACCATTTTTTATTGTTCCATCAATGTTGTATCCATTAAAATGTTTACATGAGGTGGTTAAACTTAACAGCATTACTATAAATACTATACTTTTTATCAATGGATTTTTAAAAATTGTTTTCATATTCTCCTATTTTCTAATGCACAGCAAATATACAAATTTTAAAAATGGACTTTCTGATTATTATTTACAAAAGTCCAAATTAATGTTAATGAATACAGTAGTAATGTATAACTCACTAATAGATTTATTGAAATATGGTAAAAAATTATTTCAGTATTTTCTTGAAAAATTTTGTAACCTTTTAATTCTATACTATCTCTAATAAGTTAATTAGGGTAAAATAATTTTAAAAAAAATTGTAACCTTTTTAAAACACGATTACTCTAAATATAAAACAAGTAAAAATTAGTAAATCAATAAAAATTAGTAAAATGAAAACATTAGTAAAATTATCGACACAAAAAGGCAGAACTCTTAGTTTAGTACTAGTATTTGCCATTTCATTATTATCAGCACTTACACTACAAAGCTGTAAAAAAGATGCTGTATCTCCATTTGATAGCGAACAGTATACACAACTACACGAAGCTATGCATACACTTTGGGCAGATCACATGCAATATACGTATGCGACAGTAGATGCATTCTTTAATAACACAGACGCTTTGAATAGCAACTTAACTCGATTATTAAAAAATCAAGAAGATATCGGAAATGGAATTAAACCCTACTATGGTGAGGCTGCAGGCGATAGCTTAACCAGCTTGCTGAAAGCACATATTAACGGTGCTGTTCCAATTCTTACAGCAGTGAAAAATGGAACTGATCCTACAGCTGCGATAAACGATTGGTATGCGAACGCAAAGCTTATCGATAAATTCTTAGAAAGTGCAAATCCAAACAATTGGAAAGGTACAGAAATGGAAGATATGATGAAAACACACATTGACCAAACTATTAAATATGCTTTAGATTTACACAGCAAAGATTATACAAATGCAATAAAAGACTATGATGTTGCCTTTGCTCACATGACAGAAATGATGGCAGATATGCTATCTCAAGGTATCGCAAAACAATTTCCAAATAAATTCTAAATATTCTAAAAAATATTTAACGGATAGGAGGTGTATGTCGGGTTATTATCTCCTATTCCGTTAAATATACCAAATTTTTTCCAACTACTTTTTATTTCTTAAAAAAGTATAGGTCCGGTTCAGATTTGAACCGGATTTTTTGATATGTATTAAAAATTCAATTTTATAAAGAAATCGCTCTATTAATAAAACTTACTAATTTCTTATCTTTGCAAAAAAAGATTAATGAGTTTAGAGCAATCTCTTCAAAAACGAAGCTATAACCAATGTGAACTATGTAGCACCACTACTGATACACTAAGTATATACGATGTGCCGCCAAATGCACAGCAACGGGAAGAAGATAGTTTATTCCTTTGCACAACCTGTAAAGAACAAGTAGAAAAACGAAAACCATTAGATGCAGCGCATTGGAAATGTTTGTTAGAGAGCATGTGGAGTGAAACACCAGCCGTTCAAGTAGTTTCATGGCGAATGCTTCAACGATTTCGGGAGGAAAGCTGGGCAGCAGAGGCTTTGGACATGCTCTATTTTGATGATACTCAGTTAGCATGGGCAAAAGCTACTGGCGACCATGAAAACTCTGCCGAAGTGGACATCCATAAAGATTGTAATGGCACTGCACTAGAAAATGGCGACACGGTTGTACTCATCAAATCATTAGATGTAAAAGGCTCTACGGTAAATGCACGCTTAGGTACCGTTGTAAAAAATATAAGATTAGTGCACGATAATACCGAACAAATAGAAGGGAAAATAGAAGGTCAAACCATAGTTATTTTAACCAAATATGTTCGCAAAGGATAATAATATACTCGTTTTCATTTCATCATTGCTCTATAAACTGTTCTAATATGCTTACACAAGGATTTGCTATAATAACTGTTATAATAATTGGTTTTATTTTACTCAATTTTTTTCTTGAAACCATTCTTGATACATGGAATGCTAAAACTTGGGATATACCTATTCCTAAAGAATTAGAAGGCATATACGATGACAATAAATATGCTAAGGCTCGTAAATACCATCAGGCTACACAACGACTAAGTACGCTATCAACAATAATTAGTACTGTATTAATCATAGCAGTACTATGGTGGAAAGGGTTTGCGATTGCACATATATATATTACACAATATACCACCGCTCCAATTTTCCAAGCATTATTGTTTTTCGGTGTATTTGCAGTAGCTTCATCTATCATAGAGTTGCCTTTTGAATTGTTTGGAATTTTTGTAATAGAAGAAAAATTTGGGTTTAATAAAATGACTTGGAAAACATATTTATCCGACAAAATAAAAGGCATAATTTTAGGCGCAATTATCGGCGGTATTTTATTAAGTTTATTCGTTTGGTTTTACACCGTAGCAGGCTCACTATTTTGGATATATGCCTGGATATTATTTTCCGCATTTACTATTTTCTTTGCTATGTTTTATACCAGTATTATCGTTCCCATTTTTAATAAATTAAAGCCATTAGAAGAAGGAACACTTAGAGAAAAAATTGAAACATTTGCAAAAAAAATAAACTTTCCGCTAACTAATATTTTTGTAATAGACGGCTCAAAAAGAAGTACCAAATCCAATGCATACTTTAGCGGATTAGGCAGTAAAAAAACAATCGTATTATTCGATACTTTAATTAACGAACAAACCGAAGAGGAATTGGTAAGTGTGCTGGCACATGAAGTAGGCCATTATAAAATGAAGCACATCCAAAAAGGAATGATAATAGGCATACTACAAATGGGTGTTTTATTGTTTTTATTATCTCTATTCATCAACAAGCCGGAATTATCACAAGCTTTAGGATTGCAAACGGATACCCCAATTTTTCATTTGGGATTAATCGCGTTTAGCTTGCTATACAGCCCTATTTCAATGCTTACCGGAATATTTATGAATATGCTTTCGCGCAAAAATGAATTTGAAGCCGATAATTATGCCAAAGAAAACATTGGAACTGGCAACTATTTAATTAGTGCACTACGAAAGCTATCTGCCAATAATTTATCTAATTTGAATCCAAATAAATGGTATGTGTTTTTCCATTATTCGCACCCTCCCCTTTTAGAACGTGTCCGTAATTTAATGAAGTAAATTACATGAAAATTATCCTCCACAAATATTACTATATTGTATTACTTCTATTTTTTTACAAATATGGAAATGCGCAGAAATTAGTTTCTAAACCATTTATCGGACATACAGACTCAGCATCCGTAAATATATGGTGTATGTTCAAAAAAGCACCTACCGTATTTATTCGAAATTCCGATGGGCAACAAAAAATATATTTATGGAATAAGCAGAAATGCTATAAAAAATATTTACCGATAAATGTCCATTTTGGTCAATTGAAAAAAGAAGAAAATTATTCATTAGAATATTCTTTTAACGGGCAAAATTTTTATCCATTAATTTCTGTACGTACCGATAACACGGACAGTTTACAAAATATATCCTTTTTAGCAGGTTCCTGTGCATTTATAAGTACCGGATTTAATGGGATAATAAAACCATTTAACAGCCTTAGCATATTTAAGAAAATGAAAAATGACAGCAGCGAAATGATGTTGTGGCTCGGTGACAATTTATATTATGTGCTGCAACCTTTTAATTACAAATCGCAATTAAAAAGAAATATAAAAACCAGATTAAATAAAAAACTGAATGAATTATTAGCCTCCAAACAGAATTATGCAATTTGGGATGACCACGATTATGGACATAATAATAGTGATGGTTCTTTTAAATTTAAAAATACTTCTTTAAATGTATTTCAACAATTTTGGCCTAATCCAACTAATGATTCATTAAATTATTACACCTATAAAAAAGCAGATGTACAGTTTTTTATGCTAGACGATAG
>CAZXRF010000073.1:0-7766 GCA_964642875.1 uncultured Chitinophagales bacterium | reverse complement strand
AACCGCCGACACAAGGATTTTCAGTCCTTTGCTCTACCGACTGAGCTACCGCACCAAAATTTTGAGTTGGCAAAGATACACATTTTGTTTGAAAAACAAAAGGAACTGCCTGAAAATTACAATTTGTAGTATTTTCTTAAAAATAAGGTTAGGTTTTGGGCTTTAGACTTTAATAAACTAAAGGATTGTCTGTAGGATTCTTAGATAATATTTTAGTTTCTTTGTTACATGAAAATAAAGTTAGTTGGGCTTTTTATTTTGATGCTTTATATCGTTTCATTTCAGCAATATGCTGACTATAATGGCGTTATAAAAAGTGGCGGTGATTCTTGGGGATATTATGCTTACTTACCTGCTACTCTCATTTATCATGATTTAGGAAATTTGCAAAAAACAATAGCCAAGAGAGCGGAATACAGCCCGAACAGCGTTACAAAAGAAGCTAATGGATATCTGAGAATTGAAGAAGCTCATGCTTATCAAAAAAATACCATCATAAAATACACCAACGGTGTTGCTATTTTGTATGCTCCATTTTTCATTGCTGCACACATTTTCTGCAAGCTAATTAATCTGTATCCAGCGGATGGCTTTTCATCTCCGTATAATTGGGCTGTGTCGATTGCCACTTTGTTATATGCTTTGTTGGGTTTGTATTTATTATGGAGACTATTATCAAGATATTTCTCTCAGAATATTTGTCTAATTACAATAACAATAATTGCGACAGGAAGCAATCTTTATTATTTCTCGGTACTCAATACAGGGATGTCACATGGCTTTTTATTTATGTTGTATGTTGTATGTTTGTTTGCAACAGATTCTTACTATTCTACAAAAAAATATAAATATGCCTTTTTAATTGGGCTAAGTTGTGGACTTATCTCTTTAATACGACCGAATGAATTATTAGTAATCTTAATTCCATTATTATGGAATGTATTTTCTATAAAAGAATTAAAAGAGCGATTTCATTTTATTCTAAAACATCTTTCTTCCTTTATCATCATGGCAGTATCAATTATCGCCATTAATATTCCTCAAATAATTTATTGGAAGTTATTAAGTGGACAATGTTTTTTTTATAGCTACGCCAACGAAGGTTTCGATTTCTTGCATCCTCATATAAAGGATGGTTTATTGGGTTTTGCAAATGGCTGGCTGGTTTATACTCCTGTTATGCTATTCAGTCTTATTGGGTTGTTCTATTTGCCAAAATATTTTATAAAATCAGCATTATTCACGTACATTATTTTGTCTATTCATGTTTATATAATCTATAGTTGGTGGTGTTGGCAATATATCAATGGTTTCGGCTCTCGACCTATGGTTGAAATGTACGCACTTTTATCATTTCCTCTGGCTTGTTTTTTTACTCGTATTTGGTATAAATTGTTATTAAAATACATGTTGTTTGTATTAATTTCATTTTTAATATTTCTAAACTTATTTCAAACGTGGCAATTTCATAAAGGTTTGATTTGGACGGAAGATGCCAATTTTGCATTTTATAAAGCTATATTCTTGAAAACAAAAGGTAGTTCTGACGCCTTGATTGCTTATGATAGTGGCGAACAACAACCCGATAGCAATAGATTATACTTTAAAAAAAATATATACACGCAAGATTTTGAAGACTCGATTTCTTCCAATTATATAACACGAATAAGCCATAGTGGTAAATATGCTTATGAATTACACAACGGCTATACTCCTGAATTTTCATTACAAGCAACACAATCTGATATATCTCCTTTAGATTACATAAAAATTTCAGCTTGGGTTTATTGCGAGCAATTACAATATAATCATTATAAGCAAGCAGTGCTTATAATAACGTTTAAGCACCTTGCGAAAAACATAAGATGGCGTTCATTAAGACTGCAAACAAAGATTAGTAATAATGAATATTCTATCTGGCATGCCGGAAAGACACATCAGTGGCAGTATGTCTATTTTTATGTACAAGTTCCACATCGTTTTAAGACAGAGAAAGATGTTTTAAAAGTATTTGCTTGGAATCCAAGTGATGTGCCTATTATATTAGATGATATTAAAGTTGAGCATTGGAAAAGGAAATAACTAGACTATAAATTATCTTGATAGGTGTATAGTGATTTCTTCAGTGGGAAATATTTTTCATCTAACACAATTGGACTACCAAACGTCCATTCTGCTCCAAGAAAAATTGTATTATCTACTATCAAATCATCGATCTTATAGAAAGATTCTTTTATTAAAATAGTTTTTGTTTCCGGAGAAAGAGAACTAATAATAAGCGTTTCATAAGGAACTGACCACGACAATTTTTTTATATTTTCGGGCATGTTTTCGTATAAATAAATTTGTTTTATTGGTCCATTTTTCATCATTGTTTTTAAATAAGTAATTCTTTCAGAGTACGATTTTTCTAAGAATAATTGACCAAAAGCAAACAATATTGCCAACACTATAATTAATGGGTAGATTGGCAGAGTAAATAATTTATCAGTGGTCAGATAGATTAAAATACTACAATACAAAAATAATAATACGGCTAAATATCTATCCATATATGCATTAATAGCTCCATTTTTTAAATAAATAACTACCAAAAAATATAGTAAGATAAAAGAACCGACACTTGTAACAATTGTACCCCTTTGCATCGACGTTTTAGAATATAAAACTAACAGTAATAAAATAGGAATTAAATAATATTTTGAAATAGCGTGAAAAGAAAACTGCACAAATGGGGAAGAAAACATATTTTTCAAATTAGGCATTTTTGCAAATATAGAATCAATACTATTGCCATCTCTTCCGCTTTTAAATATGACTGCTTTCAAAATAATTATCACAAATACAAAAGCAATAGCTAAGAGAATGCTTTTTTCTTTCTTTTCTAAAAAGCAGATGAATAAAATTGTTATTACTCCTAACATCAAAAACAAATGTGCTGTTTGTAAAATGAGAATTAATAAAATTAGTATTACGATTCTATTCCATTGTTTTAATTTAGAAGAGCGCAAAACTGATGGAATTAACAATAAAAGGCTGGTAGCCTGCATCATCTCATCATTTACATAAAAAAATGCATCATGAAGAAATGTGCTGATGGATAATAAATAGAGATATGAAAACCATTTTTCAGAAGACAAATATCTTATTAATAAGAAAACAATCAAATTTAAAACAACCGGACTTATACTATGTGCAATAAGTATTGTCTTTAATGGCATTTGGAATTTTACGGCTAAAAGTGGCAACCATTGCGTAGCAATAGAAAAATATCTATCGTATTGAATACAGAATCGCTTATTCTGAATAATCTCAAACAAGTAATAACTATTATCAGCAAACGTACTTCTTTCTAAATAAAAATGAATACACAGGAAAGTGTAAACTATCCAAAATAGGACAAGATACAATTTTTCATTTTTCAGCAATTTTAAAATCACATCTATCTACTTTTTTCTAAGGCTTGTAAGATATCCGCTTTAATATCGTCAATGTGTTCTAAGCCAATGGAAGCGCGAATAGTACCATCAAATATGCCGGCGGCTTCGCGTACTTTCACCTCTATTTTTGAGTGGGTGGTAGATGCCGGATGTGTGGCGATGGAGCGACAGTCGCCCAAGTTTGCAGTATGTGAAAACAGTTCTAAGTTATCTAAAAATCTGCGCCCTCTATCAAGTCCGCCTTTTACAATAAATGTAATAACGCCACCGCCTTGTTTCATTTGCTTTTTCGCCAATTCATATTGTGGATGTGAGGGCAAAAATGGATATTTCACTTCTTCAATTTCTTCTTGCGTTTCTAACCACTGTGCTAAGGTCAATGCATTTTCGCAATGCCTATCCATACGCACATGCAGTGTTTCCAAGCTTTTCGACAAAATCCAAGCATTAAACGGCGACATTGCCGGTCCGGTTTGTCGGCAAAATGCACGTACTTCCTTTATTATTTCTTTATTGCCCAAAACTACACCACCGCAAACTCTACCTTGTCCGTCGATAAATTTAGTAGCGGAATGCGTGATGATGTCTGCACCATATTGTGCGGGCGTTTGCAGATATGGCGTTGCAAAACAATTATCGATATTCACCAATATTTTATGCTTTTTCCCAATAGCGCAGAGCAGCTCCAAGTCTATCAAAACCAATCCCGGATTTGACGGCGTTTCCGCAAATATCATTTTGGTATTAGGTCTGATTTCGCTTTCCCAAGTTTCGGGTTTATTGATATCAAAAAAAGAATATTCGATATTCCATTTTGGTAGAAAATCTTTAATAATTCTTGTGGTAGAAGCAAACAAGGCGGAGGAGGCTAAAATATGATCGCTGGCATTTAAAAAGGGCATTATAGATGCAAATACCGCTGCCATTCCAGTAGCCGTTCCGAAGCCATCTTCCATGCCTTCCAACACGCACATTTTATCTACAAACTCATTGACGTTTGGGTTGGAAAATCGAGAGTAAATATTATCCACATATTCATCAGCGAATAAGGCGCGCGCTTGTTCGGCATCGTCAAAAATGAATGACGACGTTAGATACAAAGGAACGCTATGCTCTCTGCGAGTACGTTCTTCTTGTGTGCGAATGGCTTGCGTAGCAAAGTGCGTATATTTTTTCATTTTTTAAAGTTTGAAAGATGGGATTTGAGATTTTTTCTTTATCTCAGCTCTCGTATCTAAGATTCTATTATCTATTTTATTATTTCATAGCTGTGTGTAATTGTTGCTGTTTTATTGAGCATGTGCGTAACGCTGCAATATTTATCCATAGACAGCGCGATGGCTTTTTCTACATTTTCTTTTTTCAATTTTCCTTCTAAAATGTAATGTACGTGTATTTTTGTAAATACCATTGGATGTTCGGTAGCGCGCTCGGCATCAACAGTTACTTTATAACTTTTTACTTCTTCGCGCATTTTTTTCAAAACAGAAAGCATATCCATAGAAGTACAGCCGCCTAATCCCATTAAAATAAGTTGCATGGGACGTGCACCCAAATCTTCGCCACCAATCTCTGGCGAGCCATCCATGTGTACTATTATGCCTTGTTCGTTCTTGGCTTCTAAATGTACTTTATTATTAACTCTTTCAATTTCAATCTTCATTTTATAAAGTTATTGGTTATTGGTTATTTGTGGTAAGGGTTTTGTGTTTTTTTACTGTTAAAATAAAAAATGCTGCCTACAGAGTGGCAGCATTATATTATAAAAAGGGAAAATCTTTAAATTTTAAACAAAGCATAAATCATAGCACTAGTGTGATATACTTTCTTTTTATCGTCAATAATAAATTTAGGATTTGTAAAATCTACAAAGCCTTGTTGTACTCTAGCACCTACGCCCAATCCCATTTTAGATACAAACTCGAAACCTACGTTTATTCCGGCGTCATAAGCTCTAAATGGTCGTTGCCCATTTAAATCTTTGTCGTTATGATCTTTCAATAGGTTATTTTCTTTGTTGTCGATATCGGTTAGTGCCGAATTTTTAAAATTTATTTTTGTTCTTGATTGCAAATCGACGCAATAAGAGGCGTAACCCCCAAAGTTTAAGTTAAAAATCTTTTTCTTGCCCATATAAAACTTACCAATTACCGGAATTTCTAAGGAATGGAAATTCAATCTATAGTAAGAACGGTTTAACGCTGGATCTTGGATTAATTGCTGTGTACCTTTATTGATATAGTTTAGGGCTATTTCAATAGCAAATACTTTCTTGCATCGGTGTTCGTAGTTTACGCCAACAATACCGCCGGGTTTTACGCTGTTTTTACTGTTGGAATACGTGGAGTTTTTTTGCAATCCCATCGTGTTTAAAGTTAATCCTCCGGTAAATCCGGCTAAGTCTCTTTTTTCGGAAATGTCTCTTGCAAAGGTAGATGCAATTACTAAAGTGGATAGTGATAAAAATAAGAATGTCTTTTTCATAAATCTATTTTTTCTTGAATGGATAAAAGTAGTTTCAAATTAAGTTAAGAGAAAATTATTTATTAAAAATCCTCATTAACGGTTAGTTTAAAGTTAGTATTTATTTTGTTATCGTTACGCGTTCGCCTTTAGAATGTGATTTAAACTCAGGTGCATACATGCTTTCTATCAACGTAATTCCGTTGGAAAAATTGCCTGCTACTGTGGCTCTTACAGAATATTCAAATACATAGATACCTTTGTTCATCCAATCTATAAAGAAATGTGTAGCTACATCTTTGGTGCTTTCGTAATAGCCGAATCCGTCTTGGTATTTGTATTGCGATAGAACATTTACTGGCTCAAATCCAGCGGCACGCATATCTTTCAAGTGTACATATTCCAAATTTCTATCGGTGCGTAACTCTATACGTACTTTTACTTCATCGCCTACTTTTAAAGGTGTTTTGTCGGTAATCTCCATTAATTTTTTACCTGCATTTGTATTTTCTACTCTAAAAAGTTTTTTGCTTAATTGCAGTGCCGTTGTTGCGCCTGTTATCTTGTCTAAATCTTCAAAATACTGCCAATATACTGCACCATACGCCGGTCCTTTATCCGATTTTTTCAATTCTATTTTTGCCATCTCCGGTTTTACATCATCGCCTTTCCAGTTTATTTTGTAATAGCCAGTACCGGGTTCTACGGTAGCATTTAATTTTGCAGGCTCGATGATTTTATTATTCATTTTCACTTCCACCAGCTTATCGGATTTTGTCCAATCTTTGCCTTGCAATAAAAGCGCATAGCAAGCCTCCGCCGTTGCTTTCGTTGATTTCCACGCAGTGGTTTGTTTTTGTTTTATCAACCATACTTTCATTTCATCTACCGATTTATTGTCGTTGGCTACTTCATGAAATGCTTCTATCAGCAATGCTTGTGTTTCTACCGGCGCTTGATACCAATACCATCCTGCATTTTCATTGGCTTTCCAATACATGCCCAACTCTTCGCTATTAATTGCATTTTGTTTTAACGAAGTAATGATTTTATCAGCTGTGTTTTTTTCTTTATTGCGTTGCAAGGTCAGTGCTATCATCGCTTTAGAATATAAGGACTGATTGAGCCAGTTGTTTTTTTGTTGTTGTAAGAAATAATTAAATGCCTCTTTGTTGTTATCATTCATTTTATAATCAAAGAAAGAACGTGCATACAAGGCATGTGTATTGTCATAATATAGATGGTTGTTTTTCAGATAATCTTTATCGTATTTTTTTATATTTTCTAAATCTTCGCGTAATCTGTCGTCCAAATAAGCTACGGCTTTACGCAACATTTCATCTATCTTCGATTTGTTTTTAATATCTATAACATCGAGTTTTGCCAAATGTCCGAAGCCTTCTACAATATATTGTGTAATGTATCGATTGTCTTGCATTCCTGGAAACCAAGTAAAGCCGCCATTGGGTGTTTGCATTTGCAATAATTTATCCAATGCTTTTTGTTGTTCATCAGCCATCTTATTCAAATCAAATAATAAGGCAATGCGTTTCTTTTGTTCTGTTTCATCTTGCGCATCCCGTACCCATGGCGTTTCTTCCAATATAACCGATTTTAAATCCTGATTTTTTTCTAAATTAGAAAGCAACGCATCGCTATTTTTCCACTTATCAAAAATGGTTTTAATTTTAGGAGATTCATTTGCAATATAAGCAGCCAAGGTATTTGCATAATAGCGCGAAAACAATTGCTCGGCACACTCATACGGATATTCCATCATGTACGGTAATGCCTGCACGGCATACCATACCGGCTGCGACGACATCTCTAAGGTCAAATTATAATTCTTTAGCGTAGTAGATT
>CAZXRF010000072.1:0-8610 GCA_964642875.1 uncultured Chitinophagales bacterium | reverse complement strand
AAATATTAAATGAAGCATTTTGCGAAAATGCGATACATGAATTACATTCACTACAAGGTTCAAAATCAACACTCGGGTTTTCACAATTAATAGCTTTGGCTAAGATACGTGCGCAAGTAGTTTTTCCAACACCGCGAGGGCCGCAAAATAAAAAAGACTGTGCTAGTTTACCGGAAGACAAAGCTTTTTTCAACGTTTCAGAAACTTGTTCTTGCCCTACTACATCCAAGAATTTTGCAGGACGATACTTACGGGCGGATACGATGAAATTTTCCATTACAGAGCAAAAATAAAAAATGTAAATGGCTTTAAAAATTTATTGAAACCCATTTTTTAAACAAAAAAAGGAATTGTGAGCAACTTATATATCCAATCCCAAAATAGTGTGAGAATATGCGCGAGTTTCTATAGCAAGTAATTCGTCATTTATCAAACGTTTGCCATAAGTGGGTATCATTTCTTTTAACTTCGATTGCCATGCTTGGGATTTTAATTGCTCAGGAAAGCATTTTTGTAATACTTCCAACATTATAAAAACCGAAGTGGATGCCCCTGGCGATGCGCCTAACAATGCTGATATACTCCCGTCTTTATTTGCAACTACTTCTGTACCAAACTCCAAAGTGCCTTTATCATTATCGTCTTTTTTTATCACTTGTACGCGCTGCCCGGCTATTGCTAATTCCCAGTCTTCATTTTTTGCAGTTGGTACAAATTGTTTTAATGCATTTATTTTATCATCAAAACTTTGTGCTACTTGTTCTATTAAATATTTGGTTAATTCCAAGTTGCGAATACCTGCGCCTATCATTGGGAACAGGTTATCAGCATTAATGGATTTTGGCAAATCGAAATAAGAACCACCTTTCAAAAATTTAGTAGAAAAGCCGGCGAATGGGCCAAAAAGTAATTGTTTTTTTCCATCAATTATTCTAGTATCTAAATGGGGTACTGACATCGGAGGTGCGCCAAAGCTGGCTTTCCATATACTTTTGCATGATGTTTTTCAATTACTTCTTCATTTTTGCAAACCAACCATTGCCCTGTAACAGGAAATCCAGCATAGCCTTCTCCTTCTTCGATGTCTGATTTTTCTAATAATCGCAATGCTCCGCCACCTGCACCAATAAATACAAAATTTGCTTGCACCATAGTCAGTTCATCAGTAGTTCTGTTTTTCACTTCTACCAGCCATGTTTTATCTTCTTGTAAAGTCAAATCTTTTACTTGATGCATTAACTCAACCTCTACTTGATATTTTTTATATAAGTATTCAAAGATACCACGAGTCAATTCGCCAAAATTCACATCTGTTCCAATATTTATTTTAGTAGCAGCAATCCTCACCTCTTCACTTTGTCCTGACATTATCAGCGGAAACCATTCTTGCAAGGTTTCTTTATCGTCTGCAAATTCCATTTGATGAAATAAATGACATGCATGCATTGCATCGTATCTTTTTCTCAAATAGGTAGCATCTGTTTCATTAAAAACGATGCTGGAATGTGGTGTGGAATTTATAAATCCGTTTGATTTTGTAAAATAGCCTTGATTGACTAAATATGCCCAAAATTGTTTAGATATTTCGAACTCTTCCACTATGTTTATAGCTTTGGAAATATCTATAGTTCCATCTTCTTTTTCGGGTGTGTAGTTTAGCTCACACAGCCCGGAGTGCCCTGTTCCTGCATTGTTCCAAGCATCAGAGCTTTCACCTGCTATTTTATCTAAACGCTCAAACACTTTTATATTCCAATCAGGTTGTAGTTCTTTTAAGAATGCGGCTAAGGTTGCGCTCATTATCCCTGCGCCAATCAATACTGCATCATATTTTGGGTAAGTTATTGTGTCATTCATTTCTCTAGATTAGATATTAATATTTGCTACTATTACAAAATAACTCATTAATAGTTTAAATGCATAGTAAATAAATAACAATTTTTATGAATGAAAACTTACTATAAGAATGCAAGAGAACAAAAAAGGTCTTGAAATTTATCCAAGACCTTAGCGTGACATGTTATTTGATATTAAAGTAGTTAGGAATAATAATTATCCTAGAAATTATATTTTCCTGCTTCTATTACTTTTGCTGCTACTCTTCTGCGCGCATCTTTAGTATTGAAGGTTTCATATTTTGTAAAACGTTTTAACCCCATCAGCATAATACGTAGTTCATCTCCATCTGCAAAGGATTGCAAGCAATGTTTTCCATGAAGATTAACGCGCTCTAATGCATCTGAAATAAATATTTTTGTCATGTCTATTTGTGCAGTACAAGCAGCTTCACCATTTACAGCAATTAGTTTTTGTGTACGCAATACTGTCGATTCCATTGTATATACTTCTGCCAGCATATCTGCAATATTCATTAAAATTTCTTGTTCATTTTTTAATTTTGTCATCAACTTTTGAACAGCTGCACCTGCTGCCATCAATATTGCTTTTTTTGCATTTTTAAGAGCTTTTACTTCTGCTACTAAAGGTGTTGTATCTTCATCAGTACTAAAATCAGGAACGGTCATTAATTCTTTCTGTACAGCCATTGCCGGCGACATCATATCTATTTTACCGCTCATTGCACGTTTTAACAACATATCTACGGATAGCAATCTGTTAATTTCGTTGGTGCCTTCAAAAATTCTGTTGATGCGTGCATCTCTGTATGCTGCTGCTGCTGCTAATTCTTCAGAGTAGCCCATACCTCCATGTATTTGTACGTTTTCATCTACACAGTAGTCTAACACTTCAGAGCCAATAAATTTTAACAACGAACACTCAATTGCATATTCTTCTGCTGCTTGCATTACAGCTTCTTGGTATGCTTTTCCTTGTGCTACTAGTTCTTTTTCTTTGTTGTCAATCATATCGCAAGCACGGTAACAAGCACTTTGCAGTGCATAAATACGTGTAGCCATTTCAGCAATTTTATATTGGATAGCTCCAAATGAAGCGATAGGCACTTTAAATTGTTGGCGTTCTACTGCATATTTTACGGATTGTTCAATTACGGATTTAGAGCCTCCTAAAACTCCTGCAGCTAACTTGTATCTGCCTATATTTAAAATATTAAAAGCTATTAAATGTCCCTTTCCAATTTCGCCTAATAAGTTTTCTTTAGGTACTTTCACGTTTTCTAAAAATACTTGTCTTGTAGAAGAACCTTTGATTCCCATTTTCTTTTCTTCAGCACCTAAGGTTAACCCCTCCATTCCTTTTTCTAAAATAAGGCAAGAAAATTTATCGCCATCAATTTGACAAAATACAATAAAAACATCAGCAAATCCTGAGTTCGTAATCCACATTTTTTGTCCGTTGACAATGTAGTGCGTGCCTTCTGCATTCAGCATAGCTGTTGTTTTTGCACCCAATGCATCAGAGCCAGAACTTGGTTCTGTTAAGCAATAACATGCTTTCAATTCTCCGGAAGCTAATTTTGGCAAATAATGTGATTTTTGTTGTTCATTTCCAAAATATACAATCGGTAGTGTGCCAATACCGATATGCGCCCCTACAGACAAAGAGAAAGAACGAGCTTTAGCCATATTTTCTACTAATAAAGAATTGGTATTAAAGTCTTTTCCCATTCCACCGTATTCTTCCGGAATAGCTAAACCTAATAAGCCTAATTCCCCTGCTTTTTCCAATAATGATTCTGTTAAACCGGGTTCTTGTTTTTCAATTTTATCATAAACAGGAATAATCTCAGCATCTACAAAAGATACTACTGTGTCCACAATCATTTGTTGTTCTTCGTTCAAATCTTCAGGAGTGTATGTATCTAAATAATTAGATTCTTTAACTAAAAACTCCCCACCTTTTAGTAAGTTTTTTACAGCACTTGTTGTTTCGCTCATTAGAATAATTTTTAATGTTTTATTGAAAATTTAGATGTGTTTATACGTTGAATAAAAATACAATGCATGCATTGAAATACCAAACGTTTGGTCAACAAGATTTGTTAAGTATTTGTTACTAAAAAAGAGCAAGCTGTGTTCTAGTATTAATAAATATCAAAAAAATATAGCTGCAATACTTCTTTAATATTCTTTAACAAGCAAAAATAGTCATCTAATTTCATTTGGATTATTTTTAAACTTTCGATTATAAATGAAGTCTATAAATATAAAATAGGTATACAATTTGTCATTCTTGAAATAAAAGTATTATAAAAATGAAAAAATTCTTCTTCATCTTCTGTTTTCTTATGTCTTTTACACAACACAGTTTTGCTGATGAACCTTGGACGCTTGAAAAAAGCAAGGATGGAATTATGATTTGGAATCGTAAGACTGCTAATTCCAATTTAAAGGAATTTAAAGTTTCTACGATTTTGCAAACTACACCTGAGAAAATGCTTTCTTTTTTGAAGAACACTTCAAATTATGATAAATGGATGTATAAAATTGATCAAGGAAGCGTAAAGGTTTTAAAGCGAAATAACGACAATGATTATTATACTTATATGACTGTTTCTGCACCTTTTATCAAAACAAGAGAAGCGATTACACACATGATATTTAATCCACAAAACAGCAAAGGAGAAATTTTAATTACGCTGGACGGAACCCCAGATTTATTACCAAGAAATGATAAGTATGTAAGAATTCCGATGATGAAAGCGTATTTCAAAATTATACCTTTAGGGGAAGGAAAGATAGAATTAGTTCATCAAGCATTAAGTGCTCCGGGAGGCTCAATACCAGATGCCTTGGCAAATTTATCTTCTGTAGATTGTCCGTATTCTATGTTTAGTAAAATCAAGAAGATGATGTAATTCGAAATCCTAAACTTTCGATATCCTTCCAAAACATAGGATAAGATTTAGATACAACATTCGGTTCTTCGATACTAATTTTTTCAGTAATTAATGCTAATGGTGCAAAGGACATTGCCATACGATGGTCTTCATACGTAGCAATAGAAACTAATGCCGATTGTGTTGTTTTTTTAGTCTGTAATATCCAGTTATTACTATCAATTTCTTCTATTATGGCCAACCCTAACTTTTGTAATTCTGCATCCAAAGCTGTAATTCTATCAGTTTCTTTAATGCGTAATGTTTGCAAACCTTTGCAATGCATATTAATATTTCGGGCAGCACAAAACGTAATGACTGTTTGCGCCAAATCTGGGCATTCTAAAAAATCGTACTTTATGTTCTGAATTACAATGGGTGCTGTTTTTTTTATTCGGATAGAGTTATTGCCATAGGTAGTTTCGATACCGAATTTTTCAGCAATAGTAGCAATAATACTATCTCCTTGTATTTGCTGATGGGTCAAACCTTTTAGTTCTATGTCTGCATTCTGCGCTAATATTGCAATAGAATAATAATAGGAAGCTGCGCTCCAATCGCCTTCAATAAAAAAAGGCTTAGGCTGGTAATTACCGGGCTGTATTGATATTTTATTTTCCGAAAAAGAAGTTTGAATACCAAAGTATTCCATCATCTTTAATGTCATTTTTATATACGGTACAGACACAATAGTTCCGATTAATTCTAATTCTAATCCTTCGGATAGTGTTGGTGCTATCAACAATAAAGAAGTAATAAATTGAGAAGAGGTATCGGCGGGCAAACTAACTTTACCTCCTTTTAATTTTTTTCCTTTTATTCTCAATGGAGGAAAGCCCTCTTTATTAATATAAGATATATCTGCACCTAATTTTAATAAAGCATCTACTAAAATTTTTATCGGTCGTTGTTGCATACGTTCTGTGCCTGTAAGCACTACTTCCCTACCTTCTTGTGTAGCTAAAAAAGCAGTTAGAAATCGAAATGTAGTGCCGCCTGCTCCAGCATCTAACACAGTCGTATTAGATTGTAGTATTTTTTGTAAAAAAATGGTATCATCCGCATTAGATAAATTATCCATTTGAATTTGATGTCCACAAAGAGCATTTATTATTAGTACTCGGTTGCTTATGCTTTTTGAGCCATTGAGTTGGATAGTACCAGAAATGAAGTCAGAAATAGGTCTTTGTACAAGTAGGTTAGTGTGCATGAAAGTGAAATAAAGGAATTAGAGATTACTCGTTTACGTGAAATTTATTTTTATTTTTCAGCCACAAAAAAATCAATATACTTCCTAAAACTATTGGCACTAATAACATATACAAAATCCCATTATTAATACTTTTGGCGTATTCAGATGTTTGAACAGTTCCTTTACACATAGCACACTGTGCGTATGAAATTTTATTAGCGCCTACAAGAAGCATTAATAAAAAAAAATAATAATACTTATCAATTTGCATGTATAAAGTTACTGAATATCCGTTGAAATAAAATGAATTTTGTATTAATAATACTCTGCCATAAAAACATAAACCAAAACTCCACTGATAGCAACATATAACCACAATGGAAAAGTAAATTTAGCCCATTTTTTATGTTGAATAAAATTTCCTTGTAACGCAAAGGCAAATGTTTTTAATACAATTGGAAGTACAATTGCGGAGAGTAAAATATGAGAGATAAGAATAAAAAAATATACATAACGGATAAAGCCAATGCCACCAAATTTACTATCTTCTACTTTTAGAGTATGGTATATTAAATAGGATAATAAAAACAGTACAGATAGTAAAAACGCCGAGAGCATAGACAAACGATGTGCGCGAATATTTTTGTTCTTTATAAAATAAAATCCTAATAGTAAACAAATAGTTGTGCCAGCGTTTATAATGGCGTTTAGTTTTGGAAAAAAATTCAATTCTATGCTGGTTGAGAAAGAGGGTGGCGATATTTTCAGTAAAGCTATTATCAAAGATGGAATAACTATAGAAACTAATGCAATTAACAGATTAATAGATTTATTGGAGTATTTTTGAAGCATGAAACAGAAAAAGAGTGTATTAATAATTAATGACCTTCTGCCATTTTTTGAAAATATTTAGGATCGTCTTTTTTCAAAGGCACAATATAGCTCACTAATAACATTTGAATATCTTTAATCAACTGATCTACTTCCGTTTTTTCTGTTCCATCGTAATATCCACGTATTCTGCCGCTTTTATCTATCAAAATAAATTTCTGCTCATGAATAAAATCAGAAGGACCGCCATCACCCTGCATGGCAGTAACAAAATAACCTTGACGGGCTTGTTTGTAAAGTTCTTTTTTATCCCCGGTGAGCAACTTCCACATTTTTGGGTTTACGTCGTTATCAACAGAATATTTAAAAAGTTGTTTGACAGAATCCGCTTCAGGATCTACAGTATGAGATAGGATTAAAACATCATTATCTGTAATAAATTTTTCTTGTATCTTGTGTAAGTTAGATACCATATCTATGCAAACCGTCTTACACGTGGTAAAAAAGAAATCAACTACGGTAACTTTTCCTTGCATAATTTTCTGCGTTACAGTATCGCCATCTTGATCTATAAAAGAGAAATCAGGTACTTTAAAATAAGCAGTATCTATAATAACGCGACCTTTATAATCTTTAGATTTAAAAGGTTCTTTAGGCCCATAAATCGGCAAGCACTTATCGGTTTCTAACGTTGGTTTATGCTTGCGTAAATTATCAAAAAACAAGAAAAATGTAACAGGAAATACAATGACTACAATTAATGCAGCAATAAAACCTATTGTTTTTTTATTATTCAAGTTCAATTATTTTGGATAATTCAATGTATTCCAAAAGTGACCTTCTACAATTAATGCGATAATCACCCATAACAAAAATAGTAAAGGGACGATAAAGGTTAAAATAAATGCACGCTTTTCATATTTTAAGTGCATAAATTCTCCAACTATAAAGAATGCTTTAGCAATACTTGCAATTGCATAAAATGAATTTAGCAGAAATCGAGGTAAAATATGGCCTAAGGTAAGTGCTACAATTACTTCTACCACAGTGATAACACTTAATATTGCAGTAGCTCTCCATACTGCTTTTACGCCGGATTGATATTGTTCTTCTGAAATATGAGATGACATAAATTTATATTTTACTATTATTAAATTACATTAAATAGAACGCCATGAATACGAATACCCAAACTAAGTCTACAAAGTGCCAGTATAGGCCAACTTTTTCAATCATTTCATAATGGCCTCTTCTTTCAAAAGTGCCATTTGCAGTTGCAAAATATGCCCAAATATTAATACATACACCTGTGAATACGTGAAAACCATGGAAACCAGTGATACCAAAAAATAAAGCACCGAATGCTATTGGTCCTGGAGAAACAGATGCATGACCTTCTATTAACTGAGTAATTCCATTTGCACCTTGTCCAAATGGGTTATAAAATGGACGTAACCCTTCATGTATTAAGTGCGACCATTCCCAAGCTTGGCAGCTTAAGAAAAAGATACCTCCGGCAATACCGCCTAACATCCAAAGCATCACCCCTTTTTTGTTCATTCTATGACCCTCCTGTACTGCTCTTACTACAGCAACAGAGCTTAAAATCAATACGAAAGTCATCACGCTCACGAATGCTAATGGTGCATAAGTATCTCCTAGTCCAGGGAAAGATTTGAATACTTTATTGGGATCCGGCCACCATGGTTGTGCTAATCGAATAGATGCATAAGCAATTAAGAATGCCGAAAAAGTAAACGCATCAGATAATAAGAAGTACCACATCATG
>CAZXRF010000071.1:0-8659 GCA_964642875.1 uncultured Chitinophagales bacterium | reverse complement strand
TAAATTATTACACCTATAAAAAAGCAGATGTACAGTTTTTTATGCTAGACGATAGGTATAATAATGAACAAGAAAAGATTGTTTTAGGAAAACGACAATTGGATTGGTTGAAAAATGAATTAGCTACTTCCAATGCAAATTTTAAATTTATCTGTATCGGTATGCAAGCAATTAATCCGATGAGTACAAAGGAATGTTTTTATAAAGCCACTACTGAGTATAAAACACTTCTAGAGTATATACAACAACAACAAATAAGTGGCATTGTTTTTCTTTCGGGTGATAGACACCATGCAGAATTATTAAAAGTGCAAGAAAACGGTATGTATCCACTGTATGATTTTACCACTTCACCGTTAACCATGTATCCAATTAAAATTAGAAAAAAAAATAAGGAGTTCAACAATCCATATAGAATTGATCAGACATACTATTCTTCGTATAATTATGGAAAAATATCAGTATCCGGAAATAATGACGATAGAAAATGCCTGTTAGAGCTAAAAAATAAACAAGGAAATCTAGTTTGGAAGTACGAAATAAGAAAAATAGATTTGGAAATCAAACCTTGCAAACTCACAAATAATTGATTATCAATAGACACAAAATACAAATCCAATTAAATGTGGATAAAATGTGGACTTAATAAAAAATCAACATAAACACAAAAATATTCCACAATTATTTACTATCTTTGCAACTCCAAAAATAGAAAAATCATGTACGCAATTGTAGAAATAGGCGGTCATCAATTCAAAGTAGCACAAAACCAAGAGATTTTTGTGTATAAATTAGATGGCAATGCCGGTGACAAAGTTAACTTTGACAAAGTATTATTAGTATCAGGTGATGCAGGAACAAAAGTTGGTGCACCAACGATAAGTGGTGCAGCAGTATCCGGTACCATCCTTGAACATACTAAAGGCGACAAAGTAATTGTATTCAAAAAGAAAAGAAGAAAAGGCTATAAGGTAAAAAATGGCTTTAGACAGTCTTATACAAAAGTAAAAATTGACGCAATTGCGTAATTCGTAAACTCAAAAATTCTAATAAAATGGCTCATAAGAAAGGTGTTGGTAGTTCCAAAAATGGTAGAGAATCACACAGCAAGCGATTAGGTGTTAAATTATACGGCGGTCAAGATGTTATCGCAGGAAATATTATTATCCGTCAGCGCGGTACAAAATTCCATCCAGGAGAAGGAGTTGGTTTAGGTAAAGACCATACTATATTTGCCACAAAGGACGGTAAAGTATTATTTAAAAAAGGATACAAAGACAGAACATTTGTGCATGTAGCATAATCTTCTACTCTTAAATATAAAAAAGACTGTCTTTGGACAGTCTTTTTTTATGTAACTACATTTATATTATTTATTGTAATGCGGCAACGCCAGGTAATGTTTTCCCTTCGAAAAACTCTAATAATGCACCGCCTCCTGTAGAGATGTAACTTACATTATTTGCCAAACCAAACTTATTTACCGCTGCTACACTATCTCCTCCGCCCACTAAGCTAAATGCACCGTGTTTTGTGGCATCGGCCACCGCCACCGCAATACTCTTTGTTCCATTTTGAAAATTATCCATTTCAAAAACTCCCATTGGTCCATTCCATAAAATTGTTTTGGAATTTTTTATTACTTTTTCAAAAGCAACAATCGCATTATGCCCAATATCTAAGCCCATCCATCCTTCTGGAATATCCATATTATCTGCAATTTTAGTTTTGGCAGAATTATCAAATTTATCGGCAATAATAGAATCTTCGGGCAATAAAATTTCTACCCCTTTTGCTTTTGCTCTTTCCAAAACATCTAATGCCAATTCTAATTTATCTTCTTCCACTAATGAATTTCCAATATTTCCGCCTTTGGCTTTATAAAAAGTATATGCCATTCCGCCACCAATAATTATTGTATCGGCAATATTTAGCAAATTTTCTATAATCAATATCTTATCAGAAACTTTTGCTCCACCTAATATTGCTGTAAAAGGTTTTTCTGCTTTATTTAAAACCCTATCTGCATTTGCCACTTCAGCTGCCATTAGATAACCAAAACATTTGGCTTCCTTAGGAAAATGTTTGGCTACTATTGTAGTGCTTGCATGCGCACGATGTGCCGAACCAAATGCATCATTTACATATACATCACCATGATATGCTAATTGTGCAGCAAATGCTTCGTCACCTTTTTCTTCTCCCTTGTAAAATCGTGTATTTTCTAACAATAATATTTGCCCAGGTTTTAAATTGTTAGCTAATTTTCTGCTTTCTTCATCCACACAATCATTAGCAAAAAGAACTTCTTTATTCAATAAAGCAGAAAGCTGCTGAACAACATGTTTTAAAGAAAATTTTTCTGAATCAACAGTGCCATCATCTTTTAATTTTTTCAGCGGTCTGCCTAAATGTGACATTAGAACTACGCTGCCACCATCATTTATTATTTTTAAAATTGTAGGTAATGCTGCACGGATACGTGTATCATCGGTGATATTAAATTGTTTATCAAAAGGTACATTAAAATCGACACGAATTAATGCTCTTTTACCATTAAAATTTATTGAATCTACAGTTTGCATATTTATTATTGATGTGTGTGTTATTTATTCTTATAAATAGATACAATTTACTAATTACTATTTATTATTCGTTATTTACTTTTAGAATTTCATTACAAAAAAGCAATTTTTTCCACTAATTCCGCCAAGCGGTTAGCATAGCCATATTCATTATCATACCAACCTACAATTTTCACCATATCGCCTATTTGTTGGGTAAGTCCAGCATCGAATGTACAAGAAACCGGCGTATGAATAATATCGCTAGAAACGATAGGCTCTTCAGTATAAGCTAAAATATTATTCAAGGTGGTTTCGGCTGCTAATTTAAAAGCGGCATTTATTGCTTCAATTGATGTGCTTTTTTCAATATTACAATATAACTCGGTAGACGAGCCGACAATAACTGGAACCCGAACGGCACTTCCTTTTATTTTTCCTTTTATTTCCGGCATTACCCACTCCAAAGCTTTATTGGCATTGGTCGTTGTTGGAACTATATTTTGTGCAGCAGCTCGTGCTCTTCTAAAATCACTACCATGTATGCCGTCGTGCAAGCGTTGATCGCCAGTATAAGCATGTATTGTATTCATAAAAGCATTTTTAATTCCAAAGTTGTCTTGCATTACTTTTACCATGGGTGCTAAACAATTGGTAGTGCATGAAGCATTGGAAAGGATAGTGTCTTCTTTGGATATTGCATTGTCATTAATTCCCAAAACTATTGTTTTCACTGACTTGTCAGCCGGAGAAGAGATAACTACTTTTTTTGCACCAGCATCAATATGCTCTTGTAATTTTTCTCTATCTCGATATCTTCCTGTACATTCTACTACTATATCTACATTCAAATTTTTCCATGGTAAATCTTTAGAGGATGCAATGGAAGTACTAATTATTTCTTGACCTTCGATAAAGAGGTGATTTTCTTTTGCAGTGATAGTTTTATTCCATTTCCCTTGAGCGGTATCATGTTTTAGAAGATATATTAGAGCATCATTAGGCGCTAAATCGTTGATGGCAACAATATCTACCTTATTTTTGTCAAAAAGCAATTGGAATACTAGACGTCCGATGCGCCCTAATCCATTTATAGCAATACGAGGCTTAGGCATAAAAGAATTTATTTTTTTGTAAAAGTAGAGAGAATTTAGATTTGTAAAAAGAAATTATTGTTAAGTAGTTGTAGAAAAAAAAAAAGTTACTATATTTGCACTCGCTTTAGAGAACGGCCCGTTCGTCTAGGGGTTAGGACAGGAGATTTTCATTCTTCAAACAGGGGTTCGATTCCCCTACGGGCTACTACAAGGGAAAGACTTTCATTAATGGAAGTCTTTTTTGTTTTTATGCCATCTAAGTCATTGATATTGTTACACATTAAGCTAAGTAATTCATTCGGTTTTGTGGTTCGATAAGTGCTATTTGTAAATACCAATTTTTCAGGGAATATCAAACCAATCATTTTCTGTTTATTTTCCAAATTTGATTGACTAAAATAGTAAGATAAATTACTCAATAACGAGAAACCAAACTTCGTATATTCAGCAAAACCACTTGAAGCAGATTTTAAATCATCAATCCTATTTTTTAGTTCAACAATTTGCAAAGCATACTTATCTTTCAGCATTTTATAATCATACTTATCCAAACCACCATCAATTAAACTCTCGGCAACTTTTTCTTGTTTATCTTTTATCGAAGCAATTTGTTGATTCAACTTTTTTATTTCAGCATCTCTATCACCTTCATTTGTTTTAAAAATATCGTCCATTATGGCAATGTATAAACTTGCAATTTCAGGTTTAATAGAAATTGATGTAAGCCAGCTATTAAATGAAGTATGTGCTATATCAGACTTAAATCTTTCTTTGCAACCAGGTTGACAATGATAGTAATAATACGTTCCACCATTACCTTTTGAAGCACTGCCAGTAAGGTTTTTTCCGCAGCAACTACACACCAAGAAACCACGCAATGCCAACTCTTCTTTAGCTTTACTTTTCTTAGCTTTAAGTTTTTTCTTTCCAGATAAAACATACTGCACATCATTAAATAATTCCTCGCTGATTATAGGAGCATGCAAACCTTTTACGAGCTCTTCTCTTTCATTTTTATATTCTTTAATCCTAATCATTCCATAATAAAAAGGGTCACGTAATAAACTCCAAAACCTATTTCTACTCACCTTTAAACCTTGTTTATTCATTTCTTTGCGTAGAGCATCAATTTCCCATAAGCCAGTAACATACAGTTCAAATGCTTTTTTCACTAAAGGTTCGTCTTTAGAAAAAACTATAATAGGTCTATTCAAAGTATCACGAGCATTCTTATATCCAATTGGTGCGCCACTCACCCATCTTCCTTCTTTCATTGCCTTGCGCATTCCATTAGTGGTATTCAAAGACCTTCTTGCATTTTCGACTTGTGGCGTAGCCATGTAAATAGCTTTCATTAAAATATTTTCAGGAACACTATCATCTAATAGTTGCTCAATTGCTTCCAGCTCAACACCTAATTTTTTAAGCTGAGTTATCATCACTAACCCACCTTCTAAATCCCTTGAAAATCTATCGAACTTAATCACCAAAAGTTTCTTTACAAAACCCTTATTACTTTTTACAAAAGCCAGTAATTTATTAAATGCAGGTCTTTCAAACGTTTTTGCAGAATGGTCATCTTCAAAATGTTGAACAACCGTATAACCATTAGCATCTGCATATCTTACTAATTTTTCTTTTTGGTCTCGCAAGCTAAATCCTTTTTCAGCTTGTTCATCTGTTGACACCCTTGTATAAAGTATTACGTTTGTCATGTTGTATGGCGTTTGAATTTTTGTAGATATGATAGTCCAGATTTCCTATTTTATACAATAGGTCTCTAATTTGCTTTACTTGTTCGTCTGTGTAAGTTTGTCCGTTTTCTTGTAATAATTTTTTACATTTTTCTAAGTTTAACATTGATTATCGCAGTTGCTAAAACCTCAGGCCATCTGATAGTATTAGTGTTTGCAATTTTACAGGGTGCTTCCCTTTATAATTTCTTTTTAATTTTTCTTAAAATCCTGGTTATTTTCCCATCTTCCTCAATTAATTCAATAGATGCATACTGTTGTTCTTTAAGAATTTCATCAATTCGTTTTCTGCAACTTACACTTTCCATCCCTTCTATTAAATCAATTTTACCACCTTTGTATTTAACTTCTATTTTTTCAAATACTTTTACTCTCATAAAAGCCAACAATTCCATTTCCTCTAATGCCAAAGGCATCTCCTCATTATTTATAGCTTTTAAATCCACTTCTGGAAAAAACCCTTGTAAAATAGTATTCAAACTCAATTGTATATGATTCTCTAATCCTAAAAAATCTCTACTTACTTTGTACTGTGTATAGTTAGCAGGAATTGCCACACCATCATTAAAAACTAAAATCAAAACAGGCATTTTGTTGGCAATAGCAAAAGCAGTATAAAACTCTAACAAAGGCATAGCAACACCACACTTTTTTTGCTGAAATTCTAAACTTGCTTTAGCAACTTTAATATGCTTCAAACTCATTCCAAAACTACGTAATTCCTTTATTATTTTAAGCCATACAGCATCTATAATGCTAAACCTACGCCATTCATTACCTTCTCTTCTATTATCTATTAAACTAGCTTTTTCCCAATCATTCAGCATTTTGTAGCTAATATCTTTAAACGTAATCTTTCGCTCTGTGCTATTTAATACAGTAGAAATATGACTGCCTTTTCGCTCTTTAAAATATTGATAAAAGCCATTGTCAAATGCATCATTTTTGTAAGCATTCAATGCAACTTCTCTTATTTTCTTATCAGTTTTCAAAATTTATAGTAGCTTATTTTGTTACTCAAATATACATAAATTATACCAATAAGTAAGGTTTTTTTATTAACATAATTTTATTATTTTTGATTATATTTCCAAACATGAAATCAAAAGCACAAGCAACTAAAGCAACTAACTTTGAAGTATTTCGCTATCAATTAGTAGTCGATAAGACACTGCAAATGGATATGTTTAATAAGTACCAAACTGCCGAAGATATTAGAGCAGACAAAAACAATATATTCCACAATATCATTGCAGCCGAAAAATTCAACTTCATTTCAAGTAATTCAGAAATTACTTCTAAGTTATTATACCAAAATGATACGATGTATTATTTTAAAATTGGTGTAAAACGAAATGCTAAAGTTTTTAGAAAGGATTTTTCAGAAGCAAATATTGAAAATTATCCAAATATTATTGTTGCCATCAACAATAAACCAGATGTTCAAAAAATTGCCATACAAGACAATACAAAAGCATTCAGCAACTGTAAAACAGTCAGCCATTTTATACAAGATTCTATTGATGCAAAACTAAAAGCTTACAATTTATCGATGATGTCAGAACCATTATTTGATAAAAAAGAATTTTGGAAATTAGTACACAAATATCCAAAGCAAATCCGACAACTTACGTTCGATTTGATTTCGCCAAACATGGCAAATATTTCTAAGAATTTAGACCTCAATCTCAAACAACTATACGAAGACACCAACACACATAAAACCAAAGTAGAATTAAATGCAGACGAAGGAAGCTATTTAGATATTAAAGACAGTAGTAAATTTATTAATAGTTTAGTAGATTACAGCGCAGATGGTGGTGGCAATATTCAAATGCGGGTAAATGGTATTCGTAAAAAATTGCACACTGCCGAATCTCCAACAGAATTTAGTGTTGATGAAATGCTTTTAAAAAAAGATGACTGGGAAAAACTGAATGATTACTTTAAAGAAATATTAATATAAACCATAGATGTCTACAAAGTTTTTTACTAATAGTGAAGAAAATACCTTAATTAACAAATTTGAAGGTGTTTTTAAATACAATCCAAACATTCAATATTTTGACGCTTTAGTCGGCTACTTTAGGGCATCAGGCTATTTCCGAATCAGACCGTTCTTAGACAAAGTTCCAAATATTAGAATTTTGGTAGGCATCAATATTGACAAGATGCTTGCAGATGCTCATAAGGAAGGACTTAAATTTTTCAAAAATCACGAAAGGACAAAAGAAGATTTTATCAAGATTATTCAGGATGATATTGAAAAAGCCAATTACGACAAAGATACTGAAAAAGGAATTTTACAGTTTATTGACGACTTAATTGAAAAGAAAATTCAAATCAAAGCACACCCAGAGAAAAAGATACACGCCAAAGTTTACATATTACGACCTGAACCATTTAACCAACATACACCGGCAACAGCAATTACAGGTTCATCGAACCTAACAGATGCGGGTCTTGGTAGCGGTAATTTTTATAATTACGAATTTAATGTTCAGTTGACTGAATATCCTGATGTAAAATTTGCAACAGAGGAATTTGAAAAATTGTGGGCTGAATCGGTGGATATTCTACCTGTAGATATTCAAAACATTAAAAAAGATACTTATCTAAATGAAGAGATAACTCCTTTTGAACTTTACATAAAACTGCTAACAGAATACTTTGGAAAGAATATTGATTACGACCCTGATTCAATGGGTGACTTACCACAAAATTTCAAAAAACTTTCATACCAGGTGGATGCGGTAAACGAAGGGTATAATATGCTTTTAAAACACAATGGTTTCTTATTAGCTGATGTTGTTGGTTTAGGAAAAACTGTCATTGCTGCAATGGTAGCAAAAAAGTTTGTAATGCAAAACGGCAGAGAAAACACTAAAATACTAATTGTTTATCCGCCTGCGGTAGAAAAAAACTGGAAAAATACATTCAAAGATTTCCAGTTAGATAAATACACCAAATTTATTACCAATGGAAGTCTTGATAAAATATTGGAGGGTCATCAGGATTATTGGAATAAAGAGGAATATGACTTGATTATCATTGATGAAGCCCATAAATTTAGAAATCACACTACGGGAGCATTTGATAGTCTTCAAAAAATAACTAAGAGTCCAAGAGTAAATAAAGGATTAATTGAAGGATTACAGAAAAAAGTAATTTTAGTTACTGCAACTCCTCTGAATAACAGACCTGACGACATTTTTTATCAAATTCAAATGTTTCAGGATGCAAG
>CAZXRF010000070.1:0-9164 GCA_964642875.1 uncultured Chitinophagales bacterium | reverse complement strand
GTTTGATAGACTGATTTATTATCATCAAAATTTGGTTCTTGTACTAAAAAACCTGGCGTGATGTCTTTATGGAATTTATAATCACCGCTTTCCGGCGGTTCCAAACCTTGCAGTATTTTTATAAGTGATGATTTTCCCGTACCATTTTTAGCTATTAAAGCTACTTTTTGCCCTTTATCGATAAAAAAGGTAATATTTTCAAATAATAATTTATCGCCATAATATTTGGAGAGGTTATTAACCGTTAGATAGTTCATAGCACAAAAATACACTTACTACGCAAATTTATTTTAATTTTATTCGTTAGGAATAAAGTAAAGACGGAGTTACAGTAATAAATCATCAAAAAAATAAAAAAATGCAAGCAATTTATTTAGTAAAAAACGGTGCACCAAAATCTGCATTTGAATTTAGAGACATACAAAAACCCGAAATAAAAGACGATGAAGTAGGCGTAAATGTAGAAGCCAGCGGAATCAACTTTGCTGATGTAGTAGCACGTATTGGGCAGTACCGCGATTGTCCGCCGCTGCCCACCATTGTTGGCTACGAAGCCGTTGGGCGAGTAGATAAAGTAGGAAAAAATGTAACCACATTAAAAGCTGGCGACAGGGTTTTAGTGTTCACTCGTTTTGGAGGTTACAGTCAATATGTAGTTCAAAAAGAAAATGCGATAGCAAAAATTAGCGAACAACTAAATACCGGAAAAGCGCTTGCATTGGCGACACAATACAGCACCGCTTTTTATGCCACTTCCGTTGCTACAAACGTATTACCTAATGAAACGGTGCTGATACATGCAGGTGCTGGCGGCGTAGGCACGGCGCTGATTCAATTATGCAAATTAAAAAATGCCAAAATATATGCCACCGCAGGCAGTGAAAAGAAAATTGAATATTGTTTGAATCATGGTGCGGATGAAGTGATAAATTACAATAAAGAAGATTTTTCGAAAGTAATAAAAGAGCCGATAGATGTTGCATTTGACAGCCTTGGCGGCGAAAATTTCAGAAAAAGCTACAAACTCTTAAACCGTGGTGGGCGCATCGTGGCTTACGGTGCTTCGTCTATGACGGATGCGCACAATGTGCTTACGAAAGCCAAAATGGGAGCTGCCTTTGGGGTGTATCATCCTGCATTTTTAATTATGGAAAGTCGTGCTATGATAGGCGTAAACATGCTGCGTATTGCCGATTACAAACCTGAAGTTTTGAAATACTGTATGGACCATGTCATTCAATTATTGGAAGAAGGAAAAATAAATCCGCATGTTGGAGAAATGTATGCCGCAAAAGACATTTACAAAGCACATGACGACATGGAAAAGCGCAAAACCATAGGTAAGATAGGCATTGTATGGTGAGATGAGAAATGTGAAATGAGAAATGTGAGATGTGAGATGTGGGATGTGAGAATTGTGAAATCTATAAACGAAACAAACTTACTGTAGCTCTTTGTCATTCCTCGCTTCGTTCGGAATGTGGAATGAAATATTAAAATAGAAAAAAATTACAGATACAGTTTTCCAAAAGGCATTAGATATTCGGTTGTGTTTCTACTATACTTTTATTACATTTGAGTATGAATTTTCAATCACCAATAGTATCTGAAATCAACGAATGTATAGAAAAAACACCTAAAAAAAGACAGATAAAGCTATTGTGCAACCTAAAGAAAGAATTACAGCTAAAACGTAAGAAAACAACTCAAAAGGATATTCAAAAAATATCAAAATTGATAAATAAAAGCATTTTGAGAACCACACCAAGGAAAAACTAAATGCGATTAATATCCGATAGCAATATTGTTTTAAGTGCGATAATAAATCCCAATGGCAGTATTTTAAAATTATTTCTGCAAAGAGAAAATTCAAACTAATAGCTCGGTTAACTTTAAAGATTGAATTAAAAAAATATAAAGAAAAATATTTTTACAAATTATTTAAAAAATGAGTATTTATTTATTTTAGAGATGTTATTTAACCAAATAGAATTTATAGACACTGCTATTCCTAAAGCCTATGCAGAAAAAGCACATCTACTGGTTAAAGATATAGACCTAGATGATTTATTTTTTGTAGCACTTGCTTTACATAAAAATTGTAAACTTTGGACTACAGATAGCGTGTTGGCAAAATGGGTTAGCAAAAAAGGTTTTACAAAAAATCATTACAACTTCCGAGCTAAAAAATTATTTGTACCTAAAGTAATGCTAGCGCAAGCAAACAGCTTCAATAATTCAAACTACACAGAAAATGCAACACCTAATAATTAAGCGTAATGGTAGATAAACATAAAGTTTCTATACAAATTAAAAATTGGGCAGATGAGCTTGGATTTTCGCATTGCGGTATTGCCAAAGCAGATTTTTTAGAAGCGGAAGCACCACACTTAGAGGCATGGCTTAAAAAACAGTATAATGGAGAAATGCAGTATATGGAAAACCATTTCGATATGCGCCTCGACCCTCGCCTTTTGGTGCCCGGTGCAAAATCCGTTATCTCGCTATCCTATAATTATTATTCCGAACAATGCCAGCCAGCAGATGCTCCACAGATTTCAAGATATGCTTACGGCGAAGATTATCATCATGTGGTAAAAGATAAATTAAAAATTTTGTTGCAACGCATACAAGCAGAAATTGGGGAAGTACATGGCAGATGTTTTACCGATTCCGCTCCAATTTTGGAACATGCGTGGGCGGTACGCTCGGGCGTAGGCTGGGCGGGAAAACACAGTTTGTTAATTAAGAAACAGCAAGGCTCTTTTTTCTTTTTATCAGAATTAATTATTGATTTGGAATTGGACTACGACACCCCGTTCACTACTGACCATTGCGGCTCTTGCACAGCATGTATAGATGCCTGCCCTACGGATGCCATTGTGGGCAATAAAATTGTCGATGGCAGTAAATGTATATCGTATGCAACGATTGAATTGAAAGAAGCAATTCCCGATAGCTTTAAAGGACATATTGAAGACTGGATGTTTGGTTGTGATATTTGCCAAGCCGTATGCCCATGGAATCGGTTTTCGGTTCCGCATCACGAGCCAAAATTTTTACCGCACGAAAAATTAAGTACCATGCAGCGCAAAGATTGGGTAGAGATAACGCAAGAAGTATTTAGCGAGCTATTTAAAAAATCGGCGGTGAAGCGTACAAAATATGAAGGATTAAAACGTAATATTCAATTTATTACAGAAAATAATTTCTCAGAAAATAAAAAAACAAGCTGAATTTAATGTAATTTCAGTAACTATAAAAACTGTATATGCTGTTTAAACTCTACGATAAAATAATTGTAAAGTACGCCAATCTTGTAAGTACGCTTATACTCTTGGCGATATTTTTCTTTTTTAGTTTTGTAGTTTTTCCTGCATTAACCAACAAAAACAATATAACACCATTAGACTTACAATATTTCTATTCGGCGGATAAAGCATACAATACTATAGCACAATTTAACCAAGAAGAAAGGACGCAATATATTATTACAGAATGTACAGCCGATGCGGTGTACCCAATTGTTTATACCTTATTACTCAGTTTTGCATTATTTCTATTTTTCAATAAATTATGGCTGGCAAGACTGCCTTTAATAATTTTCTTAATAGATTACTTGGAAAATATTTGCATTATTATTTTAGTAAAGAGATACCCAACCGAACTCGATGTTTTAGCAAATATCACCGGTTTTTTATCGGGCGTAAAATGGACATCGGTATTGATTATTGTAATTATTGTTTTTATTGGGTTGGTGAATAAATTGAGAAAACTAATTTCGTAAATAATCCAAAACGGATTACATACAAATCCATTGGTATTACATACAATAGATTTAAAATTGCCACTTACCTTTTAAATTCCGCATCTTTATGGCAGCAGCTTTCTGTTCCATTGGGTGTTGCTTTCATTTCAGGGCTAAGGTAAGGTATGCCCAAGTTCAATCCTCGTACTATCAGCAATACAGCCATTATACCAATAAATACTGGCACCATATTGCGCATTTTGTTGCGCCATTGCACTGATATATATTTCCCTAAAACTGTAACGGCAAACATTATCGGAAGTGTGCCCAAGCCAAAAGCTGTCATAAAGGTAGCACTGTGAATGATACTGCCTGTTGCTATTGCGCCGGCTATAGCCATATACACTAATCCGCAGGGCAAAAAACCATTTAAAATTCCGATGAGAAAAAAGGTATAAAATTGTTTTTCACTTTTAAATAATGCACTTAAAGTCTGTTTGAGTTTTTGGGTATATTTGTTTAAAAATCTAGTGTTGCTTGGAAGGTATTTTGCAAAAAAAAGAAATACTAAAATCAGAACGCCCAGTACAATGGATAATAATTGTTGATAGCCTCCGATAAAAAACTGTGCTCCTACTATACCAAATAAAGCACCTAAAAATGCGTAAGTAACGGCACGTCCAAAATTATACAATAAAATATACCAAAGTCGTTTCCATTTTCCAGCATTACCGACAGGCAATGCTAAAGCAATAGGACCACACATACCAACACAATGAAAGCTCCCCAACAAGCCCATAAAAAATCCTGCTGCTATGTATGGTGCTATCATATTATTCTACGCGGTAGGGTTGTTCTATATAAAAAGGCTTCCCATCATTTTTCCAGCTAATCCGAACAGTATAAAGTGTATTTCTAAATTTAGACTTTGGTATCAGTTGCAATCCATTGGCATTAGGTGCAAATGGCAACACTACATCACTTTTTTTATCGGAAGGACAAAGAAAATAGATAGAGCCATCTGATATTGTATTTACTATACTTGTTGGAATTTGCAATAAAATATTATCACTCGAATCGCGTAAAGTATAGTTACCTGCAGCAGCCAAATTATTCCTACCATCTATTACCGTTTGATAAGCCAACTCTTTATCATAATAATTATCATCTTGCAATTCATTCGTTTGCTGTGAAGCAACATATACCATACTAAGCATTATTATGGCAAATACAATAAATACAAGTGTTATTTTATGTCCCCAATTCATTATTGTAATTTTATTTTTATTAGCTATATAAACGGCCCTTGAAAATTGGTAGTAACCGTTTGTATTTTTTTACCATCTCTATACACGCCAATTTTCAATTTTGTTGTCGCCTCATGTATATCTTTTTTATTCAAGATGATGAAGAATGTTTCAGGATTTACTGTTTCAGATTTCAACATCATTTTAGGATTTCCGATCATCTTTATTTCGCCGTTTATACCTTCCAATTTAAAAGATACTGGGAATGATTTATTGGTTTTATTAATCACTTTTGCATTATACAAATTACTCAGTTTATTATCTGGCAACTCTTGATATAATTGTCCAGCAGCCCTTGTAATATTAGTATCTACATCGTCCATTGTAACTAACAATACTGTTAATAATGCGACTAAAAAAAACAACAATATGGAATATGCTTTTATCTTAGGGGTAAGAGTAAATTTCTTACCTTCTGCAATATTATTTTCAGAGGCATATCGGATTAATCCTTTAGGTAATCCTACTTTATCCATCATAAAATCGCAGGCGTCGATACAAGCGGTACAGCCGATACAGTCTAACTGAGTGCCGTTTCTGATATCAATTCCGGTAGGGCATACATTTACGCATTGGTGACAATCGATACAATCGCCTGAAGTACGTTGTTCATTTTTTTTAAATCTTGCCCGTTTTTCTCCTCTCTTATAATCATAAGCAACCAGCATGGTATCTTTATCATATAGCACGCCTTGCAAGCGGCCGTAGGGGCAAATAACGGTGCATACAATTTCTCTCACATAAGCATACACCGCATAAAACACTAATGTAAAAACGATTATTCCCATGAATAAAGATAAATGCTCGGATAATGGCTCTCGAATAATTTTAAATAACTTATCGACACCAAAAACATAAGCTAAAAATGTATTTGCAATTATAAATGAAACTAAAAAGAACAAAATGTGCTTAATCGTTTTTTTCCATAATTTATTAAATGTCCAAGGTCCGTTATTTAACAATCGTTGTGAAGCGGGGTTGCCTTCAATCAGCCATTCTAATGGGCGGAAAATAAATTCCATAAATATGGTTTGCGGACACACCCAGCCGCAAAACAAACGCCCGTAAACTACTGTAAATAATGCTACAAAAATGATACCCGTTATCATGGCAATAGCAAAGATGTAGAAATCTTGAGGCCAAAATATTTTACCAAATAAAATAAACTTACCATTCAACACATCTAACAACATAAAAGGCATACCGTTTACTTTAATAAAAGGCATACCTAAAAATATCAACAAATAAAATGCTGCTAAGATGGTTCGGTAGTTATAAAATCTACCATTGGGTTTAAGTGCATAAATCCAATTTCTGGATCCTTCATCTGTTACTGTACTCAGCTTATCTCTAAAGGATTCAGCATGATACAATTCATCTAAGTCCATAATACTTATTTTTTAGTTGCATCTGCGGTAGCTGCTGGTGTAGCTGTCGGTGCATCTGCTTTATATAATTCTCCTTGTTTTTCTTTTGCCCCCGGAGGATTGGTGCCATGTATTGATTCTATATAACTTGCAATTTGTGCAATTTGTTTAGCAGAAAAATCATCTTTCCAAGATTTCATACCTTTATCTGGATAACCATATTTAATTGTTTTAAAAACATCTTTGATGCTTCCGCCATGCAACCAATAATCATCGGTTAAATTGGGACCAACCACGCCTTGTCCTTTATCTCCATGGCATGGAGAGCAATTTGCTGCAAATAGTTTTGTACCACTAGCAATATCTGCTGCTCCCAACATGGTAACAGTGTTTTCATCAATGCTATTTCCTTCTTTCTTCGCTAATTCATCTTGTACCTTTTGTGCATCGCGCATTTCAGCTGCTAACTCATCTTCTTGTCGAGGAATTGAACCAGAAATATTGAATTGGTAAAGGTAAATAATTGCAATTACGATAGATGCCGCAAACGTAATTGTAAACCACGATGGCGTTGCATTATCTAATTCGCGGATGCCATCATAACTGTGTCCTACATCTAATTTGGCTTCTTCTTCAATAGATACGAAATTATTAAATCTCTCCCAAAGTGTTCTAGGTTTTTCCTCCACTTCTGTTACTTTATCTATTCCCGTTAAAAAGCGCAGTGATTTAATAAAGAATAAAATGATTCCTATTTCGATTATTATTATTGCTATAAAAGAATAGAAATAAATAGTGGCAGTAGAATTTGCCGCCGAAGCTGCTGCTGCCGCTGCATCTGTAGTAGCTGTAGCATCTTGTGCAAAACCGAATTGGGATAAAAACAACAATCCTATTAATACTACCGTTGCTTTTGTAGCAGCAGCATTTTTATTTTTTCTATATAAATCTATTGCACCGTTTACTGCTGAGGCTAGAATGATGATGATAAAAAGCAATATCAATGCTATATAAAACAGCATAGTGTTCACTGGAATATTAATTCCTGTATTTGCTGCTGCCGGTGCTACTGCCGGAGCTGCCGCTTGTGCAAAACCTCCTGCAACAAACAATACATTAAGCAGCAGGAAGAAAAATAATTTTATTTTATTTATACGTTTCATTTATATTTTTTTATTTTTATTAAAAGATGTATCGAAACTAGATTCAAATTGCTTGTTTACAACTCAGTCTTTGGGTTCATTATCTAATGGAACATTTTTCATGTGATCTATAAATCCTGAATCTGCCCGTATAACCATTACCATTACTACTGAAAAGAATGTAACGAATAATAGTAACGAAATCATGGGATAAATACTTACACCGGTGATTCCTTGTAAATAATTTATAAACTTCATACTGTTTGTTTTTAATTATTAGTTGATGTCGTTTCGCTTGCTTTAATATCTTTACCCATACGTTGCAAATAAGCTATCATGGCAATAATTTCTTTTTTGCTACTGATTTCTATTTTGTCGTTTTTCAAAGTAGCCGCTATTTTATCTGCTTGTTTTTGTAAATCGTCATTCGCTTTTGCTTCGTATCCTTGTTCGTAAGGCACGCCCAACATACGCATTGCATGGATTTTAGAATTTGTATTAGAAATATCTAAATCACGTTTAAACAACCACGGGTAATTAGGCATAATAGAACCTGGCGACATAGAACGAGGGTTTAGCATGTGGTTGAAGTGCCAGCTATCAGGGTACTTACCACCAATACGTGCTAAATCTGGACCAGTACGTTTGCTTCCCCATTGGAATGGATGGTCATAAATAAATTCACCTGCTTTAGAGTATTCACCATAACGCATTACTTCATAACGGAATGGGCGTATCATTTGTGAGTGACAAGTATAGCACCCTTCGCGAACATAAATATCTCGGCCTTGTAACTCAAGTGGAGTATAAGGTTTTACTGTTGCTATTGTAGGGATATTTGATTTTATCATAAATGTAGGAATCATCTCAACCATACCTCCGATACCAACAACAATTAAACTTGCAACTAAGAACCAAATTGGTTTTCTTTCTATTATGCTATGCCAGAATTGTTTCCCCGTAGCTTTGAATTTAGGTAATGGAGCTGCTTCAGCTTCTTCGCTTTCTACAAATGTACCTTGTTGTGCTGTTTTTATTAAGTTGTATAACATTAATATTACCCCTAATAAATATACGGTACCACCTACGGCACGCATTATATAAAAAGGTACTGTAGATTGTACTACATCAATAAACTGATATTGCAATTGACCTTCAGGCGTAAATGCTCTAAACATAAAATAAGAGCGGAATGCAGCCCAATACATTGGTACAGCATAAAGGATAATTCCTAATGTGCCAATCCAGAAGTGTGTACTTGCTAATTTTTTAGAGAATAATTGTGTTTTATAAATTCTTGGGAACAACCAATACAACATACCGAAGGTCATAAAGCCGTTCCAGCCTAATGCACCGATGTGTACGTGTGCGATTGTCCAGTCGCTATAGTGAGAAATTGCATTTACACTTTTCAATGACATCATCGGGCCTTCGAATGTGGACATACCGTAACACGTAAGACCCACTACGAAGAATTTCAAAATAGGTTCTTCGCGTACTTTATCCCAAGCACCTCTTAAAGTAAATAAACCGTTCAACATACCACCCCAACTTGGCAATATCAACATGATAGAAAATGCTGTACCTAATGATTGTGCCC
>CAZXRF010000069.1:0-10053 GCA_964642875.1 uncultured Chitinophagales bacterium | reverse complement strand
CGTCAGTTTAGCAAACTGGTGGTTTAAGCCACTCACCCACCTCACCTCCTATTTCTTTATAAGAACTTGGGGTCGGCAAAGATAGGATTTTTAAAGAACTTTGCAAATATAAAACAAAATTTGTTTGAATTAATTTGCTTTAATATTTGATAATATTAGAAACTTACAAACTCAATTCTATTCTCTTTTTCAATTCATCTACGGAATCTCTGAATTCTTCGTCCGTATCAATCAAATTTCTCACTGCTTGGCAAGAGTGAATAACTGTACTATGGTCACGGCCTCCAAATTGTTGTCCGATTGATTTTAAAGATGACTTTGTATATTCTTTTGCAAAGTACATAGATAGTTGTCTGGCTTGTACAAACTGGCGTTTTCGGGTAGGTTCTTTTAATTTTTCCACAGGTACTTCAAAGAAATCACAAACTGTTTTTTGTATCATGTCTAAAGAAATTTCTTTAGTAGCATGCTTCACAAAATTAATCACAGTTTTCTTAGCCAAATCCAATGTAATATCTTGGCGGTTTAATGTCGCTTGTGCTAAAATAGAAGTCAATACTCCTTCTAACTCGCGTACATTTGTTTTAATATTTGTTGCAATGAAGCGCGTTACATCTTCATTCATTTCAATACCATCGGCATGTAGTTTTTTATGTAGAATACTGATACGGGTATCGTAATCCGGCGTTTGCAAATCGGTAGTTAATCCCCATTTGAAGCGCGATAGTAATCGCTCTTCCATATTTTCTAAATCCTTAGGAGCTCTATCTGATGTTAAAATCAACTGCTTACCATTTTGGTGCAAGTGATTGAAAATATGAAAAAATATATCTTGTGTTTTTTGTTTGTTGGCAAAAAATTGAATATCGTCAATTACCAATACATCAATTTGTTGATAGAAATGAATAAAATCGTTTGTACTATTATCTTTTAATGCGGTTAAAAACTGACTGGTAAATTTTTCTGAACTTACATACAATACCGTTTTTGTAGCATTATGAACTTTGATAAAGTTTCCGATTGCTTGTGCCAAGTGCGTTTTCCCTAAACCTACACCACCATAAATAACTAAAGGATTAAAAGCAGTACCACCTGGCGTTTTTGCTACTGCCATACCTGCACTACGTGCAAATTTATTGCAATCGCCTTCTATAAAAGAATCAAAAGTATAGTTTGGATTTAGTTGTGAGTCAACGTGGATTTTCTTTAATCCCGGAATTACAAACGGGTTTTTTACCATCGGGCTCGAGAAGGCTACCGGCATTGAGATTTCATTTGTACCATACACTCCTTCTCTATGGTTTGGAATATCTATAGTTTTAGGATCATTACGTACACCATTTGATGCATCTACCAATATACGATATTCCAACTTGGCGTCTTCGCCTAATTCGCGTTTAATCGTCTTTCGAAGTAAGGTAACATAATGTTCTTCCAGCCACTCATAAAAAAATTGACTTGGTACTTGGATGGTAAGACTTCTTCCGTCGAGCTTTACAGGTTTAATAGGTTCGAACCAAGTTTTATAGCTTTGTACATTGATGTTATCTTTGATGATTTTCAGACAATTTTCCCACACAAGTTCATGCTTGTTTTTCATACGCTCTAATCGGTTTTTTTAGAAATTAATAATTGATAACAACGATGAAACTAAGTTGAGGAAAAATTCTTTAATAAAAAAATTATTTTCCTATTGATTTTTTATCAACAATTACAGTTTGGGAGTTTGATAACTTTTTTCTAAAAGTTTTTTCAAATAAATATTCTAACGCTCCAATTTGCACTCCTGCCCATCCTACTTGGTTTATCAATACTGTTTTTTCGTATTTATTTTTCACTTCTGTAGGCTTATCCAAAAAGGTATGCGTATGCCCTCCAATAATTAAATCTATATGTGCAGTATTGTTAGCTAAAACTATATCTGATATTTTATTGCTATCATATTTATATCCCAAATGTGATAAGCATATTATAAATTGACATTTCTTTTTTTCTTTTAAAATATCGACTTGTTCTTGTACTGTTTTTATCGGATCTAAGTATTTTGTATTCGTATATAACTTATCGGGTACTAAACCATTTAACTCTACACCGCAGCCTGTAATTCCAATTTTTAATTTTCCTTTTTTGAGCACTATATGTTTATGCACTTTTCCCTCAACTGGTGTGCCCGTGAAATCGTAATTACAGTTTACAAATGGAAATTGTGCGCGTGTAATTTGCTTGGCTAAATTTTCTATACCTCCATCAAAATCATGATTGCCGATAGTGGCTGCATCATAACCCATTTTATTCATCAAGTTGATGTCTAAATCTCCATGAAAGAAATTAAAATATGGAGTTCCCTGAAATATATCTCCTGCATCTAAGAGCAATACGTGTTTGTTTTTTTTACGGATGTTAGCAATGATTGCCGCACGATATTCTGCACCACCTAATCCCGGGTATTTTTTGTCATTATCAGGAAAAGGTTCAATATGACTATGCATATCATTGGTATGCAAAACAGTCAATTTATGTTCTGCTACTTCATCTGCAAAAATTTGTAATGGGGAAGCCATTGTACTCAATACTACAGAGCTAGCAATACTGGTTTTCAAAAAATTTCTTCTACTCTGCATAGCTAATTCTATTTTCTAAGGTGGATGAAATTTTCTTACCTTCTTTAGTTTGTTCCTTCCAATATTCTAAAATCGCATCTCTGAATAATTTTCCAGTTTGTACCTGAGGTATATGTTTTAAAAATGCCATTCCATCACCACCATTTGCTATATAATCTATCAATGCTACATTGTAGATTTTATTATAATCTAAGGGTACATTATTTACTTTTATGTCTATTGCTTTTTTATCTTTTATTTTAAATAAAACTCCTGACACAGGCCACCCGTTCATTCGAGCTATCGAATCGCAAAAATCTGCTACTTGCTGTCCTGTTAATTTTTGTTCTACTACATAATTATCAAATGGCATTAATAAATAGGCATCTTCTACTTTCAGCATTCCTTTGCTTAAAGAGGACATACGAATACCTCCAAAATTTAGGATAGCTAAATCTATTTTATCTTTGGTGTAATCCTCGGCTTTTGCTCTAAGCATATCTACCATTAAATTCCCTAAGGTGCTTTCTGGTTGCTTTTTGTATAAGTCCATTGTAAGCTCTACAACGGGTGCATTCATTATTTTATCTAACGAATCTTTATAGGGTTGGTAATAGGTTTTAATGGTGGTATCCGGTAAAATACTTTTTGTGGCAGGGAGTAAAGTAGCGTATTCTTGTATAGGATATAAAGTTTTACAAGCGGTTGCAATTGCAATCACACATACAAATAGTATTCGTTGATTAAAATAATTTTTTAACATCACTTTTTACATAATTTATAGCTATTTGTACAGGTACTTGTTGTTCTGTTTGCATATAATAATTAAAGATGGCTCTATTTAATTCTGTTCCATCTGCTACATCTGGCAGTTGGGAGGCAAATGTATTAATAAGCTTGATGGTTTCTTCTTTTGCGGTAGCTACCATTTGCCATGCATCTTCATTAATATACAGTTGTTGAGATAAATTGTATTCGTATTCTGTGCGTATGGTTTTTACTAATTCTAATTGCAATTCGGGTACTAACATATTGGGCACATATACTCTTGGTAACAAACTAAAAGGGTGTATTCTTTCTAAAAAAACGATAATACGTTCATACGCTTGTAAGCGAAGAGGTAATGAAATTTTACGTTGCTCAAACAAGAGTGTTTTATTTAATTCTTGGGTTCTACGTTTATTTTCATCTTCGATAAAAGTACGCACAATAAGGTAAACGCCGCCTAGTGTAATTAATGCAGGTATTATATATTTAAGGATTTCTAAAATTCCGGAAGTTTCCATATAGTCTTTTTTCGATATCAAAAGTAGAGTATTTTTTTGAATTTAATCTTCTTTTTGATCTGCTCCATTTTTAATTAATATTTTATAAGACTTCCAATTCTTTTAAACTAACTTTGTAGAGTATTGTTTAAGAATTATGGAAACAAAGGTTATCGAGAAAACACCTGTAACATTAACGGCAAATGCAATTCGTGAAGTAAAGGAATTGCTTAAAAATGGTAATTACACCATTGGCTATGGCTTGCGACTTGGAGTTCGTGGCGGCGGCTGTGCGGGATTTAGTTATATATTGGATTTTGATACACAAAAAGAAACTGATCATATTTTCACTATTGAAGATATTTCTATTTTTATAGACAAATCACAAGAGATATATTTGTACGATTGTGAGATTGATTTTAAAAGCGGGATGGATAATCGGGGATTTATTTTTAACAATCCGAATGCGACTTCCACCTGCGGTTGCGGCACTTCCTTCTCGGCTTAATCCTCAATAAAAGCAAGTACTTTGAGCTTCAATTGTTCACAGGCTCTCATTTTTACTAACATTTTTAAGTATTTATTTGGATAATTGGATAAACAAATTAACTTTGTAGCATAATGTTTTTTTAACTTTTAAATAAGACAATAATGAACAAAGGAGACTTAGTAAAAGTAATCGCTGACACAGCAGGAGTTACTAATGCAACAGCAAATGAAACTTTAAACACAGTTCTTGAAAGCATCCGCAAAGCATTGAAAAAAGGGGATAAAGTAACCTTAATAGGCTTTGGTACTTTCAGTACTGCAAAAAGAGCAAAAAGAGATGGAAGAAACCCATCAACAGGTGCTAAAATCAAAATTCCAGCTAAAACTTTGGTAAAATTCAAAGCAGGTAAAGAATTATCGGATGCTGTAAACAAAAGCAAATAAGAAAGATTACTTCTTACTTAAAAGAAATAAGTCTCAACGTTTGTTGAGACTTTATTATTTATGGTGCTAATCTTTCTAACTTCCAATTTCCTGCTTCTACTCTAGTATAGTTTATTCTGTCATGCAATCTACTTTCTCTACCTTGCCAAAATTCTATCCTATTAGGTACCACCAGATATCCGCCCCAATAATCTGGCAATGGAACTACTTCGCTACTGTATTTTTGTTCCATTTCCATGTATCTATTATCTAATACTTCTCTATTCGGCAGCACTGTACTTTGCAATGATGTCCATGCTCCTATCTGGCTCCCCTTGGGACGAGAATGGAAATATTCAGCTGCACTCTCTCTATCCGTTTTTTGTATAATTCCTTCAATTCGAACTTGCCGTTCTTGCCACCAAAATAGTAAAGCGACTTTAGCATTTTCTTGCATCTGTTGCCCTTTATGGCTTCTATAATTTGTATAAAAAACAAAACCTTCTTTACTAAAACTTTTAAGCAATACAATGCGTGCCGACGGTTGTCCATCTTTTCCTACGGTAGCTAATGTCATCGCATTCGGTTCTATTATATTGGATTGTGTTGCTTCTTCAAACCATTTTTTAAACTGCAAAAATGGATTTTCATTACAATGTTCTTCCAATAAAAATGAGCTGTCATAATTTTCTCTCATTTTATGTAATTCAATATTCTCCATATTTAAAATTAGTCATTAAATTTGAAAGTCAACTACTCATAAAATAAATGAAAAATCAACAAAACGTTATTTCATCAAAAGATAGAAATTATAGCCTGCCACTTTTATTGTTTTCAAATCTGATGCCATTATATGGCGTAATTCATTGGAACTGGACTTTTTTCTCCGTAGTGTATCTCTATTGGTTAGAGTTGATTATCATCAGTACCTTTCAATTGCTTAAAATTCTATTAGCGCAGGGTGGAGATATTAGTATCATTTCAAAAATATTTATCGGGATAAAATTCTTTATTTTGCGTACAATAATATTTTTCTTCTATATAATTTTCATTGTCACCTTTTTGGGGTTAATGCAAAACAAAGGTGGCGCAAGTACATATATATCTATGGCTGACGCACTACTACTTAGAAATAATTTCTTTAAAATAAATTTCTTTGGATTTTTTCTATACAACTTATTATCGTTTTTCTTCACTTATATTTTAAACAAAGAATACAAACAAAAACTCGCTTCGGATTATTTTAATTTTTTCGACATTCATATTTTTGTTGTTCATATTGTAGTTGTACTAGGTACTTTCGTGTATATGGGCGTTACTGAAAACTTACATTGGAAACACAAAAGTGCGGTTATTGCGTGTGTTTCTTTGTTTGTAGTGGTAAAATTAATCGCAGAATTTATTCGTAATAGTTTCTCTGAAGAACACAAAAATGAGCAACCGGGCGATTTTATTTAGGTAATATCTATTAGTCAACACAATAGCATTACACTTCAAATAAACTATAAAAAAACAATAGTACTTTAGAGACTAACCTAGCAAATTCATGCTTTTTAATTTCTTTGCAATTTTACTTCTAAGTTCATCATTAATAGGCATTAAAGGCAAACGTACATAATCATCACAAACGCCTAAATGTTTCATCGTTGCTTTTACACCAGCAGGGTTTCCTTGTTCAAATAAATATGTAATTAATTCATCCAACTCATATACAGTTTTCTTTGCAGAAGCAAAATCGTCAGCTAAAGCTTGATGTACCATAGTGGAAAATTGTTTTGGCAGTGCGTTCGCAATAACAGAAATTACGCCATCATAACCAATAGAAATTTGAGGAACAATTAAATCATCGTTGCCGCTGATTAAATAAAAATCTGCTGGTTTTTCTCTAGCCAACCAAAAAATCTGTTGCCAATCATTGCTTGCTTCTTTTATACCAATAATATTTTTAAAATCATTTGCTAATTGCAAAGTAGTAGTAGCTCTAATATTTGATGCCGTTCGTCCGGGTACATTGTATAAAATAATTGGCAAATCTGTGCTATTGGCTATAGCTTTGTAATGCTCATAAATTCCCTCTTGAGTTGGCTTGTTGTAATATGGAGAAACCGATAAAATAGCATCTACACCGCTCAAATCAAACGACTGCATATCTGCAATAATGCTTTTTGTATCATTGCCGCCAAACCCAGCAATAACAGGAACGCGCTTATTGGTAACTTCTACGCATTTATGAATAGAATCTTGTTTTTCTTGCTTCGACAATGTGACCGATTCGCCTGTTGTACCTAATACTACTACATTATCTACTCCACCTTCAATCACGTAGTTCACTACTTTTTCAAACTCAGTAAAGTTGATTTCTTTTTTCTCATTAAAAGGTGTTACCAACGCCACACCCACTCCTTTTAAATTCAACATAAATTTTATTTTTTTATCATAGGAAAAGACCAATTGTAAAACTAGAGTCTTTTATCCAATGAGTTTTGACTAATTACTTCAAATATTTCTCTAAGTTCTGAATTAAATTAGAAATATTTGATTTTTCGTTTGAAATCAATATTAAATCATAGTTAGAATTTTGAATATCTTTATTAAACCCAACTCTAAACTTGGCAGCCGAAACAGCCGAAATGTACTCCAACGGCAAACAATCACCTACACTAAAGTCAATAATCAAATCGAATGGAGAGCGTTCAAAATAACCAGTAGTACCTCCGCCAGGCTTACCATACCAAGATATATCTTTATTAGAAATATATGGAAATGGATATTGAAAACCAAACTCCCGCTTCGGCAAATAACCAAGTAGTTGAACTTCTTTTTGCAGTGCTTTTAATTGTTGCGAAAACGCTAAAACCAGGTCATTTTGCTGAATATTATCTGCAAAAAATAAAATGCCAACGCTTTTTGCTTTTTGTAAAGAAATAGGCAATCGTTCTGCAGCTTTTTTATTTTTCAAGCGCAAATAGAAATAAAAAATGATATGTTTGAGTTTATTTAACACCATACAAAGGTACATAAATACCATTTATAAAATTGAAATAAAAATGCAACTAACAGAGCAATTAAAAATAAAATTAGAAGATAGTACCATCACAAAAGAAGAACGCGTCAGCACCTTGATAAAATTAGCTGCTGATTTAATGCAGCTTGATGTGGAAGAAGCGTTAAAATACAATAAACAAGCAGATGAATTATCTGTTGATTATGTAGAAAATGCTATAGAGCGCGGTTTGATTTTAAATAATTATGGGGTGTATTATTACATGGTAAATTGGAACGAACATGCATTAGAAAAATTTATAGCTGCCGATAAAATATTATCTAAAAGTGACAGTGTGGAGCATCATATTTTATCAAAAGCAGACATAGCATTAATTTATACAAGAAGCGAACAATATGAACAGGCATTAGAAATTTATCTGAAAATTGAAAAAGAAATGAATGCAATGCCAGTAAACATTCGGCATGCGCAAGTATATGTAAATATTGATGCTGCGTATGTGTATCTAAAAGATTTTAAAAATGCACTTCGATATTCTTTAAAAGGATTAGAAATAGCAGAGCGAGAACAGCATATTTTTGGCATGGCTATCAGTTATGTAAATACTGGAGGGAATTATTTACAATTAGGTGAAATTGAAAAAGCAAAAGAGTTTATTGATAAAGCATATCAACTTTGTACAGAACATGCGATAGAAAGCTTGAATTGTAGTATCTATTTAAAATATGCTGAATATTATGCAAAATTAAATGATTATGTAAAAGCAGTTGAATATGGAAACAGCTCTTTAGCGTTTGCAGAAAAACTAAAATCTGAAGAGCAAGTCATGTTTTTGTGTGGCAGATTGGTTGAATATAATGAGCATTTGCAAGACTACAAACAAGCATTACAATTATCGAAAAGATATAACGAAATGAAGCAAATTGCTTTGGCACGTGATAAAATGAATGTGCTAAATTCCTTGCAACTCCAATATAATACAGAAAAGAAAGAATTGGAATTAAGTGAATTAAAGATCAGACAACAGCAACTGGAAATTGAAAAAAGAGATAGCGAATTGGCAGCATTAAAATCTCAAATGAATCCACATTTTATTTTCAATGCGTTAAATTCCATTCAGGAATTATATACGATTGGTGATAAGAAAATAGCCAACGAGCAAATGGGCAATTTCGCATCGCTTACACGAAAAATATTAGATGTTTCCGGTAAGCAAAAAATTGAATTATCAGAAGAAATAGAAATTCTAACAAAATACTTAGAATTGGAAAGTATGCGTTTCGAAAATGATTTTTCTTATAAAATTCATTGGTCAGAAAATGTTGATGAAGACTATCTGCAGTTGCCGCCGATGTTGCTGCAACCTTTTGTAGAAAATGCTATCAAACATGGTTTGCTGCATAAAAAAGGCAGCAAGCAGATCGATATTTATTTTGATGTAAATGATGATGAAACTATGCTGCAATGTATAATTGATGACAATGGAATAGGCAGAAAAGCTGCAGAAGAAATTAATAAAAAAAGAAATGCATCGCATCAATCATTTTCTACTTCAGCAACAGAAAAACGGCTGAGGCTATTGAATAATAATGTAGATAAAACAACCGTTATTTACGAAGATAAATATGATGAACAACAGTTTGCAACTGGCACGAAAATAATAGTGAATATCAACTTAAAATAGAAAAGGTAGCGACAAAGTCGCTACCTTAAAACACGAAAAAAATTATTTACAATACTCCACTACTACCGTTTTGCTTACTGTAGCAGATTTAGTGCCTTTTGTAGCGGTTAAAGTAATAACAAAAGATGCAGAACATGGAACCTCTGAATGTAATACAAATTCAGACTTTGTAGGGCTTACCGCAGTACTTGTAGTGCCATCACCAAAGTTCCACAAATACGAATCTGCATTGGTGGAAGTATTTGTAAAAGTGAATGATTCTCCACCAGCAAGCGTATCGTTTGGTGAAATCGTAAAGCTTGCCACTGGATTTGCTGTTTCTTTTTTGCAAGATGCAAATAATACAGTAGCAAATAATGCTACGATGGCGAATAGTTTTGTTGTTGTTTTACTCATGGTTTTGTTTTTTTTAATTGTGTTCGTGAATACGTTGTGTTTCATTTTAAAATTGTTTTAACTGTTTTGAATAATTGTTTTTGTTAAAATTTTATAGTTTAACGCATTGTGCGGTTTAATTTTAGAATGATTTTTTATTCAATTGATTATCAAAATCAAACTCTTGTCACTTTTTTTCTTAGTCAAAAAAAG
>CAZXRF010000068.1:0-10185 GCA_964642875.1 uncultured Chitinophagales bacterium | reverse complement strand
TATTTTCTATTTTTTATAATTTCCTCTACAACACTCGGGTCTAAGAGAGTTGTAGTATCGCCTAAATTATTCAATTCACCTTCGGCTATTTTCCGTAAAATTCTGCGCATAATTTTGCCGCTGCGTGTTTTGGGTAAGGCTGCCACTATTTGGATTTTATCAGGCTTTGCAATAGGCGAAATTATTTTACTTACTATGTTTTTTACTTCATTTTCGAATGAAATAATATTCAACAAATTCAAGCTATTATCAATGCCAACACCTTCTGTTAAAGGGGCATCTGTATCTACAATTCCTTTTTCTATACTCTCCTTATCTACAATCACAAAAGCATAAATCCCTTGTCCTTTTATATCGTGTGGGTAGCCTACCACTGCACTTTCTACTACATTAGGATGTTCATTTATGGCATTTTCCACTTCGGCAGTCCCTAACCGATGCCCACTTACATTCATCACATCATCTACCCTTCCAATAATTCTGTAGTAACCATCTTCATCTCTCTTGCAGCCATCGCCAGTAAAATATAAATTATCATACGTAGAGAAATATGCCAAGCGGCAGCGCTCGTGGTCGCCATACGTAGTTCTAATAATTCCAGGCCACGGGAATTTAATACATAAAAATCCTTCTACATTATTTCCCGTCACTTCGTAGCCACCACTATCTACCAACACAGGCTGTACACCGGGCAATGGCAAAGTAGCATAAGCCGGTTTTGTGGGGGTTACATAAGCTATTGGCGAAATCATTATTCCTGCGGTTTCTGTTTGCCACCATGTATCTACCACAGGGCATTTTTGTTTACCTATATACTCATGATACCAATACCATGCTTCTTCATTTATAGGCTCCCCTACTGAGCCTATAACTTTTAAAGAATCTAATTTATAAGGCTGTACATATACTAATCCATTTGCCATTAATGAGCGGATTGCCGTGGGTGCTGTATAAAATTTGGTAACTCGTAATTTATCTATTGTAGCCCAAAAACGCCCCGCATCTGGATAAGTAGGAACACCTTCGAATAGTACTGTTGTAGCACCACTTAATAGAGGACCGTAAATAATATAAGAATGACCTGTTATCCATCCTATATCTGCTGTACACCAAAAAATATCATCTGCCTCGTATTGAAAAACATTGATATAAGTGTAGTAAACAAAAGTCATGTATCCGGCGCAGGTATGTACTACCCCTTTAGGCTTTCCGGTACTTCCAGAAGTATATAAAATAAAAAGCGGATCTTCACTATCCATTTCTACTGCATCAAAATGCGTTGCTGCTTTATTTATTTCATTATGCCACCATACATCGCGCCCCATCTGCATATTTATAACTTCGTTAGTGTGTTTATATACAATAACCTTTTCTATTGAAGGCGTTTGCGTCAAGGCTTCATCACAAATTTCTTTTAAATGAACTGTTTTATTTCCTCTATATAAACCATCGGCGGTAATTAATAATTTACAAGCAGAATCATTAATTCTATCTATTAAAGAGCGTGCGGAAAATCCGGCGAATACTACAGAGTGGATGGCTCCAATTCTAGCGCATGCTAGCACAGCTATTGCAAGTTCAGGAATCATGGGTATGTATAGACAAACTCTATCGCCTTTGGTGATGCCATTATTTTGTAACACATTGGCAAATCGGCAAACTTCGTCTAATAATTCTTTATAGGTTATTATTCTGTTGGGTACATCTATTTCATTACTTTCCCAAATAATTGCTGGCTTATTGGGATTTGATGCAGCATGCCTATCCAAGCAATTTTCAGTAATATTTAGCTTCCCATTTAAAAACCATTTTACATTGGGTTCTTTAAAATTCCATTCTAATACTTTGTCCCATTTCTTTCTCCATTGAAAGGTTTCGGCAATTTCCGACCAAAATAATTCAGGGTTTTCTACGCTTTTCTTATATACTTCTTCATATTGCTCAAAACTGGTTATTTTATGTTGCATGGCTATAATATTTAAAAGGTGAAAAATACAAATTGAAAATTAAGATAAAATATTAAAAACGACAAACAAATACATAAAGAGAAATTATAGTTTCTTGTTCAACAAAAATTGTATTTTTGTATAAATCATTTTATATGAACCGATTTACTTTATATCTTTTTCTATTAAGTTCTTATTCCGTAATGGCAAAAAATGATAAAACATCAAATGCAATAAATTATCCTGTTACAAAAAAAATAAATCATACAAATAATTATTTTGGAACTACTGTAGAAGACCCCTATCAATGGTTAGAGAATGATACCTCTGCGGAAACAGAAGCATGGATAGCTGCTGAAAACAAAGTAACTTTTGATTATCTTTCAAAGATTCCTTATAGAGAGGTAATAAGAAAACGATTTAGTGAATTATACAATTACACAAAGTTAACTTTACCTCAATATTCCGGCGATTATATTTTTTTTAATAAGAAAGAAGGATTACAAAACCAACCCATTATATATGTTCAAAAAACCTTGACAGGTACGCCAATTATTTTAGCTGACCCAAACTCGTATGACCCAAAAGGACTTACTTCTATTTCAATAAATTCTGTTTCTACAGACAATAGATACGTTACACTTGAATATAGTGTTGCGGGCAGTGATTGGGCTTATTTTCGCATTTTTGATTTATTGACAAAAACTTATCTCGATGATAAAATAGAATGGATAAAATCGACTTATGCGGCTTGGTACAAAGATGGGTTTTATTATTCACGATATGACAAACCTGTCGGCTCTGTACTTTCAGAAATCAATTCACATGCAAAAGTATATTATCACAAATTGGGTACTACACAAGCCAACGATGAGTTTGTTTACACCAACACTCAAGATTCATTAATTAGTCCATCTTTAATCCTTTCTGATGATTTAGCATATCAGTTTTTATACTTATTTAAAGGTACTTACGGATATGAAGTGTATTGGAAAAAGACAGCTGAAAGTGGATACAACTTCAAACCATTATTTACAGGATTTGAAAATGAAAGTAACGTATTAGATGTTATTAATGATAAATTTATTGTACAAACCAACAACGGTGCGCCCAATGGAAAGTTAGTACAAGTTGACCCTAATAATCCGGACAAAAAAAATTGGAAAGAAATTTTACCGGAACAAAAAAGTCTATTGGAAGCTGTGACATTAACTGGTTTCAAAATAACGGCTGTTTATTTAGAAAATGCATGTAATAAAATGTATGTGTTTGATATAGACGGTAAGAACAAAAAAGAAATCGCATTACCTGGATTAGGAACTGCTACAATTTCCGGTGGCAAGAGATTAGATAATCTAATTTTTTATAATTACTCTTCATTCACTTATCCTTCAAGCATCTTTGTGTATAATACATTAACAGGCTATTCACAGCTTTTTATGAAAACAGATGTGAAATTTAACCCCAGCGATTTTGAATCAAAACAAGAATGGTACAAGAGTAAAGATGGGACAAAAATACCGATGTTTATCGTGTATAAAAAAGGATTAAAATTAGACAAAAAAAATCCGACTTATTTATATAGCTATGGTGGGTTTAATATAAATATGACCCCCTATTTTTCTACTGGATTAATTTTACTTTTAGAAAATGGAGGAGTATATGCGATGCCCAATATACGGGGCGGTGGAGAGTTTGGTGAAGAATGGCATCAAGCAGGCATGTTGACTAAAAAACAAAATGTATTTGATGATTTTATTGCTGCTGCAGAATATCTTATTAAGAAAAAATATACCTCTAAAGAAAAGTTAGCAATTTCAGGGCGTTCCAATGGCGGATTGTTGGTGGGTGCTTGCATGACGCAGCGACCGGATTTGTATAAAGTAGCATTTCCGGGTGTTGGAGTAATGGATATGCTAAAATTTCAAAAATTTACCGTTGGACATGCTTGGGTTACAGAATTTGGCAGCTCAGACCAAAGCAAAGAAATGTTTAATTACTTAAAAAATTATTCGCCTTATCATCAATTAAAACCTAAAACAAAATACCCTGCTACGCTAGTACAAACAGCAGACCACGATGACCGAGTGGTGCCGGCGCATAGTTTTAAGTTTGCCGCACGCCTACAAGAATATGCGACCAAAGACAATCCTGAGTTAATTCGTATAGAAACAGAGACGGGACACGGAGACGGAAAACCTACTTCAAAAATCATTGAAGACATTACCGACCATTGGAGTTTTTTCTTTTGGAATGTGGGACTCAAATCATTGCCCTATCCCTATAATTACAAAAAATAATTGAAAACAAATAAAGATTTATATCGTAAATTTTGTAAAGAAAATACAGATATTCCTATTTTCTTACAGCCATTTTGGTTGGATATAGCATCAGCTGATTGGGACGTAATTTTATATTTTGAAAATACAATTGACGACGAAAAGCATAGTAAAATTATAGCCGCATTGCCTTATTGTATAAAAGGAAATTTTGTAACAAAGCGTATTTTTTTACCAGAAATCAATTTTTATCAATCCGTACTATTTATTCAAAATATTTCTAAAGAGGAACAGCAAAAAATTGCAATAAAACTATTTCAGCAATTACCCTTTGCAATAAAATCTTATTTTAAATTCCAACCAGCATACCAAAAAATAAAATTAAATACTTTAGGGTTTAAGCAAGAAATTTATTCTACTTACATATTGCAAAAAAAAACATCCTATCAATTAAGCAAACACCATCAACGCCATATTCAGAAAGGAATAAAATCATCCTATCAAATTGAAAATAGTACAAACATACTTCTTTCCTATCAACTAATTGCAGATACGTTTTTTCGGAAAAATATCAAACCCAAATTATCATTTAATACATTTCAGCAAATAGATTCCATATTAAAAAAATACCATTGCGGAAAAATACTAAACTGTTTGGATAGCGATAAAAATCTACTTGCAACTTTACTATTTGTAGAAGACAATGCTAGTATTTACTATTTATTTAGCGGATATAATATTAATTATAAAAACTCAGGAGCGGTTACTTTTTTATTACATCATATTATTCAAGAGGCATTAGAAAAAGGGAAAATATTTAATTTTTGTGGCAGCCAAAATAAAAATATAGCTACATATTTTGAAGGCTTTGGCGCACAGCCGATTGAGATTCCCATTTGGAAAAAAGGAATTTATCTAATACCATAATCTTGCTTTTACTTTGTACAAGTATTTCATTCCTTGTTCATTCATCACTTCTCGTTTGGCTGTTTTAAATCTGCTTATCAAATTTATAACTCCTTTCAGATACATAAACAAAGCCAACTTAGATTTATATAAAAAGAATGCACTCCATGCAATAAAATGTGTTATAACATAAAGCAGAGGTAAATGCTTATATACTACTATCATTTTATTGGTGAACATGCGCAGTTTTGTTACGTTATCCGGTTCTCTCCCATTTGGATTCTGTTTATGAATCATTAATAATTCTTTCGTAAACAAAATTGAATAGCCAGCTTTTATGGTAGCATAGCTTAGATCATATTCTTCCATCCCATAGAAAAAATCTTCTTGATAATAGCCTGTTTTATCAATTAATGATTTAGGAAAAACATGTCCATAGCCAAAAAAGAGATTATAAAAAATTTCTTGCTTACCTTCTATCAATTTAGGATTTTTTAAAGGCATATCAAATTTTTCGGAATATGGATTTTTACCTAAAAAACCTATTATTGCTAGTTTTTCTTTTTCGTATTTTATATACAAATCTAATATTTGTTGTATAACGTTTGTATTTGATATTTCTGAATCATCATCCATAAATAACAAATACTTTCCCGTAGCCTCTTTGATACTTAGGTTTCTGCCACCTGCAACACCTAAATTTTTACTTGAAACAATGTAATTAACTTTTGCTCTGTCTGCTACACTTAAATTTTCTAAATAATTTTGAAAAATATAATAATCATGTGTAGAACCATTATTTAAAACAATAATTTCTTTCGTCCAACCTTGAACTTCATCTAATTGTAATACATTTTTAACTGCATCAATTGTATCTGCTGCTCTGTTAAAACTAATTATTAAAAAAGAAAAGACTGAGCTCATATTACTTTTCCTTTATTCAAATGCTTTTTTCTAAAATAAAATATGCATAATCCTAAAATTACGACATAGAAAATTAAATTACCCAATAGTATAACATTGTTGGTCATTGCATATAATTTTGGCTTAAATTCAAAAGTGATTTTATGTTCGCCTTCGTTCACTTTCATTCCTCTCAAAATATAATTCACCCGAATATGGTCTGCGGGTTTTCCATCTATATATGAAATCCAATCTTCATTTGGGCGATAAATAACTTCAGAAAAAACCACAAATTCATTTTTCGGCGACTTAAATGTATATTCAATTTTCATTGGGTCTTTTGTATCTATTGCGCGAATAAAACGTGTTTCATTCTGAGCAGAAGTATCCGTATTTGCTGAAAACCCATCTATATATTTACTAAATTCATGATTAACTATTGCCGTTTGTGCCGGATTAATATTTCTTACTTTCAATATTTCGTCTTCTGGTGTATTTACAATTTCTAAATTATTTACAAACCACGCATTACCCAATGCATTCGGGTTATGAATTACGCCATTAGCTTCCGCAGATTGTTTTAAATACTTTGTGTTCAGCATATTTAAAAAATTTGCATTTGCAAATCCACCTTTATTTAGTAATTGAAAATCATAGCTCAATCCGTATTCAATAATATCTTGATAGCGGCGTAATTTTGCGGGGTTATAGCCGCCAATTGTTCTATGGTAGTATGCTGGGCTAGCACTATTAAATACATCACCGGTAAAATCAACCATGCGAGCACCTGTTTTATTATCGGCAATAATTGCAGCATCTGCTGGTGTTTCTGGGAAGGCATTCATCTCCAAAGAAGCTGCATCTTCGAAGTCGTTCTTGTTCAAATAACGTTTATCTACCATCCAAAAATCTAAGAGCACTAACAATGTTAGAGCAGCTATAATTATTGACGATTGTCGGAATTTTTGTGTAGCAAAACTTGCCAATAAAATTGCTGCAAGTGCAACAAAAAACAAAGAACGAATAGCATCATTTCGCATGGCAGATGCTCTATCCTCTGTTAAGGAATGGTAGATATCATTAGCAAAATTCTGATCACCGGTCATTTGGGTGAGTTGCGCCTTAAATTGGTCATCTGTAGATTTTCCTTCTTGCACAGCTTTAGATTGGAAAGAAAAAACGGTACTCATTACAATAAAAAATACCAACAAACCGCCGGTTATTCCTGACGACATTTTTAGCGTTTTTATTCTATCTTCTTTAGTGGAAATACTATCATCAAAGAAATCTTTTAATCCTAAAACACCAAGAATAACCATTAATACTTGCGTAAGTGCAAGTATCATTGTTGGTGCTCTAAATTTATTGAAGCCCGGTAAGTAGTCGAATAATAAGCGATAAAAGATTTCAAAATTCCTGCCTAATGCAATTAAAATAGTAAAAACTACACACCCTATTATCCAGCGTTTTAAGTCGCCTTTGTAGGCAAACACGCCAAAGAAAAATAAGAAAATTACTATTGCACCCAAATAAATTGGGCCTTGAACAAATGGCTCACTTCCCCAATATAGCGGCATGCGTTGCACAAATTGTTCTGCTTGCTGTGGCGACACCCCTTTAGATGAAAGTGTTTTATAAACTTTAGAATTTTCATCTAACGATGCTACCGATGAACCACCTACAAAATTAGGCACTACCAAGCTCCCTAATTCTTCTATTCCCAAACTCCAATTTGTAGCGTAATCAAATCCAACTCCTTTTTCTTTTTCTTTTTCTGAAGTTGTTGATTTCGCAGTTGCAGTCGGATTCATTTTTGAGCTATTTAAAATATCGCCACCGCGTGTCGTTTCTTTCGAAAAATCATTGATAAAATAATTATCAAAATTCATCATACCAGAAACACCGATGGCGGAAATCAATATTATACCCGCTAAAACAGCATGTTTAATCTCTTTGCGAAGCATTGCTTTTCCAATTTCAACTGCAGCATAAATTCCTATTAATATAAAACTGTAATACGCAATTTGTACGTGTCTTTCTGCTACTATCTCATTTGCAAAAATGAAAAATAATATTGTACCCCAAATATATTTTTTATGCAATACCAACCAAGCACCCGCAAATAGTGGTAAAAACATAGCAATAGTATTTACTTTAGTAATATGTCCTGCATCTAAGCTAACCACATTATTACTACAAAACCCAACTCCTATTGCACCCAACACCGAATAGGATATTTTACGCGTTAGTACATATAAACCTATAAATGCGCATATCATTAAAAAGAACATTTCTAATGCTGGTGCGGGAATCTCAAATAATATTTTAGCTAAAATAGTACGAGGAGAATATTCTACAGCTTTAGGAAAATCATAGCCACCCATTAAAAATGCTGGCATACCACTAAACATGCGAGATGACCACATGGCTGCATGTCCGGTAGAAGCTTTATAATCTGCACTTTCTTTATTGAGTGCTATATATTGTGTGCTATCATGTGCAGAGAGTTTCATTCCTTGCATCAATGGCATATTATATATAAACGCTAATGCGAGAAAAAAGAGAATTATTGCTGGAATTAAAACTTTATTGGAAAGTTGTATTCCTGTATTTGAGTTTTTTTGATTACTGGAACTGCGTGGCGATTTTGCAGTAGTAGATTCCGGTGTTATCGGTAGTTTTTTTGCCATTGGGAAATATTTATTGGGCTAAATTACAATTTTATCCATTCTAAAGGATAGATATCTTTTGAATTTATAGTGGTATCTGAAAACCATTGCTTAGGTGCAATGACTATTTTATCTGAATTGGGATTTAGCCATGCGCCCCACCAACTAAAAGTGCTATTGGCAATAATATGATGTTTGCAAGCACTCATTAATTGCATATCAATATAAGCAGTAGCTGGTGTGTGATTGTTTGTTATAAAGAAAGTGGGGAAATCTAATTTCAGATTTTGCTGAACCCATTGCACATCATCAGAAAAAATATAAAAAATGGGATTGGTAACCCGCTCTGCTATTTTTGAAATAGCATTTTTATAATATTCCAAAGGCAGGGATATAAATTTCTGTGCATTTTTTGTAATAGAAAGATAATCGCCACGGCGAATATGAATGGAAACAGAATTTTGGGATTTTATTGCCGTCATCCATTCTTGATTTTTATTATCTAATTCTGGTAAAAAAATAAAATCATTTCTAAGTTCTTGTGCTATATTTTTAAAATATAATTCGCTTTGAAAGTTGCCAATTAAAAAACTATCGTCGCTACTTTTGAAAAGGGTTTCATCAAAATTAAATTGTTTTTCTTGCACAAATTGAAAGCGATTTTTATTCCATAATCCTTTTACAATATATTCTGCTTTTGCAAATGGATACAACCATAAATTGCTATTTATAAAATTAGTGGAAAGTGCAGCTTTTATATTGAAAATTTTTAATTCGTACTGCATAGGAGTTGCCCATTTTTTAAAAGGCAATTTACTTTGCAGATAAGAAGTATCTAAGATTAATTGTGTTTTATTGGTGGCGGCAATATTTTTTGCAAATGCATATTGAAACATTTGATTTCCCAACCCTCCTCTTAATTGTGCTACGATCATTATTTCTATTTTTGAGTTGTATATCCATAGAAAAATAAATAATGCTACCTTTATATCGGATAAAACAACTAATTGATTTCAAAGATAAAAAATATATACTCATTAATAATAGCTCGGATAATGCTATTTTATGTAATTCCATTTAAAAAGAATTGCTATATAACATGTACAGGAAAAAAAGACGGCATGGGCGCGCAAGCGCAAGCAATTTATTCGGCAATGCTATACTGCAAATTAAATAAGATACCCTATTGTCATACTCCGTTAAAAAGTATAGCGCATAATACAGATAACAATCCAAATTTCACAAATGAAGTAGAGCAGTTTTTCAACTTTGGAGAAGACGAGATAGAAATAAAAGATGTGGTTGCCAATCGAGAAGTAATAGACTTAGACAATAGTACTTTTAAAACTTTTTTTAAAATACTAAAATATCTATTTACAAATACAGAAAAGTATATTTTTTCAAGATCACATTTTCATAATTTCATTAACCAACACACTGCTGAATATCTCGTCGAGTATATTTCGTCATCAGGCAGTTCCA
>CAZXRF010000067.1:0-11311 GCA_964642875.1 uncultured Chitinophagales bacterium | reverse complement strand
AACCAAAACTTCTGTAAGAATTGATTGTTGATTTAGGGTTTGGTTTGGCTATTTCGGCTTTAATAAAATCCATTACGCAAATGTTGCTTCGTGTATAATTGGAAGCATTACTTCATATATTTCTATTTTTTCTCTTTTACAAACTTTAACACATTTATCCATAAGTTTGTTTCTATACAAAGCTTCTTCATTTGTATAAAATGCTTCTTGTGTTTCAAAATTCACATAATCTCTAAAGTCATCATCTGGATGGAATGATAATTTTTCATTTTGAACTAAATGTTTTGCAAAGACAATAACATCATTCAAGGTTTGAATTTGTGTTTTCATAATTTTCATTTTAAGTATTTTTTAATTTTTTTAGCAATTTTTTCCGCCATCAAAACTGGAACTGCATTACCTATTTGTTTGAAAGCAGCAGTTCTGCTACCTTCAAAAAAATAATCATCAGGAAAAGACTGTATTCTTGCGGCTTCTCTAACTGAAATAGAGCGGTTTTGTTTCTTGTCGGGGTGTATATAATAATGCCCGTCCATTGCAATATGAGCAACTACTGTATGCGAAACACCTTGTCCATTTACTACTTGAAAACGATTTGTAAAAACCTCGGTGTTTGAATGAGTAATTAGTTCTTTCGGAAGTTTTGCGTAATTCAAACGTTTACCGTTGTTCCATTCTTCAACTGCAATTCGGTAAATTTCCAAATCATTTTCGTTGTTCGGTCGTGCGATGTGTTGTGTAACAATATCTAATCCGTTGCGGATTTTTGCTTGTTCCAAATATTCTGTTGTTGGTTTAACGTAATTGACAGCATTCAGTGTTCCTTTGCCATTTTGCAAGGGTTTCAAATCTGAAAATAAATCTTTTAAAATCTGAAAATTATTTTCTTTTATTTCAAATTCAGGATAAGATAAGCCCAGTTCTTTTTTCCAACCAATGATGATTACACGTTTTCTGTCTTGCAAAACACCAAAGTCTTTTGCATTTAAATAATTTTTTGGCGGAATGGATAAATCGTAACCAGCTTCCTTTACCACTTTAAAGATGTTGTCTAAATGCTTGCCATTTTTTGCTGACAGAATGCCTGGCACATTTTCAAATACAAACATTTTTGGTTGGTATTTTTCCAAAAACTTCACATAGTGTAAATACAAAGTATTTCTTGGGTCGTTGCTCATATCCTTGCGGGCTCTACCCGCAACAGAATACGCCTGACAAGGCGGACCACCAATAATTAAATCAATTTTATTTTTGCCTAATTCGCTATCTATTTTTTTGAAAATGTTCGGTAAAGTTTCCTTTGAAATTTCAGTATTGATTACAGAATTGATGATATTTTCAGGAATTTTCGCCCAAAGGTCTTCTTTCGTTTTATTTTCTGATTTAAGATAGTCAATGTAGGTTTTTTTCTTCCCATTTTCCATCAACCAATGATAAGCAGCTCTTGTTCTCAAAGTATCGCAAGCGTCTTTGTTCATTTCTACATGGGCAATCGGATGGAAACCCGCTCTGACAAATCCCTCGGACAAGCCGCCAGCGCCGGCAAATAAGTCGATATAATTCAGTTTCTTCATTCTTAAAATCTACTCAATATAAGGTTTTTATTAGCTATTTATATAAACAAAAATAATGAAAAATTTGATTCATTAGTTCTGTTGCTCTGAAATGTAGCATTTGCAAAAATTGACTCCATTTTTGTGAAGCATTGAATCGTGTGTCGGTAAAAAATTCACTGTTGTATCTGTTTTTTGCTTCGTATTGTTTCAATAATTTGCGTCCTATTTTTGATATTTTGTCGTTTGAGTGATTTGCTGAAACGCCATTGATAACTATATGTTTGTATTGAATAAATTTATGCCCTCTTGAAAGTTAGAGCACCACGTTTAATAGGAATTAATGTATTTCTAACTAAAGCATTGACATATTTATCTTATTTTTGCAGGAATAGCATTCTTAATTTTTCTAATTGTTACAAAATGTTGCACCAACGTTTATCTCAAAAACTACTTCAAAAACTGTCGCCACAGCAGATACAGTTGATGAAGTTATTACAAGTTCCTACGGCAAATTTAGAACAACGCATAAAAGAAGAATTGGAAATAAATCCGGCATTGGAAGAAAGCATCGGTGATTTTGACAATGACAAAGAAAACCTCACCGAACCCGAACAAATACGGGATGACGAAGAGGAATATAATGACAATAGTGAAGAGGACTATGCCGACAGCCTCGATGTAGAACAATATACCAAAGAGGAATATGATTACAATAACGATAGCGGCGATGACTATGGGGGCAAAGAAGAAAAAAAATCTACCCCGTATGCCGTTGGAAAATCCTTTCACGATTTTTTAGATGAACAACTCAATCTCCTCGATTTAAACGAACATGAGTGGCAGATAGCCGACCAGCTTATCGGCAGCATCGATGAGGATGGTTACCTGCGCAGAGATTTAGATGCCATTGTAGATGATTTGGCTTTTCAGCGCAATGTATCTACTTCGGTAGAGGAAATCGAAGAAGTATTGCGCACTATTCATCGATTTGATCCGCCTGGTGTTGGCGCCAGAAATTTACAAGAGTGTTTACAAATACAATTGGAGCGCCGGGAGCAAAGCAGTATGGTGAAATTAGCACTTAAAATTATCAATACCCAATTTGAAGCTTTCACCAAAAAACATTACGACAAAATAATGAAAGCGTTAGATATTGATGAGCAACAACTAAAAAAGTCCTTAGACATTATCTTGCATCTAAACCCAAAACCGGGCGGCGCCGGCGATGGAAGTTCTGCTATAAACCACCAAACTATTATTCCAGATTTCACAGTAGAGAACAATAATGGAGAATTAGAGGTTTTGTTAAATGGGAAAAATGCACCAGACTTGCGCATCAGCGATTCTTTTAAGGAAATGCTTACCTCGTATGGTAAAGGTGCCATGAAAGATAAAAAACAAAAAGAAGCTGTTGTGTTCATCAAACAAAAAATAGATGCGGCAAAATGGTTCATCGATGCCATTAAACAAAGACAGCATACTTTATTTGTAACAATGGAAGCCATCGTTTTTTTCCAAAAGGAATATTTTATCACCGGCGATGAAATGAAACTCCGCCCAATGATATTAAAAGATATTGCAGAAATTACGAGCTTAGATATTTCTACGGTATCGCGGGTGGCAAATAGCAAATACTGCCAAACAGAGTTTGGGGTTTTCTCTTTAAAACATTTCTTTTCTGAGGGGTTGCAAACCGAAGGTGGCGAAGAAGTATCTACAAGAGAGGTAAAAAAAATACTGGAAGGCTTGATAGACACCGAAGTTAAATCTAAACCTTGGAGCGATGAATATCTGACAGAGCAGCTAAAAGAAAAAGGATATAACATTGCCCGCCGCACCGTAGCAAAATATCGCGAACAACTAAATATACCGGTGGCACGGCTACGAAAAGAATTATAATAAAACAGACTATTTGTGATAAAGTTTCTTTCTAAATTATTGTCTTACCTATTCCATCCCTTGCTGATGGCAACTTGGTTTTTACTCTTACTTTTAAAAACCAATCCATTTGTTTTTGCAGGTATGCCCATAGGCGTAGTAATTGCCGTAGTATTCATCAATACATTTATGTTTCCGGCTATCGCTATTTTGTTGATGCGAAAATTAGGCTTTATAGACAGCTTGGAAATGCCCGACCACAAGCAGCGCATTATACCAATGGTAGCAACAATTATTTTTTATGTCTGGGCATATTTAGCCATTAAAAAAATAAATTTCCCTGCATTGATGGGTGCATTTATGATGGGTACTTTAGCTTCGTTATTTATAGCATTTTTAATAAATGTTTTTTCAAAAATCAGCTTACACATGGTAGGGGTTAGTGGCGTATTAGCGGCTGTGATGTTATTGACAATGGTATCTCCAACCAATATCGGATATTATTTCATAGGAGTAATTGTATTAACCGGAGCAATTGCTTCAGCCCGTTTATACTTAGGCGCACATACCATCAAAGAAGTATATACCGGGTTTTTAGTCGGGATTGTTGGGCAAATTGTAGGGTTGGTGTTGTATCATTTTTAATGTATTTTACAATTCTTCACACTTTCAATTTTTAGAACAAGCCATAAAATGGGCTTATTCTCGTATTTTTGTGGGTTTAAGATTAGCTTTATTGAAACATATACTTTGGATAATTTGTAGCTTATTTGTTTTTTGTGCCCAAGCACAAGAAAACACCGGATTTTTAAAAATCCGGCATATCATCGTTGGCGGAAATAAAAAAACAAAGCCCTATATCATACTTCGCGAGATGACCTTGCACGAAAACGACTCGTTTCCTGCCAAAGATATGGATGCGGTATTACTAAAACAGCGGCTTAATATATTCAATATTGGCTTGTTTAATGATGTCTCTATCAATATAAAAAACTGGGAAGACGATAGCTTGGATTTATTTATTCAAGTACGCGAACGGTGGGTAATCATGCCGGTGCCGATAATTAAATTTGTGGATCGTAACGTAGTGGAATGGTGGAAGCAATATCACCATGATTTTAAACGCTTGCAATATGGGCTACAACTCAACTGGGGCAACCTCTCTGGCAGAAATGACATGTTACAGGTAGGCTTCAGTTTTGGCTTTGCTCAGCGAATGGACTTGGCGTATTCTATTCCTATATTTAAGCGCAAAAAGGAGCGAGTAGGACTGTCAGTAGCCTATACCATGCTGCGCACCAAACGCATTGCTTATAATACGGTGGACGATAAATTGGCATATATGGATTTGGGGCGTTCTTGGCAAATGCAAAAAATAGAAATATCGGGACAGATATCCTATCGCAAAAAAATTCATACCACCCATTATATCTCTCTTGGTTATGGATTTTCCAAAATTAGCGACTCAGCATTCCATGCAAATCCAGCTTATTTTTTAGGGGACAGAAAACAGCAATATTTCAAAATAGGTTATAATTTTGTATCAGACCATAGAAATATTCGGGCTTATCCTACAGATGGCTGGCTAATGGCTCTCAACTTTACCAATTATGGTTTGGGCTTTTTAAAAACTCGAATGTCAACCGCCGGGTTTCAATTTAGTAAATATATACAATGGAAAAAACAACCTCGTTTCTCCGCTGCTGCCATGATAAAATGGCAATTTTCTTGGCCCCTAAAACAGCCTTACAACTTACAGCCGATAAAATCAATAGGTTATGATGAAAATGCAATACGCGGCTATGAATTAAATGTAATGGATGGGCAGCATTTCTTATTGTTTAAAAACGAATTTCGCTGTCGATTAGTGAGTTTGCAATTGAGTAAAATGCAAAAATTTAAAGGTAAAAACGCTGCCATTCTTAATTCATCTTTGGCTTATTTGCCCTTTAATTTATACCTAACCACCTATTTTGATGCCGGATATGTATGGGACAACTATTTTACAGACAACAACCAATACAAAAACAAATGGCAATATGGTTATGGAATCGGGTTGAATTTTGTTACTTTTAATTCTAAGTTGTTGCGAATAGAATATAGCTTTAACAGATATTTCAAGAATGGGTTATTTTTACATTTCGAACAACCGATATAGAAATTGTTCTTTTTTAAGTATAAAATTAATTTCTAATCACACGCTTTAAAACACAAAACACCAACAGATGACTATCGGAATATATAGTAGGGTTTTTAAAGAAGAACATGCACCTTATGTTTTAGAATTAATCAAACAATTAACGCAAAAAAATATCTCCTTTCAAATTTATCAAGAGTATTATAAATCACTATCTAAGCATCTTACACTAAAAAAAATTGACACTTTCAAGCATCCGGCAGATGTAAAGAAAAATATAAATTTGCTGCTCACATTGGGCGGCGATGGCACTTTGTTAGATACCTTACAATTGGTGCGAGATAGCGAAATTCCTGTAGCAGGTATAAACATGGGACGGTTAGGATTTCTGGCAGATATTCACAAACAAGAAATTGAAAAATTAGTAGAATCTATTGCTCAAAATTCTTATACTATTGAAGACAGAACGCTCATTACTGTCGAAACCAATAAGCAGGTTTTTGGAGAAGTAAATTATGGGTTAAATGAGTTTACAATTCACAAAACGGATTCCTCCTCGATGATAGTAGTGCATGTGTATTTGAATGGGGAGTTTTTAAATTCTTTTTGGGCTGATGGCTTGATTGTGGCAACGCCAACCGGCTCTACTGCTTACTCGCTAAGCTGCGGCGGGCCGATAGTATTTCCGGCTTCCGGTACTTTTGTACTAACGCCCGTGGCACCACACAACCTTAATGCACGTCCAATAATTATTGATGATGCCACTGTACTTTCGTTTGAAGTAGAATGTCGTTCTAATACTTTTCTATGTTCTATCGACTCGCGTTCTGTCAACATGGACAATACGATACAGTTGGCGGTTCGCAAAGCTAATTTTACTTTTAAATTGTTGCGCTTGCCGGAAAGTTCTTACTTAAATACTTTGCGTGAAAAGCTAAACTGGGGCGAAGACTCCAGAAATAGCTAACCATCTATTTATTTTTTCAGCAACCACAAATTGCCGCCTTTATTTTTATAACATAATGGAATTTTCGAAAATACTTCGGGATGATGTAGGTGTAAATAATGGGAAAACAATAAGATAGAAAATTTAGTATTGTACATCAAAAATGCTTTTAAGAAATAATCTTCATTCCAATTTCTTTTTGTAAACACCCATTCTTTCGGGTACTCAAATGGATAAAAAATATCATGAAAATGAATGATTACGCCGGGTTTTAATTGGGGCAAAATTTCAAAAATAATATAATTTACATCGCTTCCTGTTTTTACCACATGCGAGCTATCTACAAATAAAATATCTCCCGCATTCAATTGCTCAAAAATATCCAATGAAACATTTTGTACGTTTTTTTCTACTAAGTTGGTGGTCTTCTTGTCCTTCGTGGTCAGCAATTGGTTCAACCGATCTGGATAAGGTTCAATAAAAGTCAAATCGATTTCATTATTAAAGAAAATAGTATTAACATCTAACATTACTGCCGATGAAAACCCCGAGCCAATTTCTATAATTTTTTTGGGCTTATACTGCCGCATCATCGAATACAAAAAAATGGCATCGGTATAAGAGAAAAAAGGATTTTCAAAATAGTAACGGGTAGTTTCATTCTTCTTAGTGGCAAATGGAATTTCTTCATAATACTTTGAAAATTCCTCTATCCTTTGAAGCTGGCTTTCCGTATTCAAATCAATGCCGGGTATGGTTGGCTGCTTCGCTGCATCCCAAATTATATCTTGCCTTTTTTTAATTTCTTCGACTGAAATTACTGGAGAATAAAAATGACCAGCTGGAAATAAGGAGTTTTTCTTATAAGAAATATAATCCCAAAAGAACACGTTAGAAATTTTGGTAAGTGCTTTTCTAATTTTATTGGACGACATAAGTTCCAAAATAGCAATAAATTCTAATACTTATAGCTTTTGTATCGCTGTTTTTAGGGTTGCTTTATTTTGTAATTCCTCTAAAGAACGGGCGGTATAATAAATTTGCAACACGGGTTGCTTTTCTGGCGTGGTAAATAAAATTATCATCACACTGGAGCGTGGAGTATTCCATCTGGTGTTTAAGGTTAAATTTCCGTCGGCAACTGCCTGTCCGTAAGTTTGTTTATCGGTAGAAATTGTTGTGTTGTTTTTCCAGTTTACATTTTCTGCTGCTGCCTTACCATATTTTTGGGTGAGCAAACTTTTGAAAGTACTATAATCTTCTACATAAAACTGAGGATTAGGATATTTTTTGGTAAATAGATAAACGCCCCCTTCCAACTTGTCATTGTCATTAAAAATATAATGTACATCACAGTCATAGCCACCCAGTTGGTCCCTATAAATCAATTCGTCATTGCTCACTTTTGCTACATAAGGAGCACTTTCACTTTCTTGTATTTTTTCTAACGAACTTCCCCATTCATACCCTCTAAAGTCGGTATTTTGAGCCATAGCAGATAGGGCACTTGCCATTGATGTAAGCAGAACGATAAGTAACTTTTTCATAATTATATTTTTTTAGGTGAAGAAAATAGTCAAACAATTTGGAATTACACTATTCCACATCTTTGCTTATTAACTATAATTAAATATACACCCAAAAAGATTAAGCATACTGGATTTTTAATCTTTATTAACGTTAGTAAGCGTGATAGAATTATATTTCGAGTGTTTGATTTATGCTAAAATTTATTACAAATTAGTTTCAAAAGAACTACAATTTTTCCTTCAAATATTTTGCCGTAATACTTTCCTTATTCTTCACTAAATCCTCGGGAGTGCCTTCAAATAGTAAGTAACCACCTTCTTCGCCGCCCTTGGGTCCAAGATCTACTATCCAGTCCGCACATTTGATGACATCCATATTGTGTTCTACAACAATTACTGTATGTCCAATTTCTATCAATGCATTAAAGGCAGTTAGCAATTTATTGATATCATGAAAATGCAAGCCAGTGGTAGGTTCGTCAAAGATAAATAATACAGGTTCTTTCGCTATCCCTTTCGATAAAAAGGAAGCTAGTTTTACACGCTGCGCTTCGCCTCCACTTAAAGTTGAACTGCTTTGTCCTAAATGTATATACCCCAATCCTACGTCTTGTAAGGGCATTAAACGGCTTACAATTTCTTTTCTTTCTTTAAAAAAGTCAATGGCATCATCAACTGTTAGTGCTAATATTTCTGCGATATTTTTTCCGTTATAATTTACTTCTAATACCTCTTGTTTAAATCGTTTTCCATGGCATACTTCACATTCCAAATGTACATCTGCCAAAAATTGCATTTCCACTATTTGTTCCCCTTCTCCCTCGCAAGCATCACAGCGACCGCCTTCTACATTAAACGAAAAATGTTTGGGTTGGTAGCCCCGAATTTTAGATAATGCTTGTGCGGCAAATAAATCACGGATTACATCATACGCTTTGATATAAGTAATAGGATTGCTGCGCGAACTTCTGCCTATTGGATTTTGATCTACAAATTCTATCTTGCTAATTTTATTTTTATAGCCTATAATTTCTTTATAAAGTCCAGGCTTTGTTCCAAAATTTTCTAATTCATTTTTTAAAAACGGGTACAAAATCTGCTTGATGAGTGTCGTTTTTCCGGAACCAGAAACCCCTGTAATTACGGATAATGCACGCAACGGAATTCGGACATTTATATTTTTTAAATTGTTTTGTTTTGCTCCTTTTATTTCCATAAAATTTATCGGCTTTCTACGGATTTTTGGAACTTCAATTTGTAATTTTCCAGTAAGATATTGGGTCGTTAAGCTATTCGGGTTTTTTAAAATATCTGCTGCATTACCTGCAAATACAATTTTGCCGCCCAAAGTACCGGCATACGGACCTACATCAATCAAATAATCTGCAGAACGTATCGCCTCTTCTTCATGTTCTACAACGACTACTGTATTTCCTAAATCGCGTAAATATTTTAGGATGGCAATCAGCCTTCCGGTATCATGTGGGTGCAAGCCCACGCTCGGTTCATCCAAAATATATAAAGAACCGGTAAGGTTGCTGCCCAGTGTTCTGGTCAGGTTTATGCGTTGCGATTCGCCTCCCGAAAGCGTGTTAGAAAATCTGTTTAAGGTAAGATATTCCAATCCTACATCTACCATAAATTGCAGCCTATTATTTATTTCGGTTAATATCCTATTTGCAATCTTTAAATCCGTTTTTTCTAATTTCAATTGAGAAAAATGTGCATGCAATTGTTTAATTGTCATTTGCAATAAATTGCCCATCGTTTTATCGCCCACTTTTACATAATCGGCATCGTGCCGCAGGCGAGTACCCTGGCAATCATCGCAGGCGGTGCGCCCTCGATATTTTGCCAACATCACACGGTATTGTATTTTATATGTTTGCGATTCTACCTCTTTAAAAAATGCATTTATTCCTTGAAAATAAGCATTGCCCTGCCAAAGCGTTTTATATTGCTCTGGGGTCAAATCGGAGATGGGTTTGTGAATAGGAAATTGGCAAGACGGCGCACCTGTGATGAGTTGTTTTTTCCACCAACTCATCACTTCTCCTTTCCAACATACAACAGCATCTTCATAAACAGATAAATTTCTGTCGGGGATAACCAAGTCATGGTCTATCCCGAGGATAGTGCCAAAACCCTCGCATTTTGGGCAAGCACCATAAGGCGAATTAAAATTAAAAAACTGTGGCGATGGAATTTCAAAAGAAATGCCGTCTAACTCAAATCTATTGTTGAAGATTTTATTTTTTCCAGTTAATGTATCTATGGCGCACGCTCCATTTCCTTCTGTAAAAGCCAAAGAGACAGAATCTGCAAGGCGGTACAAGTTATCCTCGGTTTGTTCGGCAGTAACTCTGTCTATCAATATAAAAATAGTAGCGGCATTGTCTTTTTTATTTTTAGTAGTAGTTTTTGATAAATATGCCTCTATATCAAAATCTTCAACTGGCACTACTTCGTTATTAATCCATAAGCGTTGAATGCCATCTTGCAATAAATTTTCTAGTTTTATTTTGGTCAATTCATTTAAAGGAGCTAATATTTGAAGTTTGCTGTTTTGTGGTAATGTTTTAATGAAGTCCACCACATCTGAAACGTCTTGTTTGTGTACTATATTTCCTGAAATTGGCGAATATGTTTTCCCTGTTTTTCCATATAACAAACGGAGGTAATCATAAATTTCGGTAAGCGTTCCTACGGTGCTTCTGGTAGTGCCGGTAGTTGTTTTCTGTTCAATGGCAATTGCTGGAGACAATCCTTTTATATAGTCCACATCTGGCTTATCCATTCTATTTAAAAACTGACGCGCATAAGAGGATAAAGACTCTACATAACGTCGTTGTCCTTCGGCATATAGTGTATCTATGGTTAAAGACGATTTTCCCGATCCAGAAACACCAGTAACGACCACTAATTCATTGCGCGGTATTTCTACATCAATATTTTTAAGGTTGTGTGTTCTTGCGCCTTTAATAAATATTTTGCGTTCTATCGGGCTCGTTATTTTTGGTGATTTTGGCATATTGTATCGCAAATTACGCGTTAAATACTGTTAATGACAATATGGGAATGGTTTTTGTTTATTAATCTTGAGAAAAATTAACTCACCTAATAAAATAATCTATTGAACAATATTTACATGACATCGACGAATTGTTTAACACGCAAAATCAGGATATCATGCAGTCAAGTGTTCAACACTACAACGAGCTACTTCAAAGGTATATAGCCGGAGAAGAAAATGCACTCGCACTTT
>CAZXRF010000066.1:0-12677 GCA_964642875.1 uncultured Chitinophagales bacterium | reverse complement strand
CGGGCAAGTCTTATACGACCAGCTCCTGACAAATCCTTCAGGGTCGGAAGGCAGCAAAGGTAGTTGGTTGAGCGGTGCGCTGTAAGTAACTTGCCTTTTTTTTCTTTTTCATTATTTCAAGATAGTTGCTCCTTCTAACTGAAGGAGCATTTTTTTTGGAGTTCAAATAAATATTAAATCCATTTTGTATGACATAATCGTTAAAAAGAAACACTCAAATTTGTATCTTTGCACAAAATTTTCAAAATCACATGATTACAGTTAATAATTTATCACTACAATACGGAAAGCGTGTTTTGTTTGATGAGGTAAACATAAAATTCACTCCAGGTAATTGCTATGGTGTAATAGGGGCTAATGGTTCAGGAAAATCTACGTTTCTAAAAATATTATCAGGTGAAATAGAATCTACAATGGGGAATATCGAAATATCTCCGGGAGAACGTATGTCGGTACTGAAGCAGAACCACTTTGAATTTGATGAAAATACAGTTATTGATACTGTAATGATGGGTAATAAACGGTTGTATGATATTATGAAAGAAAAAGATGCCTTGTATGCTAAGGCAGATTTTTCTGATGCAGACGGACACAAAGTAGGAGAGTTGGAAGCTGAATTTGCAGAAATGGATGGCTGGAATGCGGAGAGTGATGCAGCGGAAATGTTGAGTAATTTAGGCGTAAAGGAAGATCGTCATTATAAACTAATGAAAGATTTACCTTCTTCGGATAAGATAAAAGTATTATTGGTTCAGGCCTTATTTGGCAATCCCGATATTTTGATTTTAGATGAGCCTACCAATGATTTAGATGTAAATACTATTACTTGGTTAGAAGATTTTTTAGCAGATTTTAAAAATACGGTTATTGTCGTTTCGCATGATCGTCACTTTTTAGATATGGTGTGTACGCACATTGTAGATATTGATTTTAGTAAAATAAATTTGTTTACAGGCAACTATACTTTCTGGTATGAAACCTCTCAGTTGTTGCTAAAACAACGTGCGGATAAGAATAAGAAAAATGAAGCAAAGAAAGCCGAATTATTAGATTTCATTGCTCGATTCAGCGCAAATGCCTCTAAATCAAAACAAGCAACTTCTCGTAAAAAAGCATTGGATAAATTAGATATAGAACAAATACAGCCCTCGAGCAGAAAATATCCAGGTATTATTTTCAAACAATCTCGTGAAGCTGGCGATATGATTTTAGATGTTCATAATTTGTCTTATAAAACTGAAGATGGTACGTCATTATTTAAAAATGTAACATTTACGGTAAACAAAGGCGATAAAATTGCTTTTATTTCTAAAGAAGGTTTGGTGATTTCTAATTTCTTTAAACTATTAGCTGGCGAACAAAAGCCTTCAGGTGGCGAAATAAAATATGGTGTTACGATTACTAAATCGTATGTGCCAAATGATAATGCTGCATATTTTCAAAATGCAGAGTTGAATTTAGTAGATTGGCTGCGACAATATTCTGTAGAAAAAGATGAAACTTTCGTACGTGGATTTTTAGGTAGAATGTTGTTTAGCGGGGAAGAATCTTTAAAGAAATCTACCGTATTATCAGGAGGCGAGAAAGTACGATGTATGATGAGTAAAACAATGCTGGAAGAAGCGAATTTTTTAATTTTAGATGAACCCACCAATCACTTAGATTTGGAGTCTATTACTGCATTAAATAATGGCTTGATAGATTATCCAGGAACGGTAGTGTTTACTTCGCATGACCATACTTTTACGCATACCATTGCCAATAGAATTATCGAAATTACACCAAACGGAACTTTGGATAAGATGATGACGTATGATGAATATTTGACGGATGCACGCGTAAAAGAACAACGTGCTGAACTGTACGGAACGCAAGTATAAATACTACATTTAGGTATAGATATTTTATTCGATAAATAGTATCTTTAACCATGATACTTCCCCAACAGACTGCATTATTTCTAAATAATACCCATCTACCTTTTGGTGTTTACGATAATCTTATTGAAAATGTAGATACTGAACATTGGGATACAAAAGGTATGATTACTAAAAAACGCCGCTCGGAGCGAAAAACATGGATTTTTATTGGCGTATATAGCCCCGAATTAATTGCCGGTTTTGCGATAGCAGATGCAGGAATGGTGGCTACAGCATTTTCCTATTTTTACTCCTTTAAAGACGGTGTTTTTGAAGAAGACAAAACTACAGTTCCTTTAGGATTTCCTTCAGATTTTAATCCTAGTTTATATAGCGAATGGACGTTAGGGAATTATTCTATAAAAACGAAAAATGGGAAAATACATCTACAATATACAGGGAAATATAAGCTGCATATTGAAATAGGAAATAATGCTGAAGGGGCAAGCATTATTGCACCTTCTGAAAATAATAGACCCTTTAATTTTACCTATAAAAATAATTGCTTGCCGGTTAAAATACAGATTAACAATGGTGGAGTGCATACTTATGCAAGCAGTGGAAAATATGGCTCGATAGATTTTACCAAAGGCTATCCACCAAGAGAAACGATATGGAATTGGATGTCATTTATAGGGAAAACAGAAAAAGGCAAACAAATTGGGGTAAACTTAGTAGATAGATTTAATGCGAATTTGGAAAATATACTTTGGGTAGATGGTCAGAAAACCTTGCTATCTTCGGCATCTTTTAAAATGCAATCACCATTAGATAAAACAGACTGGGTAATCAATACGCAAGACGGAATATTGAATTGCCATTTATCGCCAAAAGGTGCTAGGAAGGAAAATATAAGTGCAATTATTATGAAAAGTAAATTCATCCAGCCTTTTGGTACTGTTGATGGAACGGTGCTGATAGATGGAGCTACAGAAAAATTTACAGCTTTTGGCGTTTGTGAAGATCACCATGCCGTTTGGTAGCCATTATTCCCTGACATATTCAATAGAAACACCGTAGTCACTGTCTTCTAAATCTTTAATATCAACAGTGTATTTATACGTAGAATTGGTGTTTTTATCTTTATATTTTCCATTCCAAACCTCCTCACCATTATCATCTTTTGAAGCAGAGCCGTAACGATAATTGAAATAATCCGTTAAATTATTTCTTAATTTATTTTCTTGCAAAGAATCACTCATGTAGATATCTGCAGTAATGATATCTAGTTGGTTTTCTTCATTAAAAAAGTATTGGATATTCGCATATTCCGAAAAAGGAGTACTATCTGTAGGAAACGAATATTCATAAAATAAATGATCAGGAGTTTCTTCATAAAGCTTAGAAGTTTCCATTTTTTTTATATCTTCTGGAGATACGTTAAACTCAATATTTCTCAAAACAGCATCCTCATTTCCCGTCATAAAATTTTTAAAATAAGGAGACGGATTTTCCAAGCTATTGGAATGGTTTTTATTCCAACAGGATTGCAGTAAAATCACTGACGCGCAAATACATATTAGTTGTTTGTAGTTCATTATAGTTCGTTATACATGGTTTCAAGAAACTTCCGAATATTTTTTAAATGGGCAACTACCTCTGTATTTGCAGTTGTTTTGCCCTCAGTAGTATTTGTTGTTCCTTCTTTTAACTTCTTTTTTGCACCTTCTAAGGTATAACCTTTCTCTTTTACTAAGTGATAAATCAAACTGAAGTTTTCTATGTCCTTTTTAGAAAATAGCCGATTCCCTTTCGCAGTCTTTCGTGGTTTTAAAATATCAAATTCTGTTTCCCAAAATCGGATTAATGAAGGTGCTACACCAAATTTTTTAGCTACTTCACTAATGCTAAAGTATAATTTCTCAATTTCTTTATCTTTATAAGGCATAATATTTATTTTAATCGAATGATTGATTTCCTTGTTCAACAATTTTCAGTATTTGGTCGTATTGTTCCGGTGTTATATCATTAAAGAAGAAATTTACAGGATCAATTTTTGCGCCATTTTTCCATACTTCATAATGACAATGGGGCCCTGTGCTTTTACCTGTGCTGCCCACTAAAGCAATTGTTTGTCCGCGTTTTACTTTCTGTCCGGCACGTACTAAAATTTTGCTATTGTGTCCATACAATGTTTCATAACCAAATCCATGACTGATTAACACTTTATTGCCATAACCGTCGCCTTGAGAGCCAGCAACCTCTATTATTCCATCACCGGTGGCATACACAGGCGTGCCAGTCTCTGCAGTAAAATCTAAGCCTGTGTGCATGTGCGGCGTTTTATAAACAGGGTCAATGCGCATACCAAAACCAGAAGCAATGCGTTTTAAATCTTTATTCGATACAGGTTGGATGGCGGGAATTGATGCTAGCATTTCTTCTTTATTCTTTATCATCTTCGCTAGCTCATCATACGATTTAGATTGAACATACGCCCGTTTTTCAATGCCTTCTAATTTTACTAATGTATTTGATATAAGCTCCGATTCCGGCAAGTCTTTCAATTCATCATATATCGTAGATTTATTGATACCACCATTTCTTAAATTATCAGGCAATGGATCAGCTTCAAAAATAACTCTATAAATATTGTCATCTCTGTCGCCCATATCTTTTAATACTTTTGACAGCGAGTTGATGCGTTTATTTAAAATATCATACTTTTCTTGCATCCTGCTGAGCTGCAATTTTTCGGATCGAACATCAGGATTATCAAAAAAATTATACCCAAAAACCATAGCTAAAAAACCAAAGAAAAATGCAGATGTAAAGAAACCAGTAATACGTATAATACGTTGCCAAATACTGAGTTTATACTTCTCGTATTTTAGAGTATTGGGATTGTAAAAATATTTGTCCTTCTGCATCTTGTCGAGAATTACAAATGTACAATTAATCCAATACTTTTCAAATAGATTAACAAAACATTGCTAATCAATAGTATTTATAAATAAATTTTATTGGAAATTGTCTATCAGGCTTGTTTTTTTGTATCACGATTTTTTTCTATATTTATGTTGATGAAAATAACCAACAAAACTATTTTTTATGGCTACTCATACTGCATTAAATATTGTCCAAAATTATTATCAATGCTTCAATAACAAAGATTGGAACGGAATGTTGGCACTAGTCGATGATTCCATCCGGCATGAGCCGAACGAAGGGGAAGTAAGAATCGGAAAATTACTATTCAAAGAATTTTTACATAAGATGGATACTTCTTATGAAGAAAAACTAACAGATTTAGTTTTTTTTACTGAACCATCTGGCAAACGAATCGCAGCAGAATTTACTGTAAATGGTACATATAAAAAAGGAGATAATGGATTACCCGAAGCACACGGACAAACCTATAACCTTCAAGCAGGTGCTTTCTTAGAAGTTGAACAAAATAGAATCACACGTATCACTACTTACTACAATTTAAGTAAGTGGGTAGTAATGGTTTCTGAATAATGGATAGTATCTCTATATCATATTTCTATGGCGAGGATATCAATAAAATAGCTGATGATTTCGCACAATTAAGAATATCTGTTTTTAGAGAATTTCCCTATTTGTACAAAGGCACTATAACATATGAAAAAGAATATATAAAAACATACGTCGCATCGAAAGAGTCACTTTTGATTGCTGTTTTTTCAAAAGATAAAATAGTAGGTGCATCTACTTGCATTCCATTAAAAGATGAAACCCAAGAGGTGCAACTTCCTTTTATTGAAGCAGGTTTTAACATTCCTGAAATATTTTATTTTGGAGAAAGTTTATTGCTGCCTGAGTTTCGAGGTAAGGGGATAGGGAGTCGTTTTTTTATTGAACGAGAAAAGCATGCTCAATCGTTCATAAATTATAAAATTACTACATTCTGTTCTGTAATTCGAGAAAACAATCATCCTTTAAAGCCTAATAATTACATTCCTCATGATGTATTTTGGGCTAAAAACGGATATCAAAAAAATGAACAATTGATTGGTGAAATGGACTGGCAAGACATAGATAAAACAGATCCAGATAGTAAAAAATTAATTTTTTGGACGAAGCATTTTTAAAAATGAAATGTAAAATAGCAACCGCACAATATCCAATTACATTTTTCAATTCTATTGATAGTTGGAAAACACATATTGAAAAATGGGTGCTTTCTGCCGTAAAAATGAATGCAGATTTGTTGCTTTTTCCTGAATATGGCGCAATAGAATTAACAAGTATTTTTTCTAAAGAAATTTATGAAGACATACACCAACAAATAATTGAATTACAAAAATTACATGATGATTTTTGTAATTTTTTTATTCATCTTTCAAAAAAATACAATGTAATAATTGTTGCACCAAGCTTTATTTACCAATCTAAAGAATCATTTTATAATCGTGTATATGTATTCAGTAAACATGGGAAAGTTGGACATCAAGATAAATTTTTCATGACACGTTTCGAAGACGAAACATGGGGAATGCATTCTGAACCAAATTTTTTAACGGTTTTCGAAACGGAATGGGGAAAGTTTGGAATACAAATTTGTTATGATATAGAATTTGCATTAGGCTCAAATTTATTATGTAATGCCGGTGCAGAGCTAATATTAGCACCAAGCTGTACTGAAACTATCCAAGGGGCTACCCGTGTGCATGTAGGTGCAAGGGCACGTGCAATGGAAAATCAATCGTTTGTGGTAGTTGCTCAAGTTGTACAAGATGCACTTTGGTCACCTGCGGTTGACATTAATTTTGGCTATGCCGCTGCCTATTCCACACCAGATATCAATTTTCCTGAGGAGGGTATTTTGGTAATAGGCACACCTCAAGTTGCAAAGTGGTTGTACATCGATTTAAATTTCGAGCAAATAAGAAATGTTCGTACGAATGGGCAAGTATTAAACTTCAAAAGTCATCAACATTTACACTATAGATTTGCAAATAATGAGGTGAAAATTATTTATGCAAAATGCTAATTCTATTAAAAGTATAAATAATGATAATTGCATTATTGTTTAAGTAAGCTATTTAAAATTGTATGGTAAATAATTACCTTTGCAGCATGAATAATAATATGACAGCCACTGAAATACGCAAAGCATTTTTAGATTTTTTTAAAAGCAAAGGTCATCAAATCGTGCCCTCTGCTCCGTTAATAGTAAAAAATGATCCTACCTTATTATTTATAAACTCCGGAATGGCGCCTTTCAAAGATTTTTTCTTAGGCATTGGAAAACCGAGCAGCCCTCGAATTGCAGACACACAAAAGTGTTTGCGCGTTTCTGGTAAACACAATGATTTAGAAGAAGTAGGCGTAGATACCTACCACCATACCTTGTTTGAGATGTTAGGAAATTGGAGTTTTGGTGACCCAACAGACCCAACAGCAGGATATTTTAAAACCGAAGCAATAGCTTGGAGTTGGGAATTATTGACAGAAGTATTAAAATTAGATAAAGACAGATTATACGTTACTATTTTTGAAGGAAACGAGGCAGAAAATATACCAAAAGATACAGAAGCTTATAATGAATGGAAAAAAGTAATAGCAGAAGATCGAATATTATTGGGAAATAAAAAAGATAATTTTTGGGAAATGGGTGAAATGGGGCCGTGTGGGCCATGTACAGAAATTCACGTAGATTGTCGCTCTGACGAAGAACGCAATGCCATAGATGGAAAAACATTGGTGAATAACGATCATCCCCAAGTAATAGAAATTTGGAATAATGTATTTATTCAATTTAATAGAAAAAAAGATGGTAGCTTAGAAATGTTACCTGCAAAACATGTCGATACTGGAATGGGATTTGAACGTTTAGTGCGTGTGATTCAAGGGAAATCTTCCAATTACGATACAGATGTATTTAGCGGCACAATTACAGCCACCGAAAAATTAGTAAACAAAAAATATGATGGCAGCGACAGTAAAGAAGCCATTGCCTTTCGTGTACTAGCAGATCATATTCGAGCAGTAGCATTTACTATTGCTGACGGACAATTGCCTAGCAACACCGGTGCAGGCTATGTAATCCGTAGAATTTTGCGCAGAGCCGTACGATATTATTTTACTTATTTAGATAGAAAAGAGCCTTTATTGCATTTATTAGCTCCTGTTTTAGCTAAACAATTTGAGGGAATATTCCCCGAATTGCAACAACAAATAGATTTTGTAAGCCGAGTAATACTGGAAGAAGAAAACTCATTTTTGAAAACATTAGAAAATGGATTAAAGCGATTAGACAACATCATTAAAGATTCCGAAAAAACTATAGAAGGTAAAGCAGCTTTTGAATTATTAGATACCTATGGCTTTCCAATTGATTTAACTAATTTAATTGCTTCAGAAAAAGGATATGCCGTAGATGAAGCCGGCTTTGAAGAGGAGCTGAAAAAACAAAAAGAACGCAGCCGCGCTGCTACAGAATTAAATGTAGATGATTGGATTACATTGCAAGATGGAAAATCAGTATTTGTTGGCTATGATACCTTAGAAACCAAATCCAAAGTATTAAAATACAGAAAAATAATAGCAAAAGGTAAAGAGCAATATCAAGTGGTTTTAGATAAAACACCATTTTATGCAGAAAGTGGCGGACAAGTAGGAGATATTGGGCAAATTAGTATAAATAATATTTCTTTTGAAATTACAGATACGAAAAAAGAAAATGACCTTATTGTACATTTTACCGATGAAATCCCTGAAAATCTAACAGGTGAAGTATGGGCGCAAGTAGATAAAATTACCCGCAAAAAAACAACCATTCACCATTCTGCTACGCACTTACTGCATGCTGCGTTACAGCAAGTTTTAGGAAAGCATGTAGCACAAAAAGGTTCTTTAAACAATGACGAATATTTGCGTTTCGACTTCTCGCATTTTGCAAAAATGACAGATGAAGAAATTGAGAAAGTAGAAGCCATTGTAAATGAAAAAATCAGACAAAATATACCTGTAGTAATAAAAGAAATGCCGAAAGAAGAAGCCGTGAAATTAGGCGCAATGGCATTGTTTGGAGAAAAATATGGCGATGTGGTGCGTGTCGTAGTAATGGATGAAAAATATAGCATAGAATTGTGCGGCGGCACACATGTAGGCAGTACGGGTGAATTAGGTTTGTTTAAAATAACTGCTGAAAGTGCAGTGGCAGCAGGCGTTCGTCGTGTGGAAGCAGTTTCAGGTGAATTAGCACTGCAATATGTAAATGATAAAATCAAAGAATTAACAGCGATAAAAGAAGCGGTGAAAAACCCGAAAGATGTGGTAAAAACTATCCAATTACTACTAGAAGAAACGGTAGTATTGAAAAAGGAAATCGCTAACTATCAAAATGAAAAAGTAGAGATAGTAAAACAACAATTGCGCTCCAAAATAACCAACAGAAATAATGCCAATGTATTGATAGAAAAAATAGATGGCGTAAATGCAGATGGTATAAAGAAGATACAATTTGACATCAAAAATGAATTTGAGCATTTATTTTTTGTTGCTGTTGCAAACATTAACGATAAGCCTTTTATTTCAATAATTATTTCGGAAGAATTGGTAAAAAACCACAAACTTCATGCTGGTAATATGGTGAAAGAATTGGCAAAAGCCATAAAAGGTGGCGGCGGCGGGCAACCGTTTTATGCTACTGCTGGCGGTACAGAAATAAATGGTATCGATACCGTATTGCGCCAATCGGAGGAATTGTTTTTAGTGCAATCAGCATCCTAAAAACAACTGAGAAGAAATAAATAGAAAATTATATTGCGCACATTTTTAGTGCAGTAACGGCGGCTTCTACGCCTTTATTGCCGTGTTTTCCACCCGCACGATCTAACGCTTGCTGTTCGTTATTCGGTGTCAAAACACCAAAAATATAAGGGATTGAAGAAGATATATTCAATTGTTGTAAAGCATTTGCTACAGAAGTATTAATATAAATATCGTGATCGGTTTCTCCTTTTATTACACAACCTAAGCAAATAACAGCTGCCAAATGATGGCTTTGTGCTAATGTTTTTCCAGCATACGGTAATTCAAATGTGCCCGGCACATACGATACATATATATCGCTTTCTTTTACTCCATGCGCAAGAAGCGTTTCAATGCAACCTTTCAATAGTTCGAATGTGATATGCTTATTCCACTCTGCAACCGCAATGCCAAAAGATTTTCCTTTCCCACTCGGTACTTTCTCTGTGTCGTAATCTGATAAATTTTGTAATGCAGAAGCCATTTTTGGTATTTTATTTGAATGATGAATATGAATATACGCTCTACGGCAACTTATTTTGATTACATATCACTTGCGAAATATTGTCGGATTGTAGTACAAGTTAGCAACGCACCTTTTTGAATGTAAATATACAACTTTCTGTTATTGCTTACACTTCACTATCGCATTTTAGTAATTCAATGTAATGTTTTAAACTGGTTTATCTTACTTTGTAATGATGAAATACATTGATGGTTGAATTCCTTTAGTATAAACTAAACTGTCATTATACCATATTTTTTTAATTGTTATACTACTACTATTGGTAAGCATTTCACACTTGATTGTATCTTCATCTGTACTATTTAATGTAAGATAATCATAATATGTATTAATGCCATCTCTACGATTCATTGTTTCGGGAAAGAATGTTAGCCTATTTGTTGAATCAGTTGTTTTTGTCAAATACATTTGTTTTGGAAAATCTGCAGTTCCATAAAACACCTCTTTTTTAATACTATTACTTAAAAAATAGTGTTTCATACTATCAAACTTATAGGCAAATACCTTTGTTTGGTCAAGTAAATCCCTTCCAATTGAATCTTTAAATTGTATATAAATTATTGTATCATAAACGAAGCAACAGTTAGGTTTTTCTTTACAACTAAGAAACAAAAAACTAGATATGAATATATAAATATTGTATTTCATAATACTGTTTTTAAGATTTTCTAACTTTTATCATTTTTCTATTGTTGTTATATGTCATACCACCCGGATTCCAATTATTGAATCCATAGTAATTATCATAAAAACCATTCCAACCCCAATTCATGTGTGGCCATATACTGCCTGAACAACCAGAGAAGAAATATCTATATCCATCACAAACCCAAGCATGTCCACCTGCACTTAAAAAGATAGGTCTATATCCATCTATTTCCACTTGCATTGGTCCAGAATAATATGTTTCATAGTTCGTACTAGAAGCATATCCGAAATGGTATTCCAATGCAGCTTCTACTATGCTAGAATAAGCACCAGAACTACTACAACCATAAGACATATTTACAGACATTCCAACGTCTCTCATTAATTTAGCACATTCAACTGTAGAATTATCACCGGTTTGCATTTGTGTCCATATATATGAACTTGGCCATTTATGATAATACATAATTTGCGCCATAGCTGTTGCAACACAACCAGTAGGTGCTTTATCCATGCATCCGCTAGGCGTTGGGCATAAATAATTATATGGAATAAATCCACCTCTAGTTTGCCCCCAACTAGTAGCTAATAAAGGTCCTTTGGTAACTTCATAAGAAGAACCACAATTACCATTTATAGGGTCAACTATTTGAGGAATATCATCTGGAGGCAGTGGTAACATTGACCAACTATCATTTGGAACAGTTTCTATTGAGTCAACTTCATTTTCTCTTAAATATTCAATTTCAGAAGTTTGTTCTTCAATAATAAAATTTAATTGTGGTGGAATATTTGTCAATAAAGCCTCTCCTTGTTCGCCAAATCCTAAAACAGCTTCTTGCCTAAAATCTGCTGAAAGTATTAGATAACCTGCATTGTCATTATAATTAATTATATAGTAAGCTGGAATATTATTTGAATCATTGATGCTTGTAATATCTTTAATAGTCAAATTGTTAGTAATTCTACTATTTGATTTTGGCACTATAAAGAAGTTGAAATTTTCTGCAATATATCTTGCAGTGCACTCTTTAACATAGTATTTTTTGTTAATAGCTGATTGCTTAACTGTACTCATTTTATCTTCTTTTGTACATGATATTGCTGATAATACAATAATGATGTACATAAATAAGTTACTAATTTTCATTTTATTAACTTTGATGTCTAAAAATGTCTTTTTCTCTTTAGTTAGTTTCTTTGATTTATCTTCACAAGATTCAAACTTAAATGAATTTGCGCATGCAGAAATATATTATTTAAAAACCTGCCTATAACTTACCACTAAGATATTCTACTGTGCTTCTAGTTTTGCAACGTAAATTTCAGCAGCAGCACCTTCTTGAGAATTTGGGTAATTTGTATTTAATTTTTTATACAATTCTAAAGCATCTTTTTTATTGCCTCTTTGTTCTAATGCTAAAGCGGCACGGAATAAATACGTCGGTGTTGTTAAGTCACTATCCGCAGCATCTGCGGCCTTTTTATAATTTTCAATAGCTTTATCCATTTGGTTTTGCTCTGCATACGCATCGCCTAAACAGCCATATTTTCTCGCATTTAAAATCGCATCGTCTGTGCTGAATTTCTCTAAATATTTTACGGCATCTGCGTATTTTCCTAATTGCAAGTTGGCTACACCAGCACCAAATTCAGCTCTATTTCCAGCAGCAGTTCCACTGTATTGTTTTGCGATAGCTTCAAAACCTAAATGTACGCCGTCTCCTTTTAATGCCAAATTCATAGAATCTTGCTCAAAATAACGTTGTGCAAAAAAGATGGCATCTTTGGCTTTATTTTCTTTAGGCCCTTTGATGAGGTTGTTATATGCCCACCAGCCGCCAATTACAACCGCTATTACT
>CAZXRF010000065.1:0-13088 GCA_964642875.1 uncultured Chitinophagales bacterium | reverse complement strand
GCATGTATTAAGCCTGCCGCTAGCGTTCATCCTGAGCCAGGATCAAACTCTCCATAGTAATGTACTTTTAGTACGAGTTTGTTTTAAATTAATTTTGAGTGTATTGTAATCATTCGTTTTAATGAACCTATTTAGGCTCCCCAATAAATCAAAGAACTTTATTTTGTTTCCCTTTTTTTGGAAGGGATTGCAAAGATAAGAACTTTCTTTCATTTGTCAACAAAAAGTGGAAAAAAATTTTATTTTTTTTTCACCGTGTTTGCAAGTAATAAAAGAACTCTGTTTTGCTTTACTTTAGTGAACATTTTGTGTATCTGTTTTCTAAAGCGGCTGCAAAGGTAAGAGTATTTTTTTTATTTCCAAACTTTTTTCAAAAAATTTTTATTTTTTTTTGAACTTGTTGTTTGTGATGTGAAAGAACTTGTGATTGCTTAGGATTACTTGTTTGTACTTGTTTTCTAAAGCGGATGCAAAGGTAATCATGAATTTTCAATTGTCAATAGTTTATTTTTTTTTTTTTTAATTTACTTGGCTGATTAAGTCAAACTATCCTATTTCATTGATAGTTTGACGCAGTTTAAGTAATTGTTTACTTTGGTTGAAGCATTGTTAATGTAAGTAATTTGGAATTGGATTTTATTTAGCAGTTTATCGGTTTTATTGGTTAGTCGCTTACAATCAATTGGTTATTATAGACAAGAATTACTGTTGACTTGAGTGTTTATATAATTATAGGTTATCGTGTTTAAACTCATAATTTGAAAGTATAGTAAGAAAAAAGGTTGGAAAATTGGATTTAAACGATGTTTATATGTTCTAGTTTATGTTCAATTAGAGTAATGGCATCGGATTTTCTATTTTATTCTTACTAAAAGCGTGCATTATATTGAAGCATTTTACCAATATGCATCTCCTTTTTTTTAAAACAAGAAGATAAGTTACCCAAAATAATCTGTTTTTATACAGAAAAAACTAAGTTTCTATAAGACGAAGTGTACGCTACGGTTGTTTTTAACAAGTAGAGTTACATTTTTAACTAAATACAGAATAAATGCCTATTGATACGATAAACAATTCCTTGTATCTTTGTATATAATTATTAGAGAAGAATTATTAATAACAAAAATAGTCTCGTGAAACACAATTACAAATCCTTATTTATTGCAATAGGGCTTATTTTTATAACACTACGAGTAAGTGCAACAAGCTATCCTAATGATCGTTCTATTTTAGATTCTACCATTCAGCCATTTTATCATGGTGTTGCATCGGGGGATCCGCTGCCTGATAGAGTAATTATTTGGACACGAGTAACCACAAACACACCATCTGTAACGGTGAAATGGAAAGTGGCTAGCGATACAGCTATGCAAAATATAATTGCACAAGGTACTACAACCACGGATACATCTAAAGATTATACCGTACATATAGATGTAACAGGACTACAACCTAACACGTATTATTATTATGAGTTTGAGGCTTTGGGTAGATTATCACAAAGAGGCAGAACAAAAACTATTCCGGTAGGAAACGTAGATAATTTCAGAATCGGAGTTGTCAATTGCGCTAATTATTCTTTTGGGTATTTTAATGCTTATGATGCCATTAGAAAGCGAAATGACGTGGACATGATAATACATTTAGGTGATTATATTTATGAAGATGGTTTACGTGCTGGTGTTTCGGCGGTGGATACTATACACAGAAGAACTTTTCCGGAGTATGATGCATTTGATTTAGTGAGCTATCGTCAGCGGTACTCTTGGTATCATTTAGATCCATCTTTGCGAGAGGTACATAGAGAATATCCTTGGGTGCAAATCTGGGATGACCATGAATTTGCTAACGATGCCGTTGCAGATACTTCTCCTTATCATAACCCACGAACACAAGGCTCATGGGCAGTAAGAAAGGCTGCTGCCATTCGTGTATATAAAGAATGGTTTCCAATGCGAGAAGATACTACCCGCTCTAACATTATTAATTGGGAACAAAAAATTGGCAACCTTGCAGATATTGTTTATACAGAAGACCGCATTATGAAGGTAGATTGTATAACAGACTCTCAACGCTGGAATTTGATAACAAAAATCGATAATCTACAATATGATACGCCCAACAAACCGATGCACGGCCCTGAACAGATGGAATGGATTACTAAAAGCATAAAATCTACTACTTCAACTTGGAAAATACTGGCCAATCAGGTTGTATTTTCTCCGTTCGTGTATAAACAAACCGTATTAGGTTTTTCTTTTCCGTGGCATAGTGCAGCAGGTTGGGATATTTATCCAATAGAGCGAAAAATGATTGTGGATACGCTTATTGCATATAATATTAAGAACTTTGTAGTATTAAGTGGCGATATACATATAGCTATGGCTTTTGATATACCGAGTGGGGTTACTCCTTATAATGCTTCGACTGGTGCCGGTACTATAGGCGTAGAATTTGTAGGCGACAATGTGGTAAATGGTGGAATATTTGGTGGAATGCAATCATATATGTATGCCAATAATCCACATTTGAGGTATGTAAATCCTGCATCTACGGGTTATTTTATGTTAGATTTAACCCCTACTTATGCTTGTGCTGATTATTGGCAAACACCTATAAAAGGTCAACTAAGCGACAGTATTGGTTTATTATGTACATGGTGTACTAAGGTAAACGAAAATCATCTAAAGCCAACTTTGGGTCCGATTTACACTTCACGTACTTTTCCTGATTTAGTACCCTATTTCCCTCGTGAAAACAATATATCTACAGGTGTAAAATACAATCAGAATGAAGTAGAATTATTGAGTGTATATCCCAATCCTACCAATAATTATTTACGTTTCCAGTATTTTATGAAAACCCCTGAAAACTTACAAATTACGGTGTATGATTTGAATGGGAATGTAGTAAAAAAAGTGGATTTCGGTATGCAGTCTGCTGGCTTACATCAAGATGGATTGCCTATTATGGATTTGGCTACTGGTGCTTATATTTTATCGTTTGATACCAACATAGGTTCTACTGTTCGTAAATTTGTAAAGAATTAGAGCTTTAGTTCTTCTTTCAAAAATTGACCGGTAATACTTTTTTTACTTTTGGCTATCACTTCGGGTGTGCCGACAGCAATTATTTGTCCGCCTCCACGTCCACCCTCAGGGCCTAAATCTATTACATAGTCTGCTACTTTTATTACATCTAAATTATGTTCGATAACTACTACCGTATTTCCTTTATCTACTAATTTTTGTAATACTTCCAAAAGCACACGGATGTCTTCAAAATGTAAGCCTGTTGTAGGTTCATCGAGAATATATATTGTTTTTCCGGTATCGCGTTTACTTAATTCTTCGGAAAGCTTTACGCGCTGTGCTTCGCCGCCGCTGAGCGTTGTTGCTGCTTGCCCCAGTCGCACATAGCCTAAGCCTACATCGTTTAGTGTTTTTACCTTATTATATATAGATGGAATGTGTTCAAAAAAATGTAATGCTTCTTCAATCGACAATTCCAATATATCAAAGATACTTTTCCCTTTATATTTTATTTCTAAAGTTTCTCGGTTGTAACGTCTGCCTAAGCATTTTGGGCATTCTACATATACATCGGGCAGGAAATTCATTTCTATTAATTTCATTCCTCCACCTTGGCATTCTTCACATCTGCCTCCTATTACATTAAAAGAAAATCTGCCGGGTTTGTAGCCTCGTATTTTTGCTTCAGGAATATTGGCAAATAAATTGCGGATAGCATCAAACATTTTTACATAGGTTGCTGGATTGCTACGAGGTGTTCTGCCTATTGGTGATTGGTCTATCTCGATGACTTTATCAATATAATCTAAGCCTTCCGCCGATTTATATGGCATTGGATTAAATGGTGAGCGGTAAATATGTTGGTTTAAAATAGGGTATAAGGTTTCATTTATCAGTGTTGATTTGCCAGAACCTGACACGCCACTCACACAAGTAAACGTACCCAACGGAATATCGAGTTGCACATTTTGTAAATTATTTCCAGTAGCCCCTTTTATGCGCAACCATTTTTCATTTCCTATTCTACGATTTTTTGGCACATCTATAGAAATTTTATTGGATAAATATTTTGCAGTGGTCGTGTTTAATTTTAAAAAATCTTTGGGTATGCCTTGCGCTACCACTTCGCCGCCTTGCGCACCGGCACGTGGCCCCATATCTATAATATAATCAGACGCCAGCATAATATCTTTATCATGTTCTACTACAAGTACGGTATTTCCGATATCAGAAAGTTGGCGTAGTGCCTTTATCAACCGATGGTTATCTCGTTGGTGCAAGCCAATGCTCGGTTCATCCAGAATATAGGTAATCCCTTGTAACTCCGAGCCTATTTGTGTAGCCAGCCGGATACGCTGCGACTCGCCACCGGAGAGTGTACCTGTTGGACGATTTAAGGACAGGTAATTTAATCCTACATTTATCAAAAAACCAATTCTATCTTGCAATTCTTTTATTATATCTTTAGCAATTGTAATTTGATTTTTAGTCATTTTTTGGGGGAGCGAATTTATCCATTCTTCTAATTCATTTAAATCAAATTGTGCTATTTCGCTGATATTTCTATTGTCTAACTTAAACCATAAGGATTCTTTTTTCAATCGTGCGCCATTACATTCCGGACAGGGCATTTCGCTTACATAGTTTTCTGCCCAATGCTGCAATGCTATAGAAGATTCTTCTTCTATAGTTTTATTTATTTGGTTAATGACGCCATCAAAATGCAAACTCCAATGTGTATTGGTTGACTTGCGGGAAGGATTTTCTTTTGCCTCCACCGCAAATTTTTCATCGGAACCATACAGCAAAATATCCAAACAAGCTTTAGGCAGTTTACCTACGGGCGTTTTTAAATCTGCTTTATAGGAAGTTACTATTTGTTGTACAATTTTATACGTATAGGTATCGCGATATTCTCCGAGTGGAGCGATACCTTGTTCTAAAATAGATTTGTTATAATCGGGAATAATTTTATTTAAGTCTGCTGTTTTCAACACCCCTAATCCTTTACAATGTGAGCAAGCTCCGTAAGGCGAATTGAATGAGAAGGAGTTTGGCGAAGGCTCTTCATAGGAAATTCCGGTAGATGGGCACATCAGCGTTTTACTATAAGTTGTAATTTTATTGTTTTCTAAATCTTCAATAAACAACAAGCCCTTTCCTTCTTTCAGTGCTTTTGCTACGGACTCTCGTAAGCGTTGTACCTCATTTTTATCTTGTTATAATCTGTCAATCACTCCTTCGATATCGTGGATTTTATATCTATCCAACTGCATCTTGGGTTGTATTTCTTGTGTTTGTCCGTCGATGCGCACACGCAGGTAGCCTTGCTTACGTATATCTTCAAACAATTCTCTATAATGTCCCTTTCTACCGCGCACCAAAGGTGCTAATAGTGCAATTTTTTTATCTTGAAATTTTCGGAGGATATCTTCATTTATTTGTTCTTCAGAAAAGCGCACCATTTTTTCGCCGGTGTTATAGGAATGAGCTTCGCCAATTCTAGCATATAACAAACGCAAAAAATCATAAATTTCTGTAGTGGTACCTACTGTACTTCTTGGATTTCTGTTGGTAGTTTTTTGTTCTATAGAAATTACAGGCGACAGTCCTGATATTTTTTCTACATCGGGGCGTTCCATGCTGCCGAGAAACTGGCGCGCATAGCTGCCGAAACTTTCCATGTAACGGCGCTGCCCTTCGGAATAAATGGTATCAAAGGCTAAAGAAGATTTTCCGCTTCCACTTAAACCTGTGATTACTACAAATTGATTTCGAGGTATATGTATATCGATATTTTTCAAATTGTGCTCACGCGCGCCATATACATTTATATGTGTAATTTCTTCTTGAGAGATAGGAGGAAGAGCTTTATTGGACATAGTAAAATTAACAGCATAAACTTAGTAAAGTTTTTTTGAAAAGTTAGAATGCTTGCTCAACACAAACTCCCAAACCCGCGTAAGTGTGCAGCATAGCTTTGTGTGGCTGCGTACTTGTATGTTGAAACAAAATAGTTAAATAGTACTCAACATTGGTTCTAATTGTATAATATCTAATAACCCTTTTTGTCCTGTATAATATTGTCTTGCACTGCGATACAACCAAACTCACACAAGTATGCGTCTTATATTCTACATTTTAAAAATAGAAAATTATATTATTACACAGTAAATAAAACACATTCTTGAATCTAAGGAACTTTAATTTTACTTCTGCACAAGTACGCCACGCTTATTACTTAGCCGCATACTCCTTGCGCAGTTGGGAAATCCGATTTCATTCAAACTTAATTTTTATTTATTTATAGAATAAGTGATATTCCATTAGATGAATTTAAATTACAAAAGTAAACTCTAAATGCACTTTAAAACAGTAACTTTGATTTACACAAAATTATAACGAATGCTATTTTTGACAGGATTTCCAGGATTTTTAGGAAAAGAAATTTTACCTCGTTTGTTAGAAAGAAACTTGAGTACAAAGGCTATCTGTTTGGTGCAAAATCGATTTATGCAACAAGCTAAATCTGCACTTAAAGAACTAGATGAACGGTATCCAACTATTGATATTACTACTAAAGTAGAATTGGTTGTCGGCGATATTACAGACCCACAGTTAGGGTTGGGAGATTCTTATCTTACTTATGCAAAGAAAACAACGGATGTCTATCATTTTGCTGCAGTGTATGATTTAGATGTAAAACGAGAACTGGCGTACAAAGTAAATGTAGATGGAACGCAGCATGTGCTTGATTTTTGCAAAAAATGTCCGAAATTAAAAAGACATCATTACGTAAGCACGTGTTATGTAAGTGGCAATTACAAAGGTCGATTTAGAGAAGAAGATTTAGAGAAAGGGCAAACTTTCAATAATTATTATGATGAGACAAAATACCATGCCGAAGTATTGGTAAAAAAAGCAATGAAAGCAGGTATGCCAACTACCATCTATCGGCCGGCAATTGTTACAGGAGATTCTAAAACAGGGGAAACACAAAAATACGATGGCCCATATTTTATGTTGAAATGGTTAATGCGCTTCCCTGCTGTAGGTATTTTTCCTACTATAGGCAAAGGGGCAAAAAACACAATGAATATTGTTCCAAGAGATTTTATCATAAATGCAATTACTGCATTAAGCGGTATGGAAAAGTCATTGGGGAAAACATATAACCTGGCTGACCCAAACCCATTAACTATAGAGCAAATTGGAGTAGCAATGGGGAAGTCTGTTGGTCGATTTATAGTAAAAACACCTCTCCCTCTTAATGCCGCGCAAGCGGTGTGGTTGTTTAAAAAAGTGCCTATTATTCCTGAATTTATGGAGATTCCCACTATGGCTGTTGCCTATTTTGATCACCCTACCGACTACGATACAACGGAGTCAGAGAAAGACTTAGCAGAAGCCGGTATTACCTGCCCGCACTATACCGATTATTTAGATATTTTAGTTCGTTTTTTAAAAGCCAATCCTGAGATTACCTCTAAGGCAATGGTATAAATTGTTCAATAAATTTTTATCCCTTATAATATAGCTATAAGGTTTTACTAATAGCTATATTATTATATTAATATTATTAATATACAATCTATGTAGTACTTTAAATACATAATTCAACTATATTTTAAAAGAAGCTAATTACACAATAAAGTGTAGGAATACGGCTAAAGGCATCACATATTACTATAAAGTTAAAACTACAATCATTCAAGTCAAAAAATTATTGTATTACAGTGGATTATTATTAAAAGCGTTTGTAAAAATGTACCTTTGCCCCTCAAAATAATTTATTTTCCTCTATGCAAAAAATCAGAAATATCGCCATCATCGCACACGTTGACCACGGTAAAACTACCTTGGTAGATAAAATCCTTTGGGAATGCAAAACATTCTCTGAGCATGAAAATACCGGAGTGCTTATCTTAGATAACAATGAATTGGAGCGAGAGAGAGGTATTACCATTACTGCTAAAAATGCGGCGGTTAAATACAAAGATTACAAAATCAATCTTATAGATACACCCGGGCACGCCGACTTTGGTGGTGAGGTAGAGCGTGTATTGAAAATGGCAGATGGTGTATTATTATTAGTAGATGCTTTTGAAGGACCAATGCCACAAACTCGATTTGTATTACAAAAAGCATTGCAATTAGGATTAAAGCCAATTGTTGTTATCAATAAAGTCGATAAAGAAAACTGTACTCCTGATGAAGTGCATGAGAAAGTATTTGACTTAATGTTCCAATTGGATGCCACAGAAGATCAATTAGATTTCCCTACAATATATGGTTCTGCTAAAAATGGCTGGATGAGTACAGACTATAAGAAACCAACGACTAACGTAGTAGATTTATTAGATTGTATTATAGAACATATTCCGGCACCAAAAACGGCTGAAGGTACGGCACAGATGCAAATCACATCTTTAGATTTCTCTTCCTTTGTAGGGCGTATTGCCGTTGGTCGTGTATTCCGTGGAACACTAAAAACCAACATGCCGGTAGCGTTGATTAAACGCGATGGTTCGATATCCAAATCTAGAATAAAGGATTTGATGCTATTTGAAGGAATGGCAAAAGTAAAAGTAGATGAAGTACCTGCTGGTGAAATTTGTGCAATTGTGGGTATCGAAGGGTTTGAAATTGGGGACACTATCGCTGATGCTGAAAACCCTGAAGCAATGGCTGCCATTGCTATTGATGAGCCAACCATGAGCATGTTGTTTACCATCAACGATTCTCCATTTTTTGGAAAAGAAGGAAAATTTGTTACCTCTCGTCACATCAAAGACAGATTAAATAAAGAGCTGGAGAAGAATTTAGCATTGCGCGTGCAACAGGGCGATACAGCTGATTCTTTCTTAGTATTCGGACGTGGCGTATTGCACTTATCCGTATTAATCGAAACAATGCGCAGAGAAGGATATGAATTACAAGTAGGACAGCCGCAAGTTTTATATAAAGAAATAGATGGACACAAATGTGAGCCTATCGAAGAGTTGACGATTGACTTGCCGGAAGATAAAGCAGGTACTGCAATAGAAATGATTACACAACGAAAAGGTGATATGAAAAATATGCTGTTAAAAGGTAATCGTTCTATCATGGAATTTGAAATTCCATCTCGTGGTTTGATTGGTTTGAGAACGGACATCATTACAGCTACATCAGGACAAGCGGTGATGGCGCATCGTTTTATTAAATACGACAGACACAAAGGAGAAATAAAAGGACGTATCAACGGTTCTATGATTTCTAAAGAAACGGGCGAAGCCATTGCTTACTCATTAGATAAATTGCAAGACAGAGGTCGTTTCTTTGTAGAAGCCGGCGACCAAGTATATAGCGGAATGGTGATTGGCGAAAATTCTCGTCAAGATGATTTAGTGGTGAACGTTACCATCAAAAAACAACTAACGAACGTGCGTGCATCTGGAACGGATGACAAAGCAAAATTGATTCCGGTAACTAAATTCTCGCTCGAAGAAGCTTTAGAATATATTCAAGGCGATGAGTATGTTGAATTAACGCCAAAATCTATTCGAATTCGTAAAATTTATTTAGACGAAAACGAAAGAAAGCGCAGAGGTAAATAAGATTCACCAGTTTATAAAAAATTAGAGGGCAAGAATAAATTCTTGCCCTCTAATTTTTTATATGATTTTATTTAAAAAAAACAACCTATGCTACTTTTAGCTTAGAAAGCTTGGATTTGTTCAGCTTTTGCTTTGCATATTCTTCCGTCACCACATATTCTTTTATGTTAGGTTGCGATGGTAGTTCATACATAGCATCGGTGATAATTGCTTCACAGATAGATCGCAAACCTCTTGCTCCTAATTTATATTCTAGTGCTTTATCTACAATAAAATCAATTGCTGCAGCATCAAATTCTAAGTCAATGTTTTCTAACTTAAATAATTTTTTATATTGTTTCAATAATGCATTTTTAGGTTTTGTAAGAATATTGGTTAGTGCTACTTTATCCAACTCTTCTAAGTGCGCCAATACGGGTAATCTTCCGATTAATTCTGGAATTAACCCAAACGATTTTATATCTTGATGGGTGATATATTGTAATAGATTTTCTTTATCTATCTCCTCTCCTTTTTTTTCTTTTTTAAAACCTAAAACCGAAGTATTTAATCGGCGCGAAATGGCTTTATCGATTCCATCAAAAGAACCACCACAGATAAACAAGATATTTTTGGTGTCTATTTTTAATAATTTTTGCTCTGGATGTTTACGCCCTCCATGTGGTGGCACTAATACTTCTGTTCCTTCCAACAATTTTAACAAGGCCTGCTGTACACCTTCTCCGCTCACATCACGAGTAATGGAAGGATTATCGGATTTTCTGGCTATTTTATCAACCTCATCAATATATACGATACCTCGTTCTGCTTGTGCAGTGTCATAGTTACACACTTGTAACAATCTCGACAAAATACTTTCTACGTCTTCGCCCACATAGCCGGCTTCAGTAAATACGGTAGCATCTACAATGGCAAATGGCACATTTAATAATTTGGCGATAGATTTTGCAATTAGTGTTTTCCCTGTTCCTGTTCTACCTACCAATAGAATATTTGATTTTTCAATTTCTACCTCATCGTCCGCAATTACTTGATTTAATCTTTTATAATGATTATACACCGCAACGGCTATTACTTTCTTTGCTTCATCTTGCCCAATAACATATTCATCTAAATATTCTTTTATGCTTTTAGGTTTTAGATTTTTTGCTAGTGCTGCTTTGGGTAACGGTGGGGTATGTAAACTAGGGTTAATCTCTGAATCTATAATTTGTTTTGCTTGAGTAATACAATTTTCGCAGATGAAGCCATCTACGCCGGAGATTAAGATTTGAACTTGTTCTTTGGGCTTTCCGCAGAAGCTACATTTATTTGAATTTTTCTTTGACATGATATTATATTACTTGATAGTTTTTAAGACATACTAGCAAAATCCTTATTACAAAGTTAAAAAATGGTGCATTGAAACGCACCATTTACTTATTAATTATACTTAAAGGATAGAATTATTTCCTAACTAAGACTTCGTCTATCATACCGTAAGTTTTAGCTTCCTCTCCGGTCATCCAATAGTCACGGTCGCTGTCTTTCTCTACTTTTTCGTAAGGCTGTCCACTATGAATGGAAATAATATCGTACAATTCTTTTTTCAGTTTTGTAATTTCTTTGTAGGTAATTTCTATTTCAGAAACTTGTCCTTGTGCGCCACCCATCGGTTGGTGAATCATCACTCGGCTATGTTTCAAAGCACTTCTTTTGCCTTTTTCTCCGGCACAAAGCAACACGGCAGCCATAGATGCAGCAATACCTACACAACAAGTTGCCACATTAGGTTCTACATATTGCATGGTATCGTAGATTCCTAATCCTGCGTACACGCTGCCGCCTGGGCTGTTTACATATATTTGAATATCACGGTTTCTATCGGCAGAATCTAAAAATAACAACTGCGCCATGATGACATTAGCTACATAATCATCAATTGCTGTACCCATAAAGATGATGCGATCCATCATTAAACGAGAGAACACGTCTAATGCTGCCACATTCATCGGGCGTTCTTCGATGATGTTTGGAGTAAGGTTGGTAATATTGGTTTGTAAGTAATTATCTAAGTAAATACTAGATAATCCTTTGTGCTGTGTAGCGTACTTTCTGAATTCTTTGCCGTAGTCCATTTTTTAGAGATTTAGGTGATTATTGATGAAGAGATATGAAATTTGAAATTCGAGTTATCAGACCTCTACTTCTCAAATCTAATTCTCTTTTTTGTTTATAAACTCATCAAATGTAATAGATTTATCTTCTATTGTTATTTGACTTTCGATAAAATTAAACAATTTTTGTTCCAAAGCACCTTCGTATGACTTTCTGACATGGTCATCTTTACTCATCATGCTATTATTAAATTGCTCAATCATTTCATCGGTAATACCACCGCCATACATCATAAATTGTGCACGCAATTGTTCTTTAGAGAAATTTTTCACATCTTCCATTTCCACTTTCAAGCCGTGTTCTTCTGCGATGGCATTGGTAATTAAATTCCATTTCAAGCCTTTTTCAAATTGTGGATATTCACTTTCTACTTGTTCGTCTGTTATTGGTTTTTCGTTGCTTGCTTTTATAAATTTTTTCAAAAATGCAGCCGGTAAATCCACTTCCGTATTATCCATTATAGAAAGATAGATATCTTCTTTCAATTTATTCTCTGTAGATTTTTCTGCATAATCTTGCAATTCTTTGCGAATTTTCTCTTTAAACTCCTCCACAGAACTTACGACACCCGGCCCATAAACTTTATCGAATAATTCTTGGTTTAATTCTACTTTTTCAAATACTGGTGCTTCACCTTCTGCACGGTCAGGATTTAAGATTTTTCCATGGCGTTCACTTATCTTTGCTACTTCGTCGTCTAATGTTTTATCATCGATAGTGATTACATTTTTAGCCACTTTTGTTTGTTTAGATAATGTAGTCACTTTTACTTGAGGTGCTAAACCGATTTCATACTCAAAAGTATAGTCTGCCGGAGTATTGATATCTAATTGAATATCGGCTGAAGGAATTGGCAATGGGCGACCCAATAGATTCAATTTCTCGTCTTCGATATATTTATTTAAAGCGTCGGAGACCTCTTTATTTAGTTCGTCTAACAAAATAGAATTCCCGTACATTTTTTTTATCATACCTGCTGGCACGTGTCCCTTGCGAAACCCTTTGATAGTGGCGGTATTTTTCGCATTGGTTATTGCTTTTTCTACTTTAGGCAAATAATCTTCTTTTTTTAATGCAATGCTAATTACTGCATTTAAGTTGTCGATGTTGTTTTGAGAAATGTTCACTTGTTATGTGTTATAAGTTAAAAGATATTGGTTAAAAGGATAAAAAGCTAAATGTTGAATGTAAAACAATATCGTTAATCTAATAACCTATACCATTTAACACTCAACATTTAAACTCGTGCGGGTGGAGGGACTCGAACCCCCATGGTTGCCCGCTAGATCCTAAGTCTAGT
>CAZXRF010000064.1:0-13612 GCA_964642875.1 uncultured Chitinophagales bacterium | reverse complement strand
CATTTTCTTATTCATTGTATTAAGTGTAACAATATTAGCATTAAATAAGTTCAAAATCAAACTTTTGTTTAATACGTACAAAATCTGTTCCAAGAAAAATATTATTAATAAATAACGAACAGTAATAAGCAATAACACACTATTCTGCTGTAGTAAATTACTTATTAAAATAAGCAGAAGGGTTCAACCAATTTAACATTTATTGTTTTTTATGTGAATTTTGAAAGTAATTTACCCATAAACATTGTATCTTTTGAATAATATAAAATACCTTCGCAGTATAATAATTTTATGGAATCTAAATCCAATAACCACCGTAAATTCCACATTTTTGTCGTAGATAAAGACAAAGCCGGAATAGACAAAACACTTTCTGCATTAAAATCGGAACAGTATAAATTCACAGAAGTAACAAAAATAAAAGACTTGCCTGCTGCGCTAAAAAAAGAAAAAGCAGACTTAGTTATTTTAGACGTGGACTTAAATGATGCCGACGGCGTAGAAATCTGCTGGGATATCCGAGCAGAATCTTCTTTAACAAAATTACCTATCGTATTTTACTCTGAACGTTCTGACGATTTTACGCAAATAGCAGCCTTTGAAGCCGGAGCAGACGAATTTGTTTCTAAAACTGCTCGCAACAGATTATATGCAAGTCGCATAAAATCTTTATTGCGCCGGTGCTACGACAAAGAAGACACTCCTAAAGAAGTAAAAAAATTTGGTAACTTGGAGATTGATGAAGAGCAAGTAATCATTTTCAAAAAAGGCGAACCTTTAAAGCTCTCCAAAAAAGAATTTCAGTTAGTATTATTGCTCACCTCTCAGCCCGGAAAAGTTTTCAAGCGAAATTTTATACTCTTAAAAGTTTGGGGCGATGATATCATAGTAGGAGATAGAAATATCGATACACACATCAAAAAAATAAGAAAAAAAGTGGGCAAACAACACATCGAAACGGTACGCGGAATCGGGTATAAGTTTATTCCATAACTAGAAAATTAATTATACGTTGTAGTGCTATTCAGTATAAATAAGAATATTTATTTTCATTTATTTATAATTTCTCGATAGATTTATCAGGAATTAACCACGCTATACCCACCAATAAATAAATTACGAAAGATATGTATGGATGAAAAAAAGCTAACGCAATGGCTAAAATATACCCAACTATAGAAATGTAGCCTTTCAATTTAGTACTTTGCAACACATCCACTACTTTTTGATCATGATGGCAATTAGAAATAGACAATTGTAAAAGCATAAAGGCAATTGCACACATTAGTAAAATAATTCCATAAACAATTACGGTGTTTTGTTCAAAATGATGTTCGCCCATCCATGCTGTACCAAATGGAATGAGCGAAAGCACAAACAACAACAAATGATTGGTCCACATAATGCGAGCATTGATATGTTGGGTAACATGTAATAAATGATGATGATTATTCCAGTAAATTCCCACATATAAAAAGCTTAAAATATAACTAATAAAAACCGGATAGAGTTTAAATAAAGAATTCCAATTACTATCCACTGGAATTTTTAACTCTAAAACCATAATAGTAATAATAATAGCAATTACGCCATCACTAAATGCTTCAAGTCTATTTACACTCATGGGGCTAAAATAAAAAAATTATTGATGCCATCTTATATGTAATGAAAAAACCCAGTCAACCTCCGTCAAAGGTTTTAATTGTGCTATTTCTTCATTTATCAAATCAAACTCATCTTTTTTAGCATTTATAACTTTTACCATAATTCTGTAAAAATTTTTATAGTTCGTGACATATTGTTCGCTGATTTCTTTATTGGTATAAATGTATTTTTTAAAAGCATTTAAACTACTATCTAAAATATTCATGTAGTTATCTGATTCTAATGTCAATTCCGCAAATGTTTTAATCTGCAAAACACGACTACTGAGTTTATAAAACACATCTATAAATTTTGATTGAGCTAATAAAGTAAGAACATCATCAAATTTTCGTTGATAAAAATAAATATGTGCAACATTATAAGCATATACATCATCTTTATTTTCATTTGGTAGGTAATTTTTATATTGTTCAGCAAATTGTGCTGCGTATTCAATTTTATTGAGCCGCAAGCTAATTGTTACAACATTCTTATAAAATGCAGGTAATAAACTTCCATTCATTTCAAAGGCCAAATTTTTATCTAATAGAAAAATATAAGCATTCAATAAATGTTCATAAAATTCTGAATGATTGGTATTGATTTGTTGAATACAAATATTGACAAAAATAACACCAATGGTTTTTAATTCATCTTCAGAAATCAAAGTAGAATTGGTGATAAAAAAATCCCAAAGCTGCTTATAATCACCCTTTTCATCTAGAGAAATAAATTGGAATAAGTCTTTATAAATTCTTTGAAGAGCATTTTCAATTTGAGCATTTTCTAAGGTATTATGTAAATTAATTTGAGCTAAACATCTCAATTTTTGATTTTCAATATCAAAAAAGGTTTGTAAATATTCTTGTAGTTTTGCATAATTGCTATATCGTTGATTATAATTCAATTCATGTTGAATAGTTAAATGCTCCATTCGATGCAGCATATAATATTTACTACTGCTCTCCTTAGTGCTACTTGATTCCTCGTGCAATAATTGTACCTGTTGTTTAAAATATTTGTCTAATGCATTTTTCTGATAATGATTGGCAAGAATATAATATTGTTGCGCATTATCTTGTCTTGTTGCCGTTTGAACGATAATCCATTCACAAGCCTTAACTCCTTCATTTAAAAGTTTTTGTAATTTTTTTTCGTCGATATTATTTTTAAAGACTTTTTTTATTACATTTTCTCTACTCAACTTTTCTTCGTTAATCTTTTTATTTAGAAATTTAGACACATAATGAAACAATTCCACAGATAATTTATCTGATTGGTCTATAAAATACCGTTCAACATCAACAAGCTGTTTCTTTGTCAACGTCATAAGTATTTCAAAATATTTAGATTTATACATACCGTTAAAAATCAGCTACGAATTGGATTAAAAGTAAACAATAGTAATCACAAAAAAAACATCTATTTATTAGACTAAATAACTTTTTTACAGATAAGTATAAGCCATTGACATTCTATTGTTTAAATACTAAAATCAAATAAATAAAGTGCAAAAACACCTAAAAATTTCAGACTAAAAGTAGAAAATTGTAATTTATTATACAGTCGCATTCATTCAAATTTACACTATCATTTAAATAGGAGTTTTATGAAAACACTTACAACAATAGCAATGAAATTTTTGCTTAGTGCATTATTGATGGTATCTATATCTTTTCAATTAGTTGCACAAGCAACATTAAACGCTATGCCCAAAAACAAGCAAGTTATTTCAGTTTTATCCATCGATGCAGGAGCTTCTCTTTTAGGCGGAGCTATGTCAAATAATAGTATGCTTGGCAATGGTGTCTCTGCGTCTATCAATGCTTATTTCCCATTATGGAGAATAAAAACTACACCAACTTTTAAAGCAACATTTGGCTTAAATGTAGGAATTGGCATGCAAGCACACAGTAATAAAACACCATACAGTAACCAAGAACCTGCGGTAATTAATATTAGTGGGCAAAGCGACATTCCAATTTTAGAAAAACAAGTTGGGCAACCCAAATGGAAGTTTACTGCATTGCCTGAAGCTGGAATACAAGCTTGTTTTACAATTCATAACTTCAGCATCACGCCTATTTTAAACCTTGGGTATGCAAAGTTGAAAGGAAATACATACACGCTAACGCAAAAAAGTTCTTTTAATGGAAAAGAACAACAAAAAGATATTTATACTCAAGAGGTAAAAGATATAAAAGGTTTAGTAGTAAGTCCGAAATTACGCTTAGAATATGCATTTAAAAAAGCGAGTATATACGTAGAAGGTAGCTATTTATTTGTAAATAGCGGAACTACGAATACTTCTACCTTTAAACCCAACGGAGAACCATTAAAAGATGGCACCTACTCAATTGATCAAATCATAAGTGGTAATTATCAAAATAAAGAAACTACAAAAAAATTCAATTCGTATGGTATCAAATTTGGTGTTAGCATACCACTTGGTAAAGGAATACAAGAAGCCGGCATAAAAAGAATGGAAGAAGCACCAAAAAATAAGGCGATAGATTTAAGTACAACACCAACTGCTCCGCAACCTAACCAAGCGCAAGATTTTAATACTTGCAGAAGCAATAAAGATAATAGATTAAATACCCATCCGAACGATACGACTACTGCTCCAAATGGTAATGAACAAGATGAATTAAGAAAAGGTTGGGACGGTACTGTTAAAGGCAATGGTACTGTTAAAGGCAACAGTAAAGGAATACAAGAAGCCGGCATAAAAAGAATGGAAGAAGCACCAAAAAATAAGGCGATAGATTTAAGTACAACACCAACTGCTCCGCAACCTAACCAAGCGCAAGATTTTAATACTTGCAGAAGCAATAAAGATAATAGATTAAATACCCATCCGAACGATACGACTACTGCTCCAAATGGTAATGAACAAGATGAATTAAGAAAAGGTTGGGACGGTACTGTTAAAGGCAATGGTACTGTTAAAGGCAACAGTAAAGGAATACAAGAAGCCGGCATAAAAGTAGTTGAAGAACAAAACGAATTAAGAAAAGGTTGGGATGGTTCTGTTAAAGGAAATAGTAAAGGCATCAATGAAGCCGGCATAAAAAGAATGGAAGAAGCACCAAAAAATAAGGCAATAGATTTAAGTACAACACCAACTGCTCCGCAACCTAACCAAGCGCAAGATTTTAATACTTGCAGAAGCAATAAAGATAATAGATTAAATACCCATCCGAACGATACGACTACTGCTCCAAATGGTAATGAACAAGATGAATTAAGAAAAGGTTGGGACGGTACTGTTAAAGGCAATGGTACTGTTAAAGGCAACAGTAAATGAATACGTGAGATCAGCATAAAATAATTGTATATTTATCATCAAAACAAAATTATCATGAAAACAAAAATTGCATTAATCTCACTTACCTTAACACTATTTATTTTTGGATGCAAAAAAGAAAGCTTACAATCTATTAACTTATTCAAATTCACATCTATTTCGGGTAGTAAAACAAGTACCACTGGTTCTGTAACTTTAGAATGGAAAGATGGTAAAAATACCAGTTGGAAAATTAAAGTTATAAATCCTGATGGAACTACACGTTCTTCAGATTTAAACTGGGATATCCCACAAAAACAAATTTCCAATTTAGGGTTAGATTCCACCTATACCATTTCAATTACCGGTACAAAAGATACCACACAGAGTGGAAGTATAAACGCTCGCATTGGCACAATGGGAGATGTTATGTTTGATAATCAAAAACCATAATCCCTTTTTTCACAAATAAATAAAAGACAGCCTCTATAGAGGCTGTCTTTTATTTTACTTACATATTAAACAACATAAACTTAAATTGTAGGTTTAACAGAAACTCCTTATTTTCGTACTTAATATTATGAATATCAAGATTACCTTTCCGGATGGCGCAGTAAAAGAATTCAACAGTGGAATTACTGCACTAGAAATTGCCAGTCAACTCAGCAATAGTTTGGCAAAAAAAGTATTAGGTGCTGAAATAAACGGTGAAGTGTGGGATGCCACCCGCCCAATAACAACAGATGCTACGGTAAAATTACTCACGTGGAATGACGATAACGGAAAATCTAGCTTTTGGCATTCTTCTGCACATCTTATGGCGGAGGCGATTGAATCTTTATATTCTGGTGTAAAATTTGGTATCGGACCACCTATAGAACATGGCTTCTACTACGACATCGACACCGGCGACAAAAATTTCACATTAGCCGATTTAGAAAAGATAGAAAAGAAGATGAAAGAATTAGCGGCGCAAAAAAATGAATACAAACGCCAATCAATTTCTAAAGCCGATGCCATAAAATATTTTGAAGAAAAAGGCGATGAATATAAATTGGAGTTGTTAGAAAGTTTAAATGATGGCGACATCACTTTTTATACACAAGGAAATTTTACCGATTTATGTCGCGGGCCACATATCCCCAATACTGGGCATGTGAAAGCAGTAAAACTCATGAAACTTGCCGGTGCATATTGGCGAGGCGATGAAAAACGTAAACAACTCACACGTATTTATGGCATTACATTTCCCAACCAGCAAGAACTCGATGATTATCTGAAAATGCTGGAAGAAGCGGAAAAGCGCGACCACCGAAAATTAGGACAGCAATTAGAAATATATACATTTGATGAAGAAGTTGGCCCAGGATTACCTTTATGGTTGCCCAATGGTGGTTTTTTAATCGAAAAGATTGAAGAGCTCGCCAAGAAAACAGAAGAGGAAGCTGGCTACTTCCGAGTACGCACACCACATATCGCCAAAGAGGCTTTATATTTGCGCAGCGGACACTTACCCTATTATTCTGAAAGTATGTTTCCGCCAATGGAGTTGGATAATGTAAAATATTATCTAAAAGCGATGAATTGCCCGCATCATCATAAAATATTCGGAGCCATTCCAAAATCCTATAAAGACTTACCTATCCGACTGGCAGAGTATGGCACTTGCTACCGCTATGAAGATTCTGGAAGTTTATTTGGTTTAATGCGTGTTCGTTCTTTACAAATGAATGATGCACATATTTATTGTACCAAAGAGCAATTTGAAGAAGAATTTAGAGCAGTAAATGCGATGTATTTAAAATATTTCAAAATTTTTGGAATTGAAAAATACAAAATGCGTTTGAGTAAACACGATCCTTCAAAATTGGGACAAAAATATATAGATGAACCTGAACTTTGGATAGAAACCGAAAAAATGGTACGCGATGTATTAATAAGTTCAGGAATTCCATTCGATGAGGTGCAAGATGAAGCTGCTTTTTATGGCCCTAAAATTGACATTCAAATATATTCCGTTATCGGACGAGAATTTACGTTGGCAACGAACCAGGTGGACTTTGCACAAGGAAAACGCTTCAATTTAAAATATGTAAACAAAGATAACCAAGAGGAATTTCCAATTATCATTCATCGTGCGCCATTAAGTACGCATGAGCGATTTATCGGATTTTTATTAGAACATTATGCCGGAAATTTCCCATTATGGTTAGCACCGAAACAAATTGCCATATTACCTATTAGCGATAAATTTTTAGACTATGCCAAAACGATAGTAGCCGATTTAAAAGCAAAAGGATTTAGAATAAAATTAGACGAACGTGCTGAAAAAATAGGTAAGAAAATTCGAGATGCCGAGATGATGAAAATACCATACATGTGCGTAATTGGTGAAAAAGAGGTCGAAAACAAGCAAATTTCTGTAAGAAAACATGGAAAAGGTGATATTGGTGCTTTTACTATTGAAGACTTTGCCGTACTTTTGCAGGAAGAATTGAATAATTAAACTATGAAGTAATTTAATAATAGAATTACTAAATACATTGCTACATTGTTTCATTAATACATTATTACATTAAATAAAAAAGATTGATACCTAGACGACGACCATTTATTCCGAAGAAAAAGGAAACGGAACACAGACTAAACAGAGATATACGCGTACCAGAAGTACGATTAGTAGGCGAAGACATTGAGCCCGGCGTGTATCCGATTGAAGAAGCACTTCGATTAGCCAAAGAACAGGAAGTAGATTTGGTGGAAATTTCTCCGAAAGCTGTACCGCCGGTTTGCCGATTGGTGGACTACAACAAATTCTTGTATGACAAGAAGAAGAAAGACAAAGAAATAAAGGCGAAACAGAAAAAAACGGAAGTTAAAGAAATTCGTTTTACGCCAAACACCGATGATCACGATTTGGATTTCAAACAAAAACATGCACAGAAATTTTTGCAAGAAGGCTCAAAAGTGAAAATATATGTACAGTTTAAAGGTCGTGCCATACAATTTAAAGATAGAGGTGAGTTAGTGTTATTACAATTTGCCGATTCCTTAAAAGAATTTGGAGCTTTAGAGGCTATGCCTAATTTGGAAGGCAAGAAGATGATTGCCTACATAGCGCCTAAGAAAAAAGGATAAATCCAAGACACAATTATTTAACAAAAAAAGCATTTTTTTACAAGATTGAATTAGCTAATTCGCTAATAGTTTTGTAAATTTGCACCCTATTTTCAAGTATTAAAATCTATAAATTGCATCTTTATGCCTAAAATGAAAACAAACTCCAGTGCTAAAAAACGTTTTAAAGTAACTGGAAGTGGAAAAATCCAAAGTGGACAAGCTTATAAACGTCATATTTTAACTAAAAAAACGACGAAACAAAAACGTAACTTGACAGGTTCGGCTATCGTTCGTAAATGTGACGAAGGCAATATCAAGTCGTTATTATGCATGAACTAAGATATAATAAGTTTTTATATCTTACACAAATAAAACAGACATAAGGCAAGGCATCGCCGATGGTCGTATTTATCACATTTAAAAATAAAAAGTTATGCCACGTTCAGTCAATTCAGTAGCAGCAAAAGCTCGTAAAAAAAAGGTGTACAAACTTGCGAAAGGTTATTTCGGCCGTCGTAAAAATGTTTGGACCGTAACCAAAAATGCCGTAGAGAAAGGGTTAACTTACGCTTTCGTAGGCAGAAAATTAAAGAAAAGAGATTACAGAAGTATGTGGATTGTGCGTATCAATGCAGCAGTTCGCCCTTATGGATTATCTTATTCTGTTTTCATTAACAAATTAGCCACTGCAGGTATCGAAATCAACCGTAAAGCATTAGCTGATTTAGCCTTAAACGACCCAAAAGCATTTGAGGCAATCGTAAATCAAGTGAAATAAATTTCACCAAATAAAAAGAAGAAGTCCCGACCATAAGTCGGGACTTCTTCTTTTAAACACACATACGTTTTCTCAAAATAAACAATTTTTACAAGGATCTACATCAATTTTTTCTTTAGTTTTGGAGTTGATAATTTCACCGGCATTCAGCACTTTAAACTCTGTTCTTCTATTTCGCTGATGCTCCTCTTCTGTGCATTTTACATTATTGGTACACTTATTTACCGGCTGGGATTCGCCATAACCAACGGGTTTAATTTTATCTAAATTTATGCCATTCATTACCAACCAATCTACGGCAGATTGCGCTCGTTTTTGTGACAATTTCTTATTATAAGCATCATCGCCTCGGGCATCTGTATGCGAGCTTAGTTCTACAATTGCCTCAGGATTATTATTCATAAAAGTTAAAAGCATTTTTAAATCCGGAATTGCTTCGGGGCGAATATCCCATTTATTAAAGTCATAATATATATTGTTTAAAGTAATAGCATTTTCTGTAATTTGTGTTAATTCGATAACTAAATAGGTAGTATCAATTAGAGAAACAGTAATTTCTTTGGGTGCTGCTGGCAGATAACTCTTGGCAGATGCGAAAACATTGTAAGTACATTTATCCATTACACTATAATTTATCACCCCATTTTCATTGGCAAAATTAGAGCGTAATGATTTTTGACATGGACTATTACAAGTTACTGCTGCATTTGCAATCGGAGTTTTTGTTATGGCATTTATTACTGTTACTTGCATCACCATTGGTTGCAATTCTATTGTAATTTTTTGTAACGGTTGCTTTTCATTATTTACAATTGTTTTCTTTAGAGATGCCGGCATAAAACCTTGCATATCAGCATCTAATTGATATTCGATACCAGCATTTACAGGCGTAACGGACACCCCATTTTCATCAGTTTTCAAGATTGCTTTTTCTTTTCCTTGAGTTGATATACTCACTGCTGCATTAGCAATTGGTGTTTTAGTAAATTTATGAACTACATGAATTTCTAATTTGAATTGAATATTTGAAAAACGATAAATATCATCTTCTCCTTTTCCTCCTTGCCTATTACTTGAAAAAAAGCCTACACTTCCATCATTATTAATAAGATAAGCAAAATCATCATAACTGGAATTTATGGGCGATTGAAGGTTTTTTATTTCTTGAATATCATTTTTATTTAGGAGTGCAGAATAAATATCTAGGCCACCCAATCCACCTAATCCATCGGAAGCAAAATAAAATGTGCCATCAGGGCCAAAAGAAGGAAACATCTCCTCTCCCTCTGTGTTAATAACTGCACCTAAGTTTATAGGTTTTTCCCATTTGTCTCCATTAAATTTTACTTTCCAAAGGTCGGATGCACCAAACCCACCGGGCATAGTTGATGAAAAGTAAAGCACTGAATTTGTTTCGTCTAATGCTGGATGTCCGCAACTAAATTGTTTGCTGTTAAAAGGGAGTTCTTTAATTTTTGTCCAATTTCCGTTTTCTATCGTAGCCTCATAAATACTTAAATTAGCTTCTTTTTCTTTGCTATAAGCCATTTTTGCTTTTTCTTCAGGATTATATTGATTTCTAGTGAAAAATACTTTTGTACCGTCTTTTGTAAAACACATCGGCCCTTCATTGTATTTTGTATTTACTCCATTAGACAATACCGATGCAGGGGAAAATGCGTCGGTGGCGGTGTCACTTTGGATAATATTCACAGCATATAAATTCATAAACCGCTCACCTGTCCAAGCGTTTGTTTCACGAGCTTTCAAGTTTTTTTCTTTACCACCAGTAGAGGTATAATACAAAGTATTGCCGGAAATTGCTGAGCCAAAATCGTAGCCATCGGTATTAAACGGTAGATTAATGATACTAAGCTTTTTATCAGAAATATACTTTTGGATATCCTCAGATGCTTTTAATTGGTTTTGCGCCAAACGGTCATTGGGGTAAGTTTCTAAATATTTTTTATACCATTGTGCTGCCAAATCATATTTTTGATTGGTTTGCAATACTTGTGCATAGTATAATTTTTGTCGATTATCTTTTAATCGTTTATCTTGACAAACGATTGCATATTCACCTTCTGCTAACTTATACTGTCCTGTTTTTCTGTAACAATCTGCCAGCATAATATCTGCATCGAGGAATTTATTATATTTTCCGGTGCATTCTTTTAAGAGTAAAGGTATAGCTTCGCTGTATGCCAATCTATTATATAAATCTCTGGCTTGTTGGTAAGCAGCCGGAACAATTTGTCCAAATACTATGGAGTACATGCACAATAGAATGGGAAGAATTATCTTTTTCATTTGGCTTTTTTTAGGATTATAGTATTTTTTATTTATACATACATTAAAAATATCGAGGCGTGCGTATTCCTTTTTTTCTTATACTAACGTCGTAACCTAACATTATTTCATGCGTTCCTTTATTGTATGCCTTTATTTTCGATATAGTTTGATCGTATGAATATCCGACTGTAAGACCTTTAGGTAAATAGCCTATCATCATTACATCTACACTTTCTCGATTTTGGTATGGATCAGCAATTCCGGTTCTATAGGTTAATCCGACACCTATTATTTTATAGAATGTAAACGTCATGTTTGCATCAACTTCTAAAGGAATTTTATACTTTGAATTAGGCATATATTTTAGTAATACTTGTGGTTGTATCCAAAAATTTTTCTTTTTCCCAATTTCAAAAGTATAGCCACCCATAAACAATAAACTCGTCATTTGCTGTAATCGTGCATTTCCTGATATATAATCTTTCATTTTCTTATCAAACAAACCTACTGGTACTGCATTTGGAATAGCAATGCCAACGTAAAATTTTGTACCATAATAATAAATTCCCATGCCTATGTTTGGTCGTACACCTTTTAGATTTTGGGACAATAGTGGGTCGCCAGCATCTACAGCATCTAGTTGTGTGAGTTTTGAATTAAATATCATCATCCCCGCACTTAATCCAAAACTTAATTTAGTATCGTTTTTGAATGGTAATCTGTAAGCAAAAGAAGCATTTAAGTATGTCATATTGGTAGCACCCAAACGGTCATTTATGATTGATCCTCCCAATGCTAATCTATCTATCTTCAATGGGCTATGAATGTTGATATTTATGGTTTGCGGGTTTCCAGGCAAATTCACCCACTGATGTCGGTAAAGTGCTCTTACACTTAGCACATCTTTTCCACCTGTATATCCAGGATTTACAGGTAATTTATTAAAGGCAAACATTGTGCTATATGGTTCTTGTTGAGCTTTAGCTCTGCTGGATATTGTTGTAATAAACAACAATGCTATGATATATCTTTTCATGTGCTGAAATTTGATGGGATATAGAATTAATTAATAATCATAAAGTAATTGACTTCATGGATACGCTTTCCGGTTTCTGGTTCATCATAATCTATACTATACCAATATGTACCGGCTGGCAATATTCCACCTTTAAATGTACCTTGCCAATCATTTTTATAATTGTCATCTTCGTAAACAATTAATCCCCAACGATGCCATACCAACAACTTCACATCAGCTGTTCTACTTAAGCACGGGAAGACTAAGTTATCATTAAAGCCGTCATTGTTTGGTGTAATAACTTGAGGAAATATACATTCACAATTTACATGCAAACACACCATGGCAGTATCACAGCCATCCTCTCCATCACATACTTCATAATACAAAGTATCTCTACCGCAAAAGTTTCTGTTTGGTGTATATAAAATTTGGCTCTGTCCTTCGCCACCTACAATTGATGCAATACCATATTTTGGTTGTGTGATAATAGCAGAAATGTACAACCTATCATGATCTGGGTCTACATCATTTTCCAAAACATTTATAGAAATTTCTGAATTATGTTGAATTTCTTGTACACAATCATCACTTGCTAACGGAGGAACTCCTGTTACTGTAATCACTATCGTTGTTGTGTTGCATTGTCTTGTTGAAGGATCACATGCACTTATACAAATTGTATCATTTCCAGTATATGAACCTGCTGAATATTCTAAACAATGTGTTTGAGTATTTAGCGTCCAAGTACCATGTGGCAATGTGCCATGTGTTGAATCACCATTACACAATGTAAAAACAATTTCCTCGCTTGGAGGTAATGAAAGATTACATATTGTATCAGTTGTTAAAACAGGTATTGAATCATAAACAATCGTATCTATTCCAATAGGTATTGTATCACAAATTATTACTCTCAAATTTAAAGTTACTATACTATCACACACATCAGAAGCAGGAAGTACAATTTGTTCATTTGAAACAGATGTTGTATAGACATGTTCTCCGATTACTATTCTCTCTCCATCACAAATTAGGGTATCAATAGTAGTTCTTTTTGCAAGATGTTTGGTTAAATGTAAGGTAATGATGCTATCACACCCATTTTGAGCTTGTAATGTAACCACATAAGTGCCTGTTTCGCTATAACTACCTTCTCCAATTTCGATAGATTTACCCTCGCATACATCTGCTGTAATCGAATTGATTATAGTAGGACTTTTCAAAATAGTTTGTTGGTGATTAGAAATATTTTGGCAAGCATCCAAAGCAACCCAAACACGTGTATAAGTTATATAAGGTGCATTTAATACACTATCTATAACTTCTACAAAAGATACCTCTGCAGTGCCACAATTATCTGTTGCTATAAGTGCTGGTGGTTCAGGTACATTTCCACACACCGTGATGTCTTGTGGTAAGTCACCAGTAAACATTGGTCTTATCGTGTCGTTCACTTCTATTCTTTGAC
>CAZXRF010000063.1:0-14001 GCA_964642875.1 uncultured Chitinophagales bacterium | reverse complement strand
GGAGCAGGGTGTTTTTAGCACAACTGTTTTAACCTCAGAAAATAAGACTGTTTTTTTGCCAAATGGTGCTTTATCTACCAACACAATTACAAACTATACCGCTCATGGAAATTTGAGAGTGGATTTAAAAACAGCTATTGCAAATGATGCAGACTTAGAAAAAGCTAAACTTGTAGCATTAGATGCTATTAGCAGTCATCCAAAAGTGCTAAAAACACCTGCGGCTTCGGTGCATGTTTTAGAAGTTGCAAATGGAATGACGACGCTAGTAATGCGGCCATACGCTATCCAAGCGGATTATTGGGAAGTGTATTTTGGCTGTACGGAAGCAGTAAAGAAAGCTTTTGAAAAAGAAGGAATTTCTGGCCCTACGCCAACTCGGATTATTATCAATAAATAATCAACACGAAACGTTGCATTTCAATTGATGTATAAGCAATTTATTTTATTCCATAATTAAAATAGTATATTATTTATAAAGATGATTCTTTTGATTCAAAGTACGGATAGCATTGGCTTGGTCGCCGCAGTATCTCAAACCTTAAGCAACGCCCATTGTAATATTGTGTCATTGCGCGAACATGTAGATAAAGATAAAAAGCGATTTTTTTTAAGAGTAGTAACCGACAATCATCCTATAGATATAAATGCTATAAACGCTCGGCTACAAGAATTACTTCCGCAAGATGCCATTATTAAAATTAATCCATTGCCACAAAAAAAGGTTGTACTATTAGTAAGTAAAGAATATCATTGTTTGGGAGATCTTTTATTACGCAACCGTTTTAATACACTTGGTGCTTCAATAGAAGCAGTTATCGGTAATCACATTCAACTTCAGCAGCTTTGTTCTCAGTTTCAAGTGCCTTTTTATCCTGTTTCATATGAAAACAGAACCAAGGAAATCGCCGAAAAAGAAATTCAAGATATATTGGATATCTATCAGCCAAACTACATTATTTTAGCTAAGTTTATGCGAATTTTATCTCCTGTCTTTATTGATAAATATTTAAACAGCATTATCAATATTCATCATTCTTTTTTACCTGCCTTTATTGGTGCCAAGCCTTACCAGCAGGCATTTGACAGAGGAGTGAAACTGATTGGCGCTACTGCTCATTTTGTTACAAATGATTTGGATGAAGGACCTATAATAGCCCAACAAGTAGCATCTGTGAGCCACAATCATACGGTTAAGGATATGGTAAATGTAGGTAAAGAAATAGAAACCACTGTATTAGCAAAAGCATTACAACTGGTTTTTGAAGACCGTGTGATAGTATATGACAATAAAACTGTTATTTTTGAATAAATCTTTATTATCAACATTTAAAAATTTAATGCTTTAGGATTGCAGAATTAGGCATATAGTTTTTGTTTCTCAGCAGAATCTCACACAGTGGACGCTGCGTTTTTAAATTTTAGTAAGTAACCCTTACGCAGCGTCCTTTTCAAAAAACTCTGCTGGGAAAGAAAGTATAAATAGTGAAAAACAAACAGACCCATTTTTGTCCACTTGAAACAATCGTCTAAAAAAAAGACCCATTTTTGTCCATTACGTCCAGTATTTTTATTTCTCTTTAAAAAAAATCCACTGCCGAAGCAGTGGATTAAAGTAAGTTTGGTTGGTGTTTGTATTGTACTTGCTTGCTATTAATTATTCAACATCACCGGCATTACCAACATCAACAAGTCTTCATTTTCATCTTTCTCTACCGGGCGTATAATGCCTGCTCTATTTGGTGTTGATAATTCAATATTGATATCGCTATAGTCTAAAGCACCTAACATTTCCAATAAGAATTTTGCGTTGAAGCCAATTTCCATAGGACTTCCTTGGTACTCACAAACTAATTTTTCTGATGCTTCATTAGAGAAATCTAAATCTTGTGCAGAAACTGTAAGTTCAGAGCCACCCATTTTCAATACTACTTGGTGGGTAGTTTTATTAGAGAAAATAGCTGTTCTACGCAAAGAAGAAAAGAAATCATCTTTTTGTACCGTTAATAAATTTGGGTTTTCTTTTGGAATTACCGCATTATAATCTGGATATTTTGCATTTATCAGTCTGCAAATTAATTGGATATTATCGAAGGTAAAAAATGCATTAGATTTATTGAATTGCACAGAAACTTCGGTATCATTGTTGGGTACTACAGCTTTTAAAACATTCAATGCTTTTTTAGGAATAATGAAAGAAGCATTTCCTCCAGTTACATCTTTGCGATTGAATTTTACTAATTTATGTGCATCAGTTGCCACAAAGGTAATTCCATTTTCATCCAACTGAAAAAATACACCTGTCATTGCTGGACGCAATTCATCATTGCTTGCAGCAAATAAAGTTTTTGAAACTCCTTTATTCAATATAGAAGCGGCTAATTTCACTTCTTCTACATCTTCAGCCGTTGGTTCTTTAGGAAAATCAGCACTGTTTTCACCACTCAATTTATATTTACCATTATCGGTAGTTATTTCTATTCCGTTGGTCGTTTCATCTACAGCAATAGTAATAGGCTGCTCTGCCAATGCTTTTAAACTATCTAACAATATTCTTGCAGGAATGGCAATTTTAAAAACTTCTTTTGACTCTACTTCCATTGATACCGACATGGTGGTATCTAAATCGGTAGCGGTAATGGATAGATTATTTTTATCGATATCAAATAAGAAATCTTCCAAAATAGGTAATACGGTATTGGTGCTGATAACCCCGCCAATTTTTTGCAGGTTTTTTAACAGTTGGGAAGAGGAAACAACAAATCTCATGCTATATAATTTTTCCAAAGTTAAGTAATTCAATTTAATATAAAATGCCTTGAAAATCTTATCTTTCGACAGTCTGTGAATAAGTGACCTTAAATGTTGAAAGTTAGGGATGCTTTTTTTCCTTTATATTCTATGAAAATTGCTGTAAATACTCGCTTTTTGATACCCGGAAAATTAGAGGGGATCGGGGTATATACGCAAGAAATTTTCAAACGGGTGGTGCAGCTAATGCCGGAGCATCAATTTTATTTTTTGTTCGATAGGCAATATGCTTCGGAATTTGTATTTACTGATAATGTAATACCTATTCGCATAAATCCGCCTGCACGGCATCCGTTTTTGTGGTATTGGTGGTTTGAGCATTCCATTCCAAAGGTACTTCGTAATATAGCTGCCGATGTTTTTATTTCTCCGGATGGATTTGCTACTTTGCGTACTTCTGTTCCTCAAATTCTTACTATCCACGATTTAGGCTTTGAGCATTACCCCGAGCATACTCCGTTTTTAGTGCATAAATATTATCAATATTTTACCCCTAAATATTGCCAAAAAGCTGCTAAAATTTTATCCGTTTCTGCATTTACCAAACAAGATATTATTGACCGATATAAAATAAATGCTGCTAAAATTGAAGTAGTATATAATGGTTTTAGTCCGATAGACCCGATAGCTGCGGCAAACAAAACGCAAGTGCCTTATTTTATATTTGTTGGGGCGGTGCATCCCCGAAAAAATATATTGGGATTGCTAAAAGCATTTGAAACCTTTAAACAAAAATATGCACTGCCACACCAATTGGTAATTGTGGGCAGAAAGGCTTGGATGCTTGAGGAGGTGGAAATATTTTATGCACAAATGAAATTTAAAAATGAGGTAATTTGGAAAGAACATTGTGCACGAGAACAAATGTTGCAATGGATGCAGCAAGCCGAAGCGATGGTTTATCCGAGTTGGTTTGAGGGATTTGGAATTCCTGTCGTTGAGGCGATGCACTTAGGTATTCCTGTTATTGCATCGCAAGTATCGGCAATACCGGAAGTAGCCGGGAACGCTGCATTGTACATCCATCCAGAGAACAAGGAGGAGATTGCTGATGCGATGTATAAAATTGTAACAGATACAAAATTGTGCACGCAACTTATCGAAAATGGTAAATTGCGTGCGCAGTATTTTAGCTGGGATCTTTCAGCACAAAAGGTGGCAGAAATTATCCGAGGATATGAGAAAAAATTATAGTTTTCCGCCTTTTATCATTTGCTCTATATCGGAGCGTACTTTGGTGTATTGGTCATTGGTTAAGGCTGTTTTTAATTGACCGTCTAAATCTTGTAATAATGTAATGAATTCTTGTCCGGCTTGTTGTGGGTTACTTTTTGCTATTAATCCTATGGCATCGCCACGTATTTTTCCTTGTACTAATACCAATATTACTGACATGGTTTGCGCATCGTTTAGTCCGTATTGGTTTCTTATTTTGGATAAAAATGTTTTTTGCTCTGCTGATAAATTTTTTCCGTTAATGATGTTTTCTTGCATGCCCAATGCTACTACCAAAGTGGCTAATTGTTGGTCGGTCATGTGCATTTTTAATTTTGGTACTACCTGTCCGTTTAAGGCATCTGTAAGTTGCTTTTCTTTTGCGGGATTTCCTGTGTTTTCTGATTTTATTTTGGTTAATTGAGTATCATAGTCTTTTAATATAGGTACAATTTGTGCGGCTTTATCTGGTGAAATTTTCATGTACGACTCTAACTGCTGAAACAATGCTGTTACATTAGAGGCTGTAGTTATTGGTTTAGGTGTGGTTATTGGTTTAGGTGTCGGCGACACTGAGCCTGTTGACGACGTTAAGGTTGTTGATGGAGCAGAAGTTGCAGGGGTTTGCTTAGTTAAGTCGTTTTTATTTCCGGAAGGATTAAGCTTTCCGTCTTTTACCATTTGTGTTATTTTGCCAAATTGTGCTTCACTCAAATAGCCTCTAATTTTTAATCCTAATAAGGCAAATAAGGCATTCGTGTTTGCATTGGGTTTAGCATTTTCATTTAAGAACAAAACATAGTCATTTTTAAATTTAGATTGCTGGTCGGTATTAAGTGCACACTCTTTCTGTACATTGCTTACAATAGCATTTAATTCAGGGCTAAGGTTGTTTGTGGTATAGTTTTGTGCCTGAGTATTTACAGTCATTATAGCAATCAAAAAAAACAAAAAAGAGGGAATAATTTTTTTCATAAAATGTATTTTATTGTAATAGGCAATTCTTGTACCAAATTATTTATTTTTCAGAAATTTTATTGCATCAGATACTGAGCGGGCTGGAATTTCTTCTTGCGGAGAGTGCCCACAGTTTTCATATATTACTACTTCATTGTTTGGGATTTTCTTAAAATTATCCAACATTGAAATATCTATTAGTTTATCTTCCTTTCCCCATTGTATTAAAGTAGGTGTCGTAATTTTACTAATATCTAACTGTGGTTCTTTTCCTACTTGCTGTACACGTGCTGAAAAGCTTTCTCTATTACCTTCTCGCATCGACATATCGTAATATAGTTGTTGTTGTTTAGCGGTTATTTTAGTATCCTCTTCATATACATCTTTCAAGGTTTGGTTTACAATAATTTTTGTATCGGCCTTGCTCATCAAGTTTGCTATCCATTTTATTTTTGCCAATTTAAAAACGATAGCTTCATTGCGGTGTTCTTTGGAATAAAATCCGGCAGGGTCTATCAATATTAATTTTGATACTTTGGAGGGATGTTCCAGAGCATACCTCCACGCAATTTCGCCGCCTAATGAATTTCCTGCTATTGCAAATGTATCAATATGTATTCGGTGAAGGAAAGTATCTAAAAAATTTATGTAGGTCTTTACTGAATAATCATTGTCTTTTCTAGGCCCTGTTAATCCAAATCCGGGCATATCTAAGCGAATCACTTTGAAGTTATTTTTTTGGAGCGAGTCAGTCCAGGCATCCCAAGTTTGCAAGCAAGAACCCGTACCGTGTATGAGTACTATTGGCGTTCCTTCTCCTTCTACTCTATAGTGTACCTGCATTCCATCTACCTCTAAAAACTTAGAAGCAGGTGTGGTATATTTTTCTTTTAATACTTGTAATGGAATTGATTTTTTTTGTAGCGCAAAAACTGCAACAAATATTATAACCGCAAGGAGTGCGAGTACTCTAACAATTTTTTTCATTAGTAATTATTATACTTCAAAAATACAAAGAATAACGCATAAAAAAACCGATGTATTACACATCGGAAACCTGAAAGTTTGTCTTTAGAAAAAATCCTGTTACAATGTAAAAGTAGTACAAAGTATTGGTATCGCCGTTAAAGGAGTTTGTATTAATGATGAAAATGCTGCGTAATTTTTGTACAAGAAAATATCAATTTTAAAGGGTAATAAATAAAAAACCCCGAAGTAAACTTCGGGGCACACAGATGAAAATCCTTATCCATTTTTACACACACTCAGATAAGAATAGCTTTTTATTATTTTAAATATTTTTTGATTTGTGGATTCCATTCTGTCCAGCTTGTTGTCCAATCGGTAGTACCAAATGCACCTCTGTACGCTACTGAAGCAAATGCGCTATTTAATCCGGTGAAATTAGCACCTGACAATAATGGGGAAGAACCAGCAAGGGTAAGTGTTGGTGTAATACCCGCTTCAAAGATTGAACCATCAATTCCTAACGCATCCCAACGTGGTACTATTGAGTTTCCGAAAGTTGCATCTAAGAACCAATCTTTAGCAGTAGCCCAAGTACCAGTAACCCAAGTGGTAGTTGCAGAAGGCGTAGTTACATCACCTAATACAAAGTATCCATTTCCGTTAGTACCGTTAGTACCAGAGATTACGGTATTTCTAATTTGCATATCACCAGCAATTGAGTTCGCAACGGTTGTATTTCCATCTACACTGATAGCATTTGGATAGCCAATAATTACGGAGTTAAAAATTTTATGTTTAGAATTTCTTCTGATTAATGCACCATTTTTAAATGGAGTTGCAATAGCTGTTGCCGTATCTTTTTTAGGACCAACGATAGTCATGTTAGAAAATTCTACCGTAGTAAAAGGAGCGTTAATGCTAGAGTTTGCATCATTATCAGATTCAAATCCGTTAGATGCGCCACTTGGGCCAAAGTCAGCAATATTTTTATCTCTGATTCCTAATCCAAATTGTACGTGACCGCTATATCCGTTATCGGTATCGAAATCGTCATCTACGCCTCTGTATGCAATTAAATGGTCAGCGTTTACAGTACCTCCGAACCATTCAAAAGAATCATCACCACCATAAGATGCTTGCAAATAGCTCAATGTAGTACCGTTGCCAACGCCACCGAAGGTGAAGGAGTTGATTTCTTGATTTGGATTGATAGGAATACCTGCATATTCTACCCGTACATATTTCAAAATACCGGAATTATCTGTAGGGGTATTTCCACCAAAATAAGCACCGTAACCGCCTTCCAATTCAGCATGGCCGCCTGCGATGTTGATGGGAGCCAATCCGCAAATAACCAGACCACCCCAGTCGCCGGCAGCTTTAGAGCCTTCCGCTTTTTCGGAGGTAAAAATAATTGGAGCAGTAGCTGTTCCTTCAGCCATAATTTTGCTTCCTCGTTGAACGATTAAAGTTCCTTTTGAAGATTTTTCGCCTACGATTAAAGTTCCAGCTTCAATTTTCAATACGCCTTTTTTTCCGCCAGCATTATCTATTGTAGTTCCATCATCAGAGCCCACTCTTACAAAGCCAGATAATTTATAGATTGTATCTTTAGACCAGGTAACATTTCCTGTTAATGTTCCCGACACCACTTTTACTGTTTTATCAGAATTTGTAGGCGTGTTTGTTTTTTCATTTTTGGTACAACTTGCAGCGAACAATGATACAATTGTTACAACGGCTGCTAAAATTTTTGTTTTGTTCATAAAAAATAGTGTTTGTTTTTATTTGAATGTATATTTTACCCCGAAAGAGAATTGAGTACCCGGTTTGTATTGTTGGAAAATTTGATCGTTCTTTTTATCTATTTTTCCATCATCGTTTCCATCTTGCACCAATATGCCTTTTTGATTGATTAAATCCTGTGCGCCGAAGCTAATCTCCACACCTTTTTTAAATAAATAGGAAGCATTGAAATCTAAAGTATGACGAGGCAACTCATAGATATCTGGATAGTGCTGTGCACCAACATATATAATACGTTTTCCTATTACATTGTACATAATGTTGAACTGTACTCCTTTGTCCTTGTTATTATAAAAAATTCCCGCATTTACTACATACGGAGATTGTCCTTGCAGTGGTCTATTGTTGGATTGTCCGATAGCTTGTACAGAATCTAAACGAACGCGGCTATAGATATAACTTGCATTGGCAACGATTCCAAAATCTTTTAAAAAGTTAGTAGCACGGGTAAAGTTTTTTCTTATTTCTACTTCTACTCCATACACATCCGCTCTTTTAGCATTTTGAAAAGAGAATGTTCTATTTCCCAAATCGCGGGTGAACATTTCTATAGGATTGTTGAAACGCTTGTAAAATGCTGCCACGTTTATCACCTCGCCGGCAGATGGATAATATTCCCATTTCAAATCGACATTGTGTATAGTACAATTCTTTAAATTCGGATTTCCTTTTATTACATAGCTGATGTTAAAATCGTAGTAACCAAACGGGGCGATTTCTCTAAACTCCGGTCTATTGGTGCTCATACCATACGCTGCTCGGATAATCATTTTTTGGGTGATATTATAACCAATATTTACAGATGGAAGAACGATGTGTTGTGGTTTTTTTACACTTATTGGATCATTTGTAAACGTATAAGAATTTAATTTTTGCTGATTGTATTCATATCGCAAGCCAATATCCATTCTCAATTTATTGTGGTAAGCAAATTCGTAATGGGTAAATGCGGCTGCTTGAATATTTTCTGCTGTATAAGAGTCGCTTTTGTTGGTTTGTTCATCTAGTTTTATACCGGTAGTATTATTTATATTTTGTGGTTGAAATAACTCTTGAATAGTTTTGTCTCTTAAAGAAACATCAAACATAGAAATATTAGAAACGATAAAGCCCATATTTCTGGCGCGGAAAGCACGGGTTTTATAATCCGTAAAAACGCCGGAAGATAAAGTAGAAACTATATTGTGTTTTGGGGCAACAAATTTGTGTGTATATACTGCTGAAGCAGAGGCATTATTTTCTTTCATCGTAGAGAAAAATCTTCCTAATACTTCAGGCGTTGCTGATCCTGTTTGTATTCTGATACTTTTCTTTCCGGTAGCAGTATCTACATCTTGCACATAAATTCTATAATCGGGTTGGTTGCGGTAAGAATAGTTGTAACCTACCATCCAATCGATGTAAGAAATATCATTTTTTATATCTTGTTTTGCGGTTACTTGTGTACTGTAAATACCCTTATACAATTGGTTAAAAGAACCATTATCTGCATTGATGCCATTAGAAAAATCCTGACCAGTACGGTGTACATATTGTGTAGCAGCATTGATATTTAATAGGTTTTTAAATTCTAAAAATAGCTTAGGTAATTTAAATGCCCAATTGTGCAACACACCAATCTTTACAGCTTGATTGTATTGCATATCTTTAAATTTATAACGGTAAGTGGGTTTGTTTTCCGTAAAATTATAATCCTCAAAATCTGCTCTTTCTACTACATTGGTTTGTTTGGTCAATGAATAATTAATAGCAGTAATATTTCCGATTATGCCGTTTTTAATTTGAATTCTTGTTCCTTTGGTAAATCCGATTCTTTGGTCGGGAATAGCAGCAAGTTTATTGGCTGTCCAGTTGTTGTTTAAACTTCGTCCTGCTTCTTGCAAAGCATCGCCGCTTACTTCATTTAAATTGTTGGGAAATGATTTCGGCAAGCGATTATAATTATCAAAACCTACATACGTTGCTGCTCCTGTTTTTTGTTGGTAAAAAGGTTTGAAAGTTGTACCCGTTCTGATAGTAGTAGAATAATTGATTTGATAGAAATTACTATCTGGCAAACTTTTGGTATATATCTTCACCATACCCCCTGCAAAATCTCCGGGCACATCGGCAGATGGGCTTTTTAAAATAATAATTCTGTCTAACTGCGAACTTGGAATGATATCGAATGCAAACGATTTAACGTCTGTTTCTACACTTGGCGCGATGGCATTGTGCAGCAATACATTGTTGTAGCGTTGGTTTAAACCTCGGATGTTTATAAAATTTCCAGAGATTAAAACACCGGGTATTCTCTTTACTACTTGTGCGGCATCACGGTCAGTTGTTTTTCCTATTTGTTGTGATGAAATTCCGCTTGCAATCTGATTGGCATTTTTCATCTCTAATAAAACGGCTGTTTCGGAGTTAGTTTTTTTAAAATCTATTATTTGTACCTCTGCCAATTCATTAGAAGCAACCTCCATACTTACGTTCAGCGTAGTTGTTTCGTTTGCTTTTACTTGCACGTTTGCCACCTTTTTATCGGTATATCCTATGTAAGAAAAACTGATGTTGTAAGTACCGGGAGCTAAATCTGAAATTTCGTATTTGCCGTCGATATCCGATATTGTACCAAAATCCGTATTTACTACAGACACATTTACACCTATTAAGGTTTCTTGAGTGGTTTTGTCGATTATTAATCCGGAGATTTTTCCGGTTTGTGCGAAACCAATAAATGGTAACAAAAAGAGGAGTAAAAGTGTGGTGTGTTTAACTAAATTCATTTGTGTGTAATTTGATGCTGCAAAATAAAAACAAGCAGCTCACTCCGCCGTTAACGTGGCTTGAATGTTGTGTGGTTTATCTATTTCCAATACGTCTTTTAAGTGCTATTCAGAAAATTTTTAGAGTTAGTTTTGTGAAAGAAAAGTGAACTCATTTATATAATCCATTACAAATGAGAGATTTTGTACCTTAGTAAAATGATTCCATTTTTAGAACAAATTGCTGAGGCTGTTACAAAAGAAAATTTGCCGTATCTTTACAAGCACTGCTATATTTTCCCAACAAAAAGAGCAGCACTCCATTTTACTAATTTTCTAAAGAACAAGTTTCCAAACGAGGATTTTATGTATCCGGAAACTATCACCATTCAAGAGTTTATCGCTTTATATTCATCTTATATTATTAAAGACGATTGGTTTTTATTGTTGGAAATCTTTCGCATACAACAAGAACTTACACACACACTGCAACCCTTAGATAAATTTATTCCTTGGGGAAAACTCATCTTAAAAGATTTTGATGAATGCGATAAATATTTGGTGGATACTAAGTTGTTGTTTTCTGTTTTAAAAGCGCAAAAAGAAATTGATGATACCATACAAATTTCTGAGGAATTAAAAACACAAATAGAACGATTTATACTTACCTCTACTTCTACAAAAGACAATACTTATAAAACAGAATTTATAAAAACATGGAGCTTGTTGGGGGATACTTATACTTTATTACAAAAGCGTTTGCAGCAGCACCATTTTGCCTATGAAGGTATGGCTTATCGGGAGGTATTAGCCAAATTAAAAGAGAAAACATTGCAATTACCTTATGATGTTATTTCGTTTTGTGGGTTTAATGCACTGTCGGTATGTGAAGAGGAGATTTTTAAAACTATAGAGCAGCAATACACCACATTTTTTTGGTGGGATGTAGATGCACATTTTATGCAAAATAAATTACACGAAGCCGGAAATTTTTTAAGAGAATATCAGCAAAAATTTTCTGGTTCGAATAGCTTTTGGATAGACGAAAATCTATTAGCACTAGATAAAAATATACAAATCATCGGCGTATCCTCTGAGATAGGGCAAGCGCAATGGGTGGCACAGCAGCTCGATAGTAAAGCTACTGCTACTACTGCCGTGGTGTTGTGCAATGAACATTTATTAACCCCATTGCTTTATGCGGTAAACACAGCTAATGTAAATATTACAATGGGTTATAATACCGCACAAAGTGAATTGTTTTTATGTATGATGGGCGTATTAAATTTGATGTGCAATGCCCGCATTTCCAAATCTGGAATTTTATTTTATCACAAGGATATACAAACGGTTTCAGCGCATAGCTATTTCAAAAAAAGAATTACAAACAAAAAAGAATTGGATAAATTAATTCCATTGTTTGTTCCGTATATGCCGATTGATGTATTGAAAGATTATTTTCCAGAATCGCTGCTGCAAACAGCTGAAACTGCTAACGAAATAATAAAAAATTGTATTGCTATAATTACTGAACTACATATAAAAGACGCTTATTTTTTGGCAACGAAAGACAGTTTACTGGAACTATTGAAGCAATTTTCTGAGTTGTTAGAAACATTGGAACGTGAAACCTATAACGCGGAAACTATTGTAAATAAAGAGGCTTTACCTTTTTTAGTAAAACAATTTATTGGCGGTGCAAAAATTCCGTTCGATACAAATACAGACAACACAATACAGGTAATGGGATTTTTAGAAACTCGTATTTTGGATTTCGACAACTTGTATGTTTTGTCTTTGAATGATGATAAACTACCGGGCACAAATAAAATAAATTCCTTTATTCCATATAATCTTCGCAAGGTTTTTAAGCTGCCTACTTATGAGCAATTTGATGGAATTAATGCGTACCATTTTTATCGTTTATTAAAACGGGCGAAAAATATTTCGCTGTTATACAATAATCAATCGGGAGATGATGCCGGCGAAAAGAGCCGATTTATAAGGCAGTTACAACACGACCTCTGTACTAAAAAAAATACGATAGTCGAAAAAATAGCAGCTTTTGATTTTGCTATTTCTACCGATAATTCGTCTGAATGGACACCTATAAAAGTACAAAAAACGGAAACTATGAATGCTGATTTAAGGCAACGCAAGTTTTCACCATCCGCACTAAAAGTATATATCAAATGTCCGTTACAGTTTTATTTAAAATATGTAGAAGGCATAAGCGAACCCGAAGAAATTTCGGAAGAAATAGACAATGCTGTATTTGGACAAATCACACATAAAATTTTGGAGTTAATATATTTGCCCTATAAAAACAAACCATTATCAGCCGCAGAAATTTTATCTTTTACCTCTATAGATTTTTTGCAAACGCAAGTGAAATTGGCCTGCCAAGAACTCGATTTACCTAAAGAAATTACACAAGGCAGCAATCAGTTATATTTGAAAGTAATAGAACGAATTGTCCAAAAAATTTTAACGAACGACAGCAAAGAAGCACCTTTGCAAATTCTATATTTAGAAGAAAACTTTATTTGGGATAAATTAAAATTAGAAGACGGTAGCTTTGCTACTATACAAGGCACTTTTGACAGAGTAGATAAAATAGACAACGATACCATTCGCATTATTGATTATAAAACCGGAAATATTGAATTGCCCACTTTTCCTGATTTGTCTTCTAACGATGATATTACAAAGTTTTTAGACAAATTATTCGTCTTTGATAAAAAAGATTATGGTGCTGCTTTTCAAGGTATATTATACGCTTTGATGTATTATAAATTATTCGACTGCAAGAAAATTTATGTAGCGTATCATCATACAAAAAAAATGAAAAACGGTTTAACGTATCTCCATGAGCAACAAATAATACCTATTGAATTACTATTATTATTTGAAAAACGATTAGCTGAATTGGTGAGTAATATTATTTATAAAGAACCGTATTTTATACAAACTGAAAATGATAAAGCATACGATTATTCAGCGTTTGCGTGGTTGTTTTCTTAAAAATAATTAGTGGGCATGCTCCTTTTGAAATTGCATTTCGTAGAGTTTTTTATAATAACCGTCTTCTTTTTTTAGCAACTCTTCATGCGTATCTAATTCTTTTATTTCGCCATGCTCTAACACCATTATTTTATCGGCATTTTGGATAGTAGATAAGCGATGCGCAATAACGATAGACGTTCTTCCTTTCACTAAGGTTTCAATGGCGTGTTGTATCAGATTTTCTGATTCTGTATCTATGGACGAAGTGGCTTCATCTAAAATTAAAATTTGAGGATTATAAATCAATGCACGAATAAATGAAATTAATTGCCGCTGACCTACAGACAAGGCTGAGCCTCGCTCCATTACATTGTGCTGATAGCCGTTGGGCAACTCCATAATAAAAGAATGTGCACCTACTAATTCTGATGCAGCCATCACTTGAGCTTCCGTAATAGCTGGATTTTTAAGTGTAATATTTTCCATTACT
>CAZXRF010000062.1:0-14061 GCA_964642875.1 uncultured Chitinophagales bacterium | reverse complement strand
GATTTAGACCAAAAAGTGGGTTCATTATCTGGAGGACAAAAAAAACGTTTAGCGTTAGCCATATTATTATTGGAAGCACCCGATATTTTTATCTTAGATGAACCTACTAACCATTTGGATATGGACATGATAGAATGGTTAGAGGATTATCTCGGAAAAAATAATATCACCTTACTGATGATTACGCATGATAGGTATTTTTTGGAAAATATTTGTAATGAGATATTGGAATTAGATGGCGGAATTTTATACAAACATAGAGGCAATTATTCCAAATATTTAGAGAATAAAGAATTACGAGAAGAAAACCAAAGGATAAATATAGAAAAGGCACAAAATACTTTTCGCAAAGAATTAGAGTGGATGCGCCGACAGCCGAAAGCCCGCACTACCAAAGCGCAATCCAGAGTAGATAATTTTGAAAATGTAAAAGCAGCGGCTACCGCTAAAGTACAAGATAAAGCGGTAGAGATAGAAGTGAAAATGCAACGCTTAGGAGGTAAAATTTTAGAATTACACAATATTTCTAAAAGGTATGCAGATAAAATATTGTTGGATAAATTTACACATAAATTTCAGCGCGGAGAACGTATTGGTATTGTCGGCAGAAATGGTTGTGGTAAATCCACGCTATTAAATATTCTTATAGGACAAGAAACGTATGACAGTGGAAATATAGTATTAGGTGAAACGGTAGCTTTTGGTTATTATAATCAAAAAGGACTACAACTAAAATCGGATAAAAAAGTAATAGATGTAATAAAAGATATTGCAGAGTTTTTGCCAGTAGGTAAAGGCACAATAAGTGCTTCACAATTATTAGAACGTTTTTTATTTACGCCGTCACAGCAGCATAATTTGGTTTCTACTTTGAGTGGTGGTGAGCGCAGGCGCTTGTATTTATTGACCATCCTGATGAAGAACCCAAATTTTCTGATATTGGATGAACCTACTAATGATTTAGATATTTTGACCTTGCAAGTGCTAGAAGATTTTCTGATGGAGTTTAAAGGTTGTTTACTAATCGTTAGCCACGACCGTTACTTTTTGGATAAACTAACCGATCATTTATTTGTTTTTGAAGGCAACGGAAAAATAAGGGGATTTTTAGGAAATTATAATGAATATCGCATACAACTAAAAGAAGAGCAAAAACAATTTTTAGCAGAAGAAAAAACCAAACAACAAGAAGCGATTAAAACAACGGTAATAACACCTATAAAACGGAAACTAAGTTTTAAAGAGCAGACAGAATTTGCACAATTGGAGAAAGATATTGACCAATTAAATACAGAAAAATTTGTACTCGCAGAAAAACTTTCTGGAATAGGAACTGACCATGCTGAAATACAAAAATTAGCCAGTCGAATAGAGGAAATTATTTTAACTTTAGAAAATAAAGAACTACGCTGGTTAGAGCTTAGCGAATTTGTATAGTAATTAGAACCTATGGCGAAAAAGTATTTTCATAACTTCAACGGATTGCGATTTTATTTTGCCTCTTATATTCTTTTTGCTCACATTGAAGAAATAAAATGGGTGCTGCATCTGCCTAATTTTTTCCATAAATTCAAGTTTATCGAGCCGTTGGGCACTTCTGCCATTACCTTGTTTTTTACGATGAGTGGTTTTTTGATTTCTTATTTTTTGTTTTTAGAAAAAGATAAAAATGAAGAAAGTAAATTAAATCTGAAAAAATTCTATCGCTCTCGACTTACGCGTATTTGGCCACTTTATTTTCTATGTATTTTATTGTATTGGGGATTTGGCCCACATTCATTTTTGAAAGAAATATTTAATGGCGTATATTTTACACACGTAGTACACATGCCACACGAGGTAGAAATTCCTAAAGCAATATATTTTGGATTGTTTTTGCTGATTTTACCTCAATTAGCAGGCGCAATAGCTTATACCTACGGCGGCATGGCGGTCTATGGCGGGCATGCTTGGAGCATAGGTGCTGAAGAATTATTCTATCTTTTTTGGCCACTGTTACTCAATAAATTCAAAAATTATAAGAAGATATTTAAGGTAGGTTTTGCTTTAGTATATATCTGGTACGTGTTGGTTATAATCGGATTTATTGTCAATAAAATTTTTATTAAAAGTCCACAACTTACTGCAATATTACTTACGTTCCTTTCTTTCTTAGCACTTACCCGATTGTATTGTATGCTCATCGGTGGTTTGTTGGCGTATTTATACGTAAATAATCATAGATGGTTGGGCATTCTTCGCAAAAAATCGGTGCGCATAATTAGCTTTGTTTTGTTGATAATAATGATAGCAAACGGATTAGATGCACCTATCTTAGTGCACGATATTTATGCAGTACTTTGGTCTGTTGTATTGCTCTATTTTATTGATAAAGATACAGGATTGAAATGGTTGAATAATTCTTCTATTTCCTATTTAGGTGCAATTTCTTACGGTATTTATATGTACCATGTTTTTGTCATTATTCTATTAATTTATATAGGAAAATATTTTCATTTCGAAAATAATTTGTGGGCGTTTAATGCTTTTTTATATGTTTTTGCACCGGCATTAACTTATACTTTGTCGCATTATTCTTATAAGTATTTTGAGAATTGGTTTTTACGTTTTAAATAATTAAATCTGACTTGATGAACAAACATAATTTACAACGATATGGATTGATTGCATTTAGCACATTGTCTTTTTTTATCGGCACTCTTTTGTTTTTCCAAATATATATTGACGATGCGTTTATTTTTTTTAAATATGGCTACAATCTTATACACCATGGTATTTGGAGTTGGAGTATAGTAGGAAAACCATCTGAGGCATATACCAGTTTTATTTATGCAATTTTATCTATTTTTCCACCTTTATTAAACGTTTCGCCGGCTATTTTTATTAAAATAATGGGCTTACTTTTTTTATTGGGCTTACTGTATAGAATTTATTCTGGAATTTCTGATAAGCGTTGGGCGCTATTAGGCATTGCACTTTTACTTAGTAATTGGGAAGTATATGTACATGCTTATTCAGGATTAGAAACGATACTTTGGGTATGGCTGCTATTAGAAACTTTTTTTATTGTAAAAGAAGAAAATATTTCTACTGCAAAACAAACCTATTTATGGATTATCTGTTTGTTGATGACACTAACCCGGCCAGAGGGTGCCATTTTTGCTATTTGCTTTTTTGTCTATCTTAAATTTTATAAAAAACAATGCTTAAATTTTTGGAGCATTTCTATTGTCGTATTGATTGGTCTTTTGTATTTCATTGCACGTTTTTTGTATTTCGGATTGCTGTTTCCATTGCCATTTTACCATAAAGTAATGGATAATCATTTTTCAGGAATATTAGTGCTGATATTTAATATTTACACCTCATGGCATTATATTATTTGCGCCGGATTAATCTTGTATTTTTTTAGAAAACAAAAAATAATTTTCTACGCTGGTATTTTATTTTTTTCGATTTATATTGCCTTGTATGCCAAGTCGTTTTTAGTGATGAACTATGCGGATCGTTTTCCGTTTCAGTTGTTTGTGCCTTTTATTTTATTTGCCTTTATTTCTTTAGAAAAATCGACATATTTTAATAAAGTAAAATTGGTTTTAATAATGTTTTTTTTAAATCTAATTATTTTCTCAAAAGGAATTTATGATAATAATTTAATCGAATTAGCTTCTATAGAAGTGAATGCAGGGTCGGCTTTTTATTTACCTCGCTCACATTATTCGCTCGCAAAAAACATCAATAAAATAAAGGGTGTAGAAGATAAACACTTAAAAGTATTTTTTGGAGATGCAGGTATGTTTCCATACTTTGTAAAGGCAACCTGCTATGATTATAATGGGCTTACAGATGCCTATATTGCAAAACATCCTTTGACAGATGAATATTTCGACAAGATAAGCCCTGATGTAGTTTTAATAGGCACACCAAAAGACAAAAAAGAAGATTTAAAAGAAGATTTGACGAATTGCAGGACGATTTACTACATGGCAGAAAATCGAAAATCTGAGTATAAATACTTAGGGCGTGCCATTAGCAAAAAAGATGGATATTATGTACATGTTTATTGTAATACAACGATGTCATACTCTGCTGAATTGGAAGCCGCTTTAAACAACGGTATTCAAGAATCAGAAAATGCCATTTTTAGAATAAAAAGATTTTTGAAACTTAAGTACTTGAATTTGGATAATATCTGATTACTTACACAGTTCCGGTTTGTTGCAAACGCCCTTTTCTGCAGGAATAATACTTTTTCCTATTATTGGATTTCCCTTGATAATGCTATAGGTAAAATTATCCATCAACTCAATTAGTTTACCATATCCAATAGAACTCATGCTATGCGAACCATTGCAAATCATATTGAGATGAACAGGGTTGCCGCTCTGACGTGAGGCTTCATAAATTGCTGCACCACCGTAAGCAATCGGGAATGTTTTTCTTTCTTGACATCTGAAAGGATTGCCGGAATACATATCGATTAATTCATCGCAAGTGCCTGCAAAAAAATCCATAGGCGTATCTATTTTTTTTCCAACAATAAGATAAGGATCTACCACTGCACCTGCTAAAGCAATGCCTCCGGCAATTTTGGTGTCGTATTGCATATTGTCATTCATAGGATCTAATGTGCCACCTACTTGTGCAAGTATTTCTTTAGGTAAATTATTATTGTTTGTTATAGGAATAGCAATAGTTACTAATGCTCCTGCGCTATGTCCACTCAGGAAAATCAGATTGGGGTCTATTCCTAAGCGTGTAGCATTTGCTTTTAAATAACGGATAGCAGAGCGAGCATCTTGCACAGCTCGAACAAATGCAGGATACATTCCGGTATTGAAATCGCCGACACATTGCCCTGCTAGTAAATCATTTTTAAAACCCACTCGATAATCTGGTAATGCTACAACGTATCCTTTTTGAGCAAATCCTTTTGCAATTTCTTGTGTGCAGTCATCAAATTTTCCGGCAAATCCGCCACCAAATAAAAATATCAGACAAGGACGTTTTCGCTCTCCATCATTTGCAGGAGTTACGATATCCATAATCAAATTTTTTCTAGAACCATCCCACATTGGTGCTTGCCGTTTGTAGTATTCTGTAGTTACATTAAAATCGCTGAAAATAAAATCTTTGTAGCGCACACCCCATGGCGTAGGTTGGGTATTTAATATATCTCCGGGAGCGTATCCGTCCGGCAGTATCCTATCCGGATTGGACGGGAGCTTTAATGTATAGGCACGTTTTGGCGCATTGCCAGCATCTTTATTGGCTTGTACTTTTTCCTGATTTGATTTTTGCAAATTTTGCAAAAGCACATCGCAACTGCTGGTGGAAATGCTTATTGCAATTAGTATTGGTATAAATAGTTTGTTTTGTATCATGGTGTAAATAGCACTAATTTTATGCCAAAGTTAATGCAAACCTTGTAACTTTTTATAATGGATTATAGCTACTTAAATTTGTTGAACTTATGTACTTTTTATTGTAGAGTAACCATAATCCCAATACCGTAATATCCATGTTGTATATTCTCATAATCAAATATGTCATTACAGAAAAAATCAATAATGCAACAAAAAGTAGCGTGTCATATTTGCGCGTAAATATGCCAACCACAAAAATGCCTTGCGTAAGAAATAATGCGATATAAGCAATGCCCGCCCAAAATGGATGCGTTATAAGTATGGAGGCAATGCTATAAGAAATATGCTGCGGATTTAGTGTGGCTAAGTCGCTGTGCTGGTTGACTAACGTAATTGCAAAATTTTCAGGGGATAATAATCCACCGTTATATAATTTATAAAATGCTGATGCGATAAGAATATATAGTAAGAAATACCGAGAGAACTCACTAATTAGCGTAAAGTTTTTTTCGTTTTTAAAACAAAATGGGAGCAGCGCAATAAATAAGGCTGCCGTACTTTTGGAATGTGAACAAGCATAGGTTTCTAAAGTTATGCGTTGAATAAAAAAGAAAATGAGCAATACAATACAAAATAGATTCCGCCATTTATTAGAAAAAAAGCTAGCGATAGAAAAAATTATTACGACACTATCGACTAATAAACACGCCCAATAATGACGAATAATAAAATGAGGAAAACCAGTACATAAACTTAACCAAAACGACCAATCGAGGCTTGTGCCCTTGATGGGTTGTTGGCATTGGAAAATTAAAAATGCGCTACTGTAAAAACGAAAAACTAATAAAGCCAGAAAATATCCGAATAGTACTTTCGCAAATGTCTCTTTATTCTGTATGCTTAAATTTGATAATACTTTCACTGTTCGTTTTTTAAAACGCTCCAACTAATATGGAGTGGTTGAAAATGATTATTTAGATATTTATACTGAACGTCTTTGATTTCAACAATCTTTATTTTTTTATGTAAAATTTGTTCTAAATAATGATGCAGCCAATCTGTATATTTTTCTGTTTCTGTACTTTGGTTACAAATTTTGTAATACACAAAAGAATATACAGATTTAGGAAAGTACTTTGTTCTGTTTATGACTACTTCATCTATTGGGTCTTTATAATTGTTTTTGCGCAATAAATTGTATATTTTATAGGTGTTTAAAATGCAGGATTCTTCCCATATCGGGAGCTGTGTTATATCCAATCTTTTCCCATCAATAAATACTTCTGTCTGTGTCAATGTATCGGGTAATGTTTGCGTGCGTGAATACATATCCCAAACAAAAAATGGAAAAGAATGGATACGTTTATTATTGAAATAAATTTGAAAGACAATGAATAAAATTACAAAAGCAAACAACATCTTATTCTGCTTGTACAAACGAATGAGATACCAATTTTGTAGATTCATTAGAAAACAGCTTTAAAAAAATGATAGCAAATCATCAATACTAATATTATCTTTAACCCGCTGGTGAGCAAAAAACCTATAAACGAGCCGATGCCAGATTTTATAGCAGTTTTCAAGTTTTGTCCGTCTATTAATTCTCCAGTAATTGCCCCTAAGAACGGACATAAAATAATAGAAAAACCGCCAAAAGGAGAAAGGAGAATACCGATTAAAATACCTATAAAACAGCCACGCACTCCTGCTTTGGTGCCTCCAAATTTTTTAGTACTCCAAACAGGCAGGAGATAATCTACTATTGTAATAATTACAAGTAAAACCCCATAAACGACTAAAACCCAAAATGGTAAGTCATTCGTTTTGTCGAGTGTGAAGTAGGCGAGAAGCAATGCGCTATATGCGATGGGCGGTCCCGGCAATGGCGGCAATACACAACTTACTAGCCCGATGACGAGTAAAATAATTCCTATTGTAATAATAATACTTGCTTCCATGCTATAAATTGATAATGTATCAAAGTAATAAAATGCTAATGTACTGATTTAGTGATAATTTTCAATTAGTTAGTTATTAAAATAAAAGGGTAGAAATAGGTAAATATAACGGTAAGAAGAAGAAAAAATAAGTATTATTTAGTTTTATAATGACTGTTTTATCCTGCTCTTTTGTTCTTGTTGTAATTGAATGCCGTTAATGATTATTTTATAGCCACTATCCTTTGCCATATAAAAAATTAAATCCAATACATCCTGTTTTTGCTCTTCAGCTTGCTTTATTAATTCCGCATTTAAGGCTTTTTGTCTTATCTTATCTTTTGCTAATTGATTTAATTTACTCAATTCAGCTTCTGAAAAACTGGTAAACCAACCGCTACTCAAATTTTCAAATTTTATATCCGTATCTATAGAAATAATCTCCGGCTGTGGAAAATCAGAAATAACTATAGTTTTTGTTTTTTCGTCGGTATTTATTTTTAAGTTATTTAAATTATAACCTACCGATACTTTTGCATTTACTTTCACAATTGCATCTTTTCTGAATCCCGGAAAATCGACGTAGTCAAAATCTTTGTAATTCATTAATTCCGAATAATTGCCTTCTACAGTTACTAATTTCATCACCTTTTGTATGCGCTCTACTACAATAGTGCTATTTACGGTGGAGTTATCTTTTTTAGTAAATAAATTTTGTATAAATAATTTTGTGCCTAATACACCAATAATTATTAATAGTATGGCGATGAGAATATTTTTTGCGCTAGATTTCATAAATGAATATCACTTTGTATAATGGTAAAAATAAGCATTATGTTTTAAAATTACTTTCGTGTTTTAAATTTCGTATTTTTGCTGTATGAGCAGACCAGTTATACTAGTTACCAATGATGATGGAATTATCTCACCCGGCATACGTGCTTTGGTAGAGGTAATGATAAAATTTGGCGATGTCACCGTAGTAGCACCCGATAGTCCGCAGTCGGGGATGGGGCATGCCATTACCATCCACGACCCCTTGCGTTTACAAAAAGTAGATGTATTTGACGATTTAAATATTCCAGCTTACCAATGCTCAGGAACGCCGGTGGATTGCGTGAAAATAGCTATCGATAAAATATTGCATCGCAAACCGGATATTTGCGTTTCTGGAATCAATCATGGTTCTAATGCTTCAATAAATGTAATTTATTCGGGAACAATGTCAGCAGCTGTAGAAGCTGCAATTGATGGTATTCCCGCAATAGGTTTTTCTTTGTTGGATTTTTCTTTTGATGCGGATTTTGAGCCTTCTAAAGTTTATGTAGAACGCATAGTGCGTAATATGTTGAATAATGGTTTAATAGATGGAGCTTTGTTAAATGTAAATATTCCAAAACTGCCGATAGATGAAATAAAAGGCATGAAAATTTGCAGACAAGCAAACGCAAAATGGGAAGAGGAATTTGATGAACGTCGTGATCCAAATGGTAAAAATTATTATTGGCTTACCGGAAAATTTGTAAATCATGACCAAGGGCAAGATACCGATGTTTGGGCATTAGAAAATAACTTCGTATCTGTTGTTCCAGTACAATTTGATTTAACGCACCATCATGCGATTTCATTTCTTAATCAAAATTGGAATTTACACGAGTAATACTATATAAAAAATTGTTACAATAATAATTTCTATTAAACACGTGTAATTTCATTATCCTAAATTCAACAATATGGCAAACGGATTTAAATTAATCGGAATTTCAATTCGTACAACCAATCAAGAAAACCATTCCGCGAAAGACATAGGAATGCTATGGTCACAATTTTTCGAGCAGGCTGTTTTAGATAAAATTCCTAATAAAATTTCATCGGATATTTATGCTGTTTATACTAATTACAAAAGTAATTTTACCGAAGAATATACTGTAATTATTGGTGTTCTCGTTTCTACTTTAAAGGATGTTCCAGAAGGAATGTTTGGGCAGGAATTTCAGAATGACAATTTTATAAAATATATAGCAAAAGGAAAAATGCCCGATGCGGTGGTAAGCACGTGGACGGAAATATGGCGAAACGATAACGTATTAAACCGAGCCTATAGCTATGATTACGAAGTATATGGAGCTAAATGTCAAGACGGCGAAAATGCAGAAGTAGAAATATTTATTTCTGTAAAATAGAAATGTAAAGTAGAATTTATTTTATTTTAGTTAGTCTATCTTTTGTTCCGCACTTTCTTGCCGATGGGCAATGTAAATGAAAAATATCATAAGTGTAATAGAAACTAAAGATGCAGGAAGTGTACCTAATTCCAATCCGCCTTTAGCGAGTGGCTTAGTTAAGAAATCTCCGAATGTAGCACCAAATGGGCGTGTGAAAATAAATGCAATCCAGAATAATAGAATTTGATTTATCTTGGTAAAATAATGTAACATCACAACTGCAACTATTACTAATCCAGTAATCATTGCACCGTTCAAATAAGACAATCCCATGTTGTCGCTTAGGAAATCACCAAAGGCTGTGCCTAAGCTGTTAGAGAATAAAATTGCCACCCAGTAATATATTTCTTTATGTCGGTCTGTGATGGGATATACTTCGAGGTTTTTATATTTTTTCAACCACAGAAAAAGCGTAATCAATAACCCGCAGATTAATAAAATACTGCCCCAAGCATAACCCAAATGTAGAGTTCGGTCAATGAAATCAGATATTTCAGTACCTAAAGTAGTAGTGCCAATTATTACCAACCAATAGATTGAAGGTTTGTATTTTGTTTGAAAAAGTTGAAGTAAAAGTATGCTTACGAAAAATAAAAATGTAATGCTGATTCCTGTTGCATATCCTAAATTTAGCGTCATGGAAATAAAGTCGCCTAATGTTTCACCAAGTGTGGTGGCTATTATTTTCATTAACCAAAATAATAGTGTGATTTTTGCAACTTTATTGATGTTACTCATGTCAACTTTCGTTTACTTGTTTGTAGTTATTATAACACAGTATAAATAGAAATAGTATATTAATCTTCTTCACTATCTTCAAAAAATAGTTCTTCATTAAAATGAAATAAATCGAATAATTCTTTCAATTGTTGTGCTTTATCGGCATTGCCATTTTGGTCATAACATGAAAGTTGATTGTAAATCAATGTTCGAATAATTTCTAAATGATTACAAGGCGAATAAAATTTTGAATTTGATTTTAATTTCATTTGAGACAAATAATGCGTTATTTCACTTCTCGAAAATGCAATGCCTTTGTTGAGTGGATTGATATAAAACATTACCGATTTTTCCTCGTCATTATTGCTTAACTCTTGCTGTGAAAGATGCTTATTGCAATATGCCATGATGAAATGGAATGGGAGGTTTATGCCGTAAATCGGCAGGTCATTTTTTTGTGCTAAAATAAGATAGAGAATACTTAAGCTGAGAGAGTTTCCCTTTTTTGTTTCTAATAAATTATTGATATATCCTAAATCTGCATCGAGTTGCTGTGTGGCTTGTCCGAAGTATCCATATAATTGATAAAAAACATGATTAATAACATGTGCTTCCTCTAATGCAGATAGTGCAGGGTTTAATTCAATCCAGATGTTTTTAGAGATAGATTCAATTTTCTGTATTACTTTATTCTCATCTAATTCCGGATACTGAAACTTGGCTACGAGTAAAGCACCTTCTAATAAATCATTTCCACCTTTATCTATCCACTTCGCCAATCTATCTTTGATGTTAGAGAATTGAATCTTGTTAATTAGGTTTTCTAATCTTGTTTGTATAAGTTGGTTGTCGGTGGTTTCCCAAGCAGATTCCAACATCGGTATTCCATCAACGCCCATTGAAAATAATTTATCGGAAACATGCGAAAATACTTCTTTGTCATTATCATCAAGCAAAGTAATAAGCGCCCGAAATTCTTTGTCTGTAACTTGTTGCATAGTATTTATAATGCAATATAAATGTAAATTTTTAAAATAGCAATGTTACTAAAGTTGATAATTGTTTACTGTTATCACTTAAAAATATTAAATGTATTTTCAGCTTTAGTATTATTTTTTCTTCGGGGCTGTTTTTTTAGGAGTGGTCTTTTTTGCTGCGGCTTTCTTAGGAGCAGCTTTTTTTTCTTTAGCTTTAAAAGCATCGGGAATTTGTGTTTCTATCATTGCTTTTACTTCATCTAAGGTCAGTTGGGAGGCTTCTTCTGAAGTATATTTTTTTCCCGTCAGCTTTAACATTTTTTTGTTGAATTTGATATAAGGTCCCCAGCGTCCGTTTTCTACTGTAATTTTTTCTTCAGGAAATTGAAGAATATAACGGTTTGCTTCTTTCTCTAATTTTTTTTCAATTAATTCGGAACAATCGCTTGCCGATAATTTATCAAAATTATAAGCACGTGGTATGTTGATGTATATTCCATCCCATTTTATGAATGGACCAAAGCGTCCTTTTCCTTTAGTGATAGGTTTACCTTCATAATGGGCTATCGGAGCATCATCTTCTTGTTTTGCTTTTATAATTTCTATAGCACGTTCTAATGTTATTTCTGTAGGTTCTTCTCCTTTAGGCAATGATATAAAAGCATCGCCAAATTTTATGTAAGGACCGAAACGCCCTGCATTTACAGTTACATCCAAATCTTCGTAAATACCAAGTTGCATTGGTAATTTAAAAAGTTCGAGCGCTTCTTCAAGCGTTATTGTTTCAATACTTTGTGTGGATTTTAATTTGGCATAGCGTGGTTTTTCTTCTCCATCTGCATTGCCAATTTGAATCATCGGACCGTAACGTCCTAGTTTAGCAACTATTTCTTTTTTGCTTTCCGGGTCAACACCCAATGCACGTTCTCCGGTTACAAAATCTGTATGTTCTGAGGCTTCAATTTCTTTATGGAATGGACCGTAAAATTGTTTTAATGTTTTTGACCATTGTCTGCTTCCTTCGGCAATTTCATCAAAGTCTTTTTCCATTTCTGCTGTAAAGGAGTAGTCCATTACTCGGGTAAAATTAGCCATCAGATAATCTGTAACCAAAATACCCATGTCTGTAGGAATAAGTTTTCCTTTTAGTGAGCCTGTGTTTTCTGCTAATGTTTCTTTCGCTATTTCTTTTTTCGCGTTTAATTCTAATTTTATATACTCACGTGGCTTACCTTCGGCTTCTCCTTTCATTACATACTCTCTATTTTGAATAGTAGAAATTGTAGGAGCATAAGTAGAAGGTCGCCCGATGCCGAGTTCTTCAAGCTTTTTAATCAAACTTGCTTCGGTGTAGCGAGCAGGTGCTTGTGTGTAGCGTTGTCTGGCTTCTATCGTTTTATAGTTTAATACTTGCCCTACTTTTAATGGTGGAAGCATTCCGCTTTCTTCCGCATCTTCGTCGTCAGTTCCTTCAATATATACTTTTAAGAATCCTTCAAATTTTAATACCTCTCCTTCTGCAACAAATTTTTCTTTTCGCGTGGAGATATCAATTTTTGCTGTTGTTTTTTCTAAACGGGCATTGCTCATTTGCGAGGCGATGCTACGCTTCCAAATCAAATCATATAATCGTTCTTCGTCACGGGTGCTGCCTTCATTGGTGTTTTCAATATAAGTAGGTCTGATAGCTTCGTGCGCTTCTTGTGCGTTAGTATTTTTAGAAGAATATTGTTTGCGATTGGAAAATTCTTTCCCAAATTCTTTATTGATATAAGATTGTATGGAGTTTAAAGCCAATTCCGAAAGATTCGGTGAGTCAGTTCTCATATAGGTAATCTTACCGTTCTCGTACAATTTTTGCGCTACCGACATTGTGCGTGATACGGAGAATCCTAACTTTCGGGAGGCTTCTTGTTGTAAGGTGGAAGTAGTAAAAGGTGCTGCCGGACTTTTTTGCGTTGGCCTTACTTGTATATCTTCTACTTTAAATATTGCATCTTTAATGTCGTTTAGTAATTGCTCGGCAGCAGTTTCTGTTTTTATTTTGTCGGATAATTCTGCTTTGAAAGTTTTATTTTCTGAAATAAAATAAGCTATTACTTTATAAAAAAAGTCTGTTTTAAAATTATTGATTTCTCGCTCTCGCTCTACAACTAAGCGTACTGCAACAGATTGCACCCGACCGGCAGAGAGTGTGCGCCGCCCTAGTTTTTTCCAAAGTACTGGAGATAATTCAAATCCTACCACTCTATCGAGGATGCGGCGGGCTTGTTGAGCATAAAATAAATTATGATCTAACGTTCTTGGATTGGCTACTGCATTTTTAATTGCAGGAGCCGTAATTTCATTAAATACTATACGTTTGGTATTGTCTTTGTCTAAATTTAAAACTTCGCATAAGTGCCAAGAGATAGCTTCTCCTTCACGGTCTTCATCCGTTGCTAACCATACTTCCGCATTTTTCGACAACTTTTGCAGCTCTTTTACTACTTGTTCTTTATCATCAGAAATTACATAAGTAGGCTCAAAATTATTTTCAATATTTACGCCATCTTTCTTTGCTAAATCTCGAATGTGCCCATAACAAGATTTTACGGTAAAATCCTTACCGAGTATTTTTTCGATGGTTTTGGCTTTTGCCGGAGACTCAACTATCAATAAATTTTTTGCCATAGACCTGACTGTTTTTTCAAATTATAAGATGATATTCAGTGTAAACTTATCAATTTAAACGTATCTTTTACAATTTAGATAATTCTTTTGCCCGCAAATAAAAGTAAAATTTCCATTTTGTTCACTATATCTTATTTAATTTTAAAATTCTTTTTGACCTATT
>CAZXRF010000061.1:0-14485 GCA_964642875.1 uncultured Chitinophagales bacterium | reverse complement strand
GCATTTGGTTTTGCCTTGTCTTTTTTGGTTACTTTTTTTGACTAAGAAAAAAAGTAACAAAATTTTGATTTTGATAATCAATTGAATAAAAAAAACATTCTAAAATTAAACCGTTCAACGCGTTGAATTTGTAATTCTAAACTTTAAAATAATAAATCGTGAAAAAGATAATTATCATCAATGGACCCAATTTGAATTTATTAGGAAAACGGGAACCTTCTGTGTATGGCTCCGAAACTTTTGAGAATTTTTTGGAAGAACTTCGTAAAAAACATACACACTTAGAAATTGATTATTTTCAAAGCAATATAGAAGGTGAGTTGATAACTAAACTGCACGAAATTGGATTTTCTTACAATGGAATTATCTTAAATGCTGCCGGATATACGCATACTTCTATCGCTATTGCCGATGCTATACGAGCTATAAAAACACCAGTAGTAGAAGTACATATCAGTAATACATTTTCGAGAGAAATCTTTCGCCATCACTCGTTTATCTCGCCGGTAGCAAAAGGAGTAATCGTCGGATTTGGGTTGAAAAGCTACGAAATGGCTTTAGCTTATTTTGATTAATATTTGCTATTTCTTTAAGGTAATTTTTCTTTCAGAATAACTGTAAGGGCTATCTACTTGTTTTCCATTTTTATCTAATAAGGTCAATTTTATATTCGTTTCACCGATAGGTAAGCCTTCCATAAAATATCCGCACCATTTGTTTAGGATAAATTCATTGCCGTTGATATTAGCTTTTACTTTATAACCATCTTTCGATAAATCACAATTTACCAAATAAAAATCCAGTAATACAGCATCAGTTTCAATGCCGGTATAAGTGCCTTTTGGGCGGCTGTAAAATAGCATTGGTTTTGAAAAATCGGGTTGCGCATATCGAGCGGTATATCTCGTTGTGCCAGTAATTACGGAGGTTAGCGAAAATGCATTTTTATTTTTTATACTCTCATGATATGAGCGTGACAGGAAAGTCAAAACGGTATGTTGTCCATCTTTCATTGCATTTAATTTCGCAGTAGAATTGTATAATGCCGAATAAGGTTCATTGTCAATAATACAATGTATATGTTGCCCTTGTGCGGAGTTGGCGCAAGTTTTTATATCTGTCATGGAGGTTTGTGTACCTAAAGTATAGTTGTTGGTTTTAAATGTTAGCGTAAATTTATTGCTATCCAAATCTTCAGCATTTGTTGATAAAGCTTGTTCCAAAGTTGCATTATCAAATGTTTCTGGAGAGTATAATTCTGTTAGGGTAATTCCATTTTTTGTCATAGTAGTAAGTGTTGCAGTTCTTTTGTTGTCGCTTGTGTTTTTGGATGCAGCATTGGCCTTTCTATTGCAATTAGAGAATATTAGAGCTATAAGTAAAACAGGGAGCGCAAGTAGAATTATCTTTTTCATTTGTTTTATTTTTATTTTAGTTAGAACAAGTAACGTGTTGAATTGTTTTTTGTTTTTATTTAAGCAAACCTTAAAGCAGGTGCTTATCTTTTAAATTCTGAAGCAAATATAATGCATGGATATTGTTTATCTTATAATCCTTTAAAAATGGATGATTTTTTGTGCAATTATATAGTTCATTGCAAAGATAAAAGGTATTGTTTATATCGTCTATTTTTTTCTGTTTTTTTAACGTATGCAACAAATGAAATACTTGATTGGGTATAAATTGTTTGAGTGATTGTTTAATAAAATCTATTTTATTGCTTTGGGGATGGTCTTCTTTTTTTATATCTATTTTATTTTTTTCAAAAATTCCTGAAAATAAATACTCCAAATAAAACTGTTGGTGTTGTAGTTGTTCTTTCTTTAATGAATACCAAAATTCTATCCAATCTTTCTGCCAAAAAGGTAAATAAAAATCCAATCCAAAATATTCATACACACGTACCGAATTGATAATGAATTTAGACAATCTGTTTTTTACCATCCATTCTCTATATCCTTCCCAACTATTTTCATAATCTGTTAATGGCGGATTTATTGCATGTTTCTCAAAAATATGATTACGCAAATTAAATTTTATTTTTTCTTCCATAAAACTTCCGGCGTGTATGTCTTGGCAAAAACCATTCATTACAACTGCATTTTCTGGAATTATTTTTCTTTCTTTTAAATAATATAAAGCAAAGAAATCTTGCTCATGCGGAAGAGAAGTATAATGATGATTAAGCGAGGAATACTGTTGCCATTTTTCCGTAAAAAACAAACTCAATAATTCATTTGTATATTCAACAAAATGCCATTTTACCTGTAGTAGTTCGCCTATTTTTTTTGCTGTTTGCACTTCAAAACTATCTTTTTTTCCATAAGTAAAACATTGGATATTTGGATAGTTACTTTGCTTTAATAATGCTAAAAGATATCGGGAATCATAGCCACCTGATAATGGAATTATTATAGTCCTTCCATTAGCATATTTCCATATTTTTTCAACAAGTATTTTTTCTCTTTCTTTTACTTGTTCTATAAGTTTTTCTTTTGGTGTATTTTGAATGATGGGGGTATGTTTGTAATAATTTTTTATAGTGAAGTCTTTATTTTTTTTAGGGATTTCTGCGTACTGTCCTGCTTGCAGCTGCTGCCAGTCTTTCAATAAAGTGGAGTTTTCTACTGTGCAATAAATATGTTTAAAAAGTTCAATAGCAGCTTCGTTTTTTTCATCGTCAGTAAAAAGAATGGTGTCCGTAATTTGAATTTTGTGTTCATCATTTTTTATAAAAATAGGAAAGGTGCGAATTCGATCAACTGCTACTAAGTATGATTTTTCTGTTTCCAAAACTATAGCAAAATGACCGTCAATTTCTGCTAATGCTTGCAAAAATGCAGCTTCATTTTTTACTGCATAAAATTGTTCGGCTAATATTTTTTCGGTTAATAGTTGACCGTTTTTAAATGCTTTTCCAATTACAAAAACGGCATCTTGCTGATGCCAATGATGGTAGAGGTTATATTTTAAATTAATTTTTATCAACGTATAAAATTCTAATTTGAATATAATAAAGTAAAAAAATATTCATTATAATTCCGACCACCACAAATAAAAAAATAGCTAAATAAAAATGTTGCATTAGTCCTCCAACAAGTATAGCCATTACTCTGCATAACGATAAAATAAGGTTGAAGCTAAATTCAAATTTTAGCTTATTTTTTATATCTAATATTGTAGAAATTGGAGATACTATTACGCCACATAAGTACCAAAGTATTAGATATTGCGCTATTTTACCAGCATCAGCCCATTCATTGTGAAATAAAAACATGAATATTTCTCTACCAAAAAATAAAATAATTATTGATGGAATAATGCCTAATAAAAATGTATTTCTAATACTATTTTGTGTAATTTTTTTTAATTCTCCAATTTCAGATGCAGCTGCTTTCTTAAAATATACTTGCCCTAATGCCGACGTGTACATGCCAGTAGGAGCGTTTAGCAATCGGGTGGCATAGGTGTATAAACCTACTAACTGCATAGGAAAAAATGCTGATAAGAGTAATGGAATACTATTGCGCGAAAAATTATTTAATAATGCAGACCATGTACCATATTTGGGAAATTGATCGTATAGTTTAAGAATTTGTTTTAGTGTTTCCCACGAAAATTTTGGGCGTGTAAAGAGTAAAAGATAAATTGTTGAAATACATAATCCAAACACAAAACCCAAAATAGGAGCGTGGCGGATGTGTAAAATTCCGAATGTAATTGTAACCACCCCCGTGCATATTACTTGTATGGTTCTGAAAATATTTATCGAAGAATATTTTTCGAGCTTATTCCAATAGACTAATATCGGTTGTTGTATGCCGTAAAGAAATATTGTGGGTGCCAGTAACAAATATACCTGAGGAATAAAAAACAAAAAAATAGTTTGGAAAGTAAATAACAATAGGGAAGCGATGCAAGCCATTGTAAAAGCGGCATTCAAAATGCGTTTCACTTCATCATCGTCTTTGCCGAGCATTAGCGCAATATCTAATTTGGCATTTATAATTTCTATTAAAATAAAAACTACAGCTGTGAAAATTCCAAATTCAGCAAAAACTTCCGGTGTAAAATAACGAGGAAATACAAGAGAAAATAGAAAATTAATTACTTGCACAACTATTAATCCGGCGAAAAGCACCGAAAACTGACGAAACATTGAGGTATTTCCCATAGCATAACGCATTACTGCTAAGGTACGATTTTATTTTCCTTGTTGTTGCGTGGGTTTGTTAGGTGGTGTTTTTTGGCGTGTAGTGTCACTATTCGATTTAATAATATCCTTGAGCGTAAAATAGGCGCTTTGGTCTATTTTTACTTTTACCGGAATGAATCCAAATGCTTTTACTTTTATGTAGCCTTTGTAATCTACTTTTATTTTTTGTCCTAAAAGCACCATTTTTGTACCTTCTGTAAAAAACTTAGTCACTGTCGGTCCTGTTTTTACATTTATATTTACAGGCAAATCAAAGGTATTTTCCTTTGGGATTTTCACTTCCTCTGCCGCTTCGGTGATAGTGCCTAATTTTTTGTCACCAATAAAAACATCAATTAAAATTTCTTCAATTTTTACCTTTACTTTATATGGATTGTAAATAACGGCGGTGATTCCTAAACTTATTTCTCTTAACGAAAAATCATTAACATGAAAGTCTTTAGTTTTTACTAAATAGGGCTCTTTGTCTTCTGCATGTGCCGGAGCAATAGCAATGAAAATTATGGATAGTAATAATATTAAATGTTGTTTCATTATTCTTGCTTGTTTTTGCGTTGTTCTCTACGTTCTTTGCGTTGCTCTCTGCGTTCTTGACGTTGTTCTTTTCTGTCGTCGCGTTTTTGTTGTCGTATTTCTTGTTTGGTATGGTATTCAAAAGATTCCGAATATTTTATGTCTGCTGTTACTTCTTTATTTGTTGCATCTAAAAGGGTTATCTTCCCTTTTAAAACAATGGCATACTTAGCGGATGGGTCATGACCTTGTAGTTTTAAGGCACCTGTGTTGTAATTGTATTGAAATGGAATTGAAAACTCTGCTTTTGCGGTAATTTTTTTTCCAGATTTTACTACTACTGTGCCAATATCTTTTCCATCGACAGTATAATCCATTACTATATCTTTTACCGATAAATCATTTTCTGATAAATTTGTAAATACCAATGTGCCGCTCAGTTTTGCATCACCTTTAGATAAGTTGCCCATATCTAAATTGTCCACGCGTTTAAATTCTACATTATTGCGGTCTTGCTGACATGCAGAAACTGTAAATAACAGCGATAAAATGAATACTATCTTTTGCATAATTTTATTAATAAATGAAAATTTTTTACTACGATACTCTATCAAAAACCTTACCAACTCCCTGAGCTACCGCCGCCGCCAAAGCTGCCGCCGCCAAAACCGCCAAAGCCGCCCGAACTACTGCCACCGCCCCACGAGCTGCCGCCGCCGCTGCTCCAAGTCCATGCTGTGCCGCCGCTGCGTATTGCTCCACCAGAGCCGCCAATAGAAGAACTGATTATGATAAATACAATGAAAATAATAATTAAAATAATTACCCATGTCGGAATTTCGTCATTATTCTCTGCTGCTTTATCATTGGTGAATGTGCCTTGCAGTTGTGCAATCATTCTGTTGGTTGCCACATCTAATCCTTCATAATAGTTGCTTTGTTTAAATGCCGGCAAAATAAGCTCATCGATAATGTGCTTGCTGTCGTAATCTGTTATATGTTCTTCTAACCCGTAGCCAATTTCTATATCCACCTTTCGTTCTTCTTTGGCAACAGTAATTAAAATTCCATTGTTTTTATCTTTTTGTCCAACGCCCCATTTTCTGCCTAAGCGAACGGCAAAATCCTCAATGCTATAATCTCCAATAGATTTTACGGTGACTATACAAATTTGTGTAGAAGTAGAATCATTGTAAGCTACTAATTTTTCCTCTAAGACTTGTTGGTTTCCGGCACTCATCAATCCGGCAAAATCATTCACCAAACGGGGCGGATTAGGTCTTTCCGGAATGCCTTGTTTATCTACTGTTTGCCCATATACAACAATTTGTAGCAGTAAGAATAAATAGAGTATTATTTTATTCAAAGGAGATGTCATCGGGTAATGTGTTTTTGTCTAATTCATCGATGTCAGGAAAAAAATATGCTAATGTTTGCCCAATTGTTTGGATAGCTTCAATAATTCCGAGTGTAAAATTCCCATCTCTAAACTGCGTTTGCAAATCTTGAGAAATATTTTTCCAATAACTATCACCGACTTTAGCATGGATAGCTTCATCTCCAATTAAAGCAAATTTTTTATCCTTCACCGCTACATATATTAGTACCGCATTTTTAAATGGTTTTCTATCCATTTGTAAACTATGAAAAACAATCTGTGCACGCTTAAAAGCATCACCATCACAGCGGTTATCGGCATGCACTCGAATTTCGCCGCTGGTATGGAGCTCAGCAACACGTATAGCATTTACAATTGCTTCTTGTTCTGCTTCGCTAAAAAAATCTTTTGCAGATGCCATTTTTAGAATTGTACTTTTGGAGCTTTCTCCGCACCTGGATCGGCTTTGAATGGCTCTCTTGGTTTGAATTTGAAAAGCCCTGCTGTAATGTTAGAAGGGAACGAACGTACTTGCGTGTTGTAATCTTGAACAGATTGGTTATAATCTCTTCTTGCAATGTTTATTCTATTTTCTGTTCTTTCTAATTCATTCATCAACTCGCCAAATTGTGCATTTGTTTTTAAGTCGGGATATGATTCAGCAACTGCCAACAAACGTGATAATGCTCCACTTAATTGGGCTTGTGCCGCTTGGAATTTTTGTATATTTTCTGGTGTTAAGTCATCAGCACTTAATTGTATAGAGGTAGCTTTAGAACGTGCTTCCACAACAGCAGTCAATGTTTCTTTTTCAAACTTTGCTTCTCCTTTTACGGTTTCTACCAAGTTGCCTATTAAATCACTTCTGCGTTGATAGGCAGCTTCTACATCAGCCCAAGATTTTTTGCTGGCTTCATCTTTAGATACTAAACTATTGTATGAACAACTTGGCAATAACAAAACACTTACTGCAATTAGTAAAAAGGATAGGAATTTCTTAGTCATAACTTTTTTATTTGATTAAAGATAACATTTTTTACGGGGTTAAAGTTCCGATTAATACTATAAATCTAAATTTTAAAATTCATTTTTGCTCGAATTTATTGCTTTTATTATCAAATAAAATAGTACAAGCCTAATGATTAAATAATATAATAGGCTTTTTGTTAGATAAATAAGCACTTATTTTTATTGTATGTCTTTTGAAACAGAAATTGAAAGTATTAGAACCAAATTAGAAGCGTACAAAGCGGAAGGTAAATTAATGTTTGCGGGTTCTTCTTTCCAAACGCATTCTATACCTATGTTGCACATTTTATCGTTGATAGATACCACTATTCCTATTTATTTTTTAAATACGGGTTATCTTTTTCCACAAACTATAGAATATAAAAATCAAATTGCAGAATTATTTGGAATAAAGGTGATAGACTTAAAATCCTCTACCCCAAGAAATATGCAAAAAGATAGTAACGGTAGATTGTTGTTTACATCCGATCCAGATTTTTGTTGTCATTTGAATAAAGTAGCACCTATGGAACCCATACTTCAAACGCATGATATTTGGATAAATGGAGTACGTGCCGATCAAAATGCCAACCGCGCCAAGATGAAAGAAGAGCAACGTACGCCACAACGTGCAATGCGTTATCATCCGATGCTGAAATGGACAAAACAGATGATTTGGGCTTATATTAAAGAATATAATATTCCGCATCACCCTTTAGATGCTGCCGGATACACAAGTATTGGTTGTGAACCATGTACCCGAAAAATTGACCCGACACAAATGGGAGATGAGCGTATGGCACGATGGTTTGGATTGAATAAAACAGAATGTGGCTTACATACAGAGTTAATAAAATAATCAATAAAATATAGAAAGCAATATACAAAAATGAAAGTATTAATAACGGGCGGAGCAGGATATTTAGGAACAGAATTAGTAAAAAAATTAGTTACCATTCCTAAAATTAAAGAGATTGTTGTTTATGATAATTTAAGCCGAGGTGGATATAATTTTTTCTTGTGTAGTTGTATTGGTGGCAATAATATCCGATTTGTACAAGGGGATATTTTAGATACCCGCAAATTGAAAAAAGAACTACAAGGCGTAGATGTAGTTTTTCATTTAGCGGCTAAAATAACCTCGCCTTATGCCGATGCTGACCCACATTTATACGAACAGATAAATCATTGGGGTACAGCTGAGCTCACGTATGCGATTGAGGAAAGCGACGTAAAAAAACTAATACATGTAAGTAGTTTATCAGTTTATGGTGCTTCGGTGAAAGATAAATTAATATCTGAAACTACCAAGTTAAACCCAAGAACAGTATATGGTATTTCCAAAATGCGGGGCGAAGCATTTGTAGAACGTTTGATGAAGAATAAAAACATGGATACCTATATTATCCGATTAGGAAATGTGTATGGTTTCAATCAAACCATGCGCTTTGATGCAGTTATAAATCATTTTGCTTTTGATGCAAATTTTTTGAAAAAGATTTCAATACATGGAGATGGCCGTCAAATTCGCTCTTTTATAAATGTGGACAAAGCCGCAAAATATCTTACTGAGATTCCGTTTCTGAATGTGCCTTCCGGTGTTTATAATATGGTAGATTTCAATAAATCTATTATGGAAATTGCATTGACTTTTAAAGATATTTTTCCAGATTTGGAAATGCAATTTATAAATCAACATTTACAACTTAGAAATATTTCTGTGGATGAAGATTGCAAAATATATAAGTATTTACCTAAAGAAGAAGCGAACTTGAAAGGAGAACTCTTTTCAATCATTAACCAATTTGCATTTCATTAATTAACATTTCAAGTTAATATGCTACTATATACTTCTAAATTACCTTAGTATTTAAATAAGGATATTTTTGTCTTTTATTATCAGTAATTTTATTAATTTTTTTCTATTTGGATTTGTATTTATAATTGTTTGATTTTCAGTGCTTATACTCTTACTTGCACTTTAATTGCAATAGTTATCCACATATCTTATATTAATTATTTTAGTTTTTTTGGAAAAAATCAAAAAAAATTTGCAAAAATAAAATTCTGTATTAAATTTGTCATAGGGTTTTTATGTTTCTAGACTTTAGGGTCTGACGGGTGAGTGCAAAGCTTACCCGTTTTTTTTTTGATTTATCTCAAGTTTTTTATCACTTTTGCATCATTTTCTTTTAAAATAGCTAAAAGAATATCCCAAAGATTATCATAGAATATAATTTCGGATTCATGTAGAATTTGCCGCTCGTAATTTTCTTTCAATACTATATATTCTCTTAGGTTTCTTAATTCTTTGTAATTAAAACTTTTTTTCTCCATAGTAGAAAGGAGCTTAATAAACAAATTACTTCTTAAATTACTGTTGTCTTTTAAATGCCGTGTTTGATAGATACGGAGTGCCTCAATGCTTTGCGCAGCATTATCTAAATCATTGCGCCCGATATAAAATAAAATTGAGACTATCCTTGCTGCAAGATTAAAACCAGATTTATCTTGAAAAATGGTGGGAGTGTCATTGGCAAATTTTGCTAGGCTAAATTTATAATTACCACCAGAGTTGTAATGATGCAAAAACTCTGAATAAGCATAATATACGTACCAACGTTCTTTTAGTGCAGTGTTTGCTTGTTTGTGGTACGTATTATTTTGCAGTTGATGAATAATTTCGCGTACATTGTTATTATTGGTTTTATTGTTTATTAATAGTTTTACTTCAAATTCTTTTACAGCCAAATAACTAAGCCCTTTCGATGAAGGTAAAATATTTTCAGTAAGCTTTAAACCTTCCTCCGGTACGCGCATGTCAAAAAGTGACTTCAGCTTGTAAATGTATATGGTATTTAAATAATTTTCTGATAAGATAGAGTTGTAATATTTCTTATATTGTTTTAGATAAGCATCACAGGTTTCATTAATTTTTTTGTTATCGCCCAATATTTCATAATAAAATAAAAGTGTACGGATGTAAATAAAATATACTACTAACGATTTTGCATCTTTTGTAATTCGTAAAATATCATCGGTATATTGTTTGATTTCTATATCTTTTTCTGCTAATGTTTTTTTGGAGTAATGTACTAACATTAATACTTTAGTATAAATCAATTGCGCTTGCTGTTCAAATTCGTACTCTCGGGCATATTGTTTATAAGCTTGATATTCTTCATTGTATTTTTTTTCTTCGCCATTCATACCATAGTGCACTAATAGCTTGTAAGAATATTCTTTTAGAATATCAAAAAAGTTATTTTTTTTGGCTGTGGCATAGCTGTCTATAATTAATTGTATAGATGCATTTCTATTTTCAGCATACCGAAGTAAAATATTACTAAGGTATAATCGATTAGTACAATCGAAATAGGCTTTTTTGCTAAAATCAGATTCAGTAGTATGGTTAATATCTATAAAATAGAGTGTATTTAATAATCGTTCTTTAAATCTGGATTTTAGCTTTCTGTAATTAGTTGACTCTGCAGCTGTTCCATAAATATAATTTATAGCATCTTTATCATTCTTAATTTTACCATCAGCAATGCCATTGTAAAACTTGGCAAATAAAGTATCTTTTCTGCTAATTAATGACTTATCAAAAACTTCAATTTGGCTTAATTTGCGCTTATTGATGATTTGAACTAATTCTACTAAATGTTCCATTGCGTGTTTTTTTGTTATACTGTAATGATAATAAATCAGATAGAATTTTATTTAAATATATTTCCACAGTAGGTGGAAATAAGAATGTCACATTATCTTGGTCAATGTATGAAGAAAATCTTTAATCTATGTGTAGTTTTACATTAGAAATTAAAACACAGCATATTATAACACGCTTTTAGAAAAAATTTCTGTTATGAGTAAACTTCATAAAATCATTAAAGATATTGTGAAACAACAAATTCAATTTGTTGTTTCGCAAAAAAAAGTATCTGATAAGGAATATATCCGAAAAATGACCTACAAACAATCTATAATTACCGAAGATGGGGTAGGAAAAGTAAAGAATATTAATTCAGACCATCAAATCATTTCATTAGCCTAATAAAAATAAACTTTTGAGTTAGAAACATAAAAACCTCCTAAATTCTAACCATTTAAAAACCCGGCAGGTGCTTACTAAGACATAAAAACCCTAACTGACTTAGAAAATTTTATCACTGCTGGCTATCGGACCGACTTGAAGAAGTCGGTCTTTTTTTATGCTTTTGTCAGTTGAAAGACAGTTATTTCGGGCGAAATGCCCAATCGTCCCGGATAGCCTAAGAAACCAGCACCTCTGTTTACGTATAATTGTTGCTTTGCTTGTTGGTATAATCCTGCCCAATGCGGATATACATATTTTGCAGGACTCCATTTTAAACCCGGTATTTCAATGCCGAACTGAAAACCATGCGTATGTCCCGCAAATGTAGCATGGATGTTTGAGAATGAGTGCTCTTTCGACACTTCATAATCCCAGTGTGATGGATCGTGGGAGAGTAGCAATTGCACATCTGCCACTTCTGCGCCGCTGTATGCCTTTTTCAAATTGCCCATCTTCCCGAACCGCAACGAATGCCCGATATATTGCACGCCGATAATGGCAAGTTTTTTTCCATTACGCTCCAAAATACGATGCTCATCTAGGAGTAAATCCCAACCCAATTCTTTTCGCTGAATATCCAATAAATGCTGAAGATTTGCTTGCATTTCTTGTTCGGAATCCCATTCTGCATATAAGCCATAATCGTGATTTCCTAAAATGGAATAAATACCTAATTTTGATTTTATTTGCTTTAATTTATCAATAAAGGGTTCTACTTCTTTGGAGGTATAATTTACTAAATCACCTGTAAAAAAAACTATATCTGCTTCTTGTTCATTTATCAGTGTTACTATTTTTTGTATAGGATTGCTATTAGCAAAACTACCTACATGCATATCCGAAATTTGTACAATTTTCAATCCTTCCCATGCAACTGGTAAATTTGGAATAGCTAATTTTATTTTACGTACCTGAAAATTATACGCACCTCTAAGTACACCGTAAATTAAACCTCCAGCCATCATTGCGCCAGCAATTAACCCTACTCTATTTAAAAATTGTAAACGTGAAATCCCTGGCGGTTGTATGCTGTCAGTTGTATCTGAAGAGAACTTAAATATCCATCTGAAAATTCTCAAAATCTCATCTATTAATAAAAATGGAAGTACGATTATTTTTCCAAAAAATATAGCTTGTGCGAATCCGACTAATAAAATTTTGCTCCAGCCATGCCAATGTGCATAGCCTTTTAATAGCATAATAATTAATGCCAAATAGGTTATCGAAGATAATCCCCAATAGATACCATAAACCCAACGTTGGGTGTTTAATTTAGAATCTGAAACAGCACTTTTAACAGCTTGAAAAACATAAATATCAACTAAAATTACGAATGCAGTTGGGAGTATCATCCACAAAGGACCAAATCTATTTTTCATATTATATCAATAAACAAAAATAAGTATTTAGTGTTGCAAGAAAAAAATGCTAACGTTTTTTAGTAATTACACAGGATAATTATTTCTATAATACCTAAAACCTTAACACTTTGAATATACGAAGTATTTGGTTTTTAATTACCTTAGTAGGTAGTGTATAACATTATGCTAAAACGCAATTTTTTTAAACATGTAACAGCTCAAAAGAAACTTATTGCTCTCTTTTCTCTGCTTTTTATAGGGGTAATATTTTTTACTGCTTTCACAGAAAAACAAGTATCATCTTCTTTGACAAAATCTTATTGTTTGGAGAAAATAAAAGAATTTCAATCGCAATTAGATACGCTTCAGAAAGATATAGACAAAAAGAAAGATAAATCTATTTTGATAAATAGATTTAAAGATGTGCGCTATGCTTTTAAACGCTTTGAGTTTTTAATGGAGTATGTTGATAATGCAAGATATCCTTTTTTTAATGGGACAAATGCTATAGAAATGGATGATGGCGCTTTCAATCCGGAGGCAAAACCGGAGGGACTGCAAGTAATTGAAAGCGAATTATACCAAGATAGTTTAGATTATATAAGACTCACACAACTTGTAACGCAGCTTAAATACAGAACGCTTGCTTTTTATTCTATTCTTAGAAATGTAAACCTAAGAGATACGTATATTTTTGAGGCGATGCGCTTCAATTTAATTCGTATCGAAGCATTGAGTTTGGTTTCTTTTGATTCTCCAGATATGCGAAATAATGTAGCAGAGATAACTGTTTCGCTGCATACTTTATTAACTGTAATTCATTTTTATAAAGAGGATAAAAATGCTGCTCTTATTCATAAAACTGAAACGTTGATAAAGGCATCCATAAGCTATTTAAAACCCTATTCTTTTTCAACTTTAGATAGATTAATTTTTATAAAAAAACATCTACAACCAATTACAGCAGCATTGTTACAACTTCAACAAAATTTGTCTATTCCATTTTTATTTGACAATGAAAAAGCGTTTCGTGCAGTTAATTTGAATGTAGCAAATATCTACGATTCTAATTTTATAAATGTTCGCTTTTACGCACCTGATAAATTGAATGAAGAAAATAAAGTACGAATAGCTTTAGGCAAGAAATTATTTTTCGACACACAATTATCTTCGAATGGCAAATTAAGTTGTGCATCGTGCCATCTTCCTTCCTCCAATATGGCTGATGGGCTCACGACTTCTATTACCAATAAGTCGAGCGAATTTCAAGAACGAAATACGCCTTCTATTTTAAATACAGCTTTTCAATCCGCTTTTTTTTATGATTTAGCGGCTACTTCTTTAGAAAATCAAATTGTAAATGTAGTAGCAAATCCAAAAGAGTTTAATCATAATTATGATACTATAATTGCACATTTGAATAAAGACACTACTTACTTACGAATGTTTACGCAAGCATTTCCTCAGTATAAATATGATATTATTGCACCATCTACCATCAATGCTGCCATTGCAGATTATGAAAGAAAGTTTGTTTTCCTAAATAGCCCTTTTGATAAATATATGCGAGGAGAATCCAAAACCATAGCACCTTCTGTAGTTCGTGGTTTTAATTTGTTTATGGGAAAAGCGCAATGCGGTTCGTGCCATTTTGCACCTACTTTTTTTGGTACTGCTCCGCCATATTATGGCGTTACCGAATCAGAAGTTTTAGGCATTACTAAAACATTTGATACCATACATCCGATATTAGATGAAGACATTGGATTGTTCAAAAATATACAATTAGAAGATTTAAAACATTCTATAAAAACATCTACCGTTCGCAATATAGAACTTACCGCACCCTATATGCATAATGGTGGTTTTAAAACATTAGAAGAGGTGATAGAGTTTTACGAACACGGCGG
>CAZXRF010000060.1:0-15287 GCA_964642875.1 uncultured Chitinophagales bacterium | reverse complement strand
GGGAGAAGTAGATATTGAAAGGCAAGCCCCTAATGTAAAGCGGATGCAGCTATTAGGCGCAGAAGTTCGACCTGCAACAAGCGGCTCTAAAACGCTAAAAGATGCAACCAATGAAGCCATGCGAGATTGGATTGCCAACCCTGTAGATACACATTATATTATCGGTAGTGTTGTTGGTCCACATCCATTTCCCGATATGGTTGCACGCTTTCAGTCCGTAATTTCTGAAGAAATGCGTAAGCAACTAATGGAAAAAACTGGAAATGAATTACCTAAATATGTGGTTGCCTGTGTAGGCGGTGGTAGTAATGCGGCAGGTGCATTTTATCATTTCTTGGAAGAGGAATCAGTGCAATTAATTGCAGTAGAAGCAGCAGGACACGGAATTGATAGCGGAAAAAGCGCAGCAACTTCCGTATTGGGTCGCTCTGGAGTATTGCATAGTAGCAAAACGTTATTTATGCAAACAGAAGACGGACAAGTAGTAGAGCCACATTCAATTTCTGCCGGATTAGATTACCCAGGAATAGGGCCTTTTCATGCTAATTTATTTGAAACCCAACGCGCTACATTTTTAAGTGCCACCGACAAAGAAGCCTTACAAGCTGTAAAGTTAGTAGCCCGACTGGAAGGAATTATTCCTGCATTAGAAAGCGCACATGCCATCGCCGCATTAGAGAAATTAAAGGCAAAAGCTAACGAAACGGTAGTCGTAAATTTATCTGGTCGTGGAGATAAAGATTTAGACACGTATATCAGAGAATTAAAGTTGTAAGAAAGATGAATCGCATAAAAGCATTATTCCAACAAAAACAAAATAATATACTTAGTGTATTTTGCACCGCAGGTTATCCCGAAATAAATAGTCTTGTGCCCATTTTAGAAGCATTGCAAGAAAGTGGTGTAGATATGGTCGAAATTGGAATGCCATTTTCTGACCCAACGGCAGATGGACCAGTTATTCAATATTCCAATACCATTGCCATAGACAATGGTATGATGCTGAAAGTATTATTCCAACAACTAAAAGGCATACGAGCTAAAATACATATTCCATTAGTGTTGATGGGATATATAAATCCGGCAATGCAATATGGAATGGAAAACTTTTTGCGTGATGCACACAATTGTGGTATTGATGGGATTATTATTCCTGATTTACCCATGTATGAATACGAGCAGATTTATAAAAATCTATTTGAAAAATACCAATTAGAAAATATCTTTCTGATAACGCCACAAACCTCTCCTGAAAGAATTCAGAAAATTGATGAGTTGTCAAACTCGTTTATTTATGTAGTTTCTTCTAATTCTATTACTGGCGGTAAAAGCAATATTGCCGATGTACAAATACAATATTTTCAGCGCATAAAAGATATGCAATTGAAAAACCCAACTGTAATCGGTTTTGGAATAAAAGATAAATCAACTTTTGATACTGCTTGTATGTATGCAAATGGCGCTATCATTGGTTCTGCATTTGTCCAAGCTATTGATAAATCTAAAGATTTGAAAAATGATGTTTCAAATTTTATCAAACAAATAAAATCATAGATTGGTGTGGAAGTAGTAATTATTAAATATAATGCAGGAAATACTAAAAGTGTTGAAAATGCCTTACTACGCTTAGGTATTCAAGCAAAAATCACAGATAATATTGCGGAAATAAACAGCGCAGAAAAAGTGATATTCCCAGGAGTTGGACATGCCGGAGCAACGATGCAATTTTTAAAAGAAAATAAATTAGATGCAGTAATAAAAAATCTGAAACAACCTGTATTGGGAATATGCTTAGGGCAGCAATTGATGTGTGCACATAGTGAAGAAGGAAACGTAAATGGCTTAGATATTTTTCCTGTGCACGTAAAGAAATTTGAAAGTATAAATGGTGAATATAAAATACCACAAATGGGTTGGAATAGTCTTTCTGATATAAAATCACCACTATTTAAAAACATAAACGATAATAGTTTTGTCTACTTTGTTCACAGTTATTATTGTACTTTAAGTCCATTTACAATTGCTACATGCGATTATATACTCCCTTTTTCCGCAGCCTTACATAAGGATAATTTTTATGCAGTACAATTTCACCCCGAAAAAAGTGCTGATATTGGAGAAAGAATAATTGAAAATTTTATTGTGAATTGTTAATACTTTGATTATAATAGACTTGTGTGGATATTCCCACTAAATAATTTATTCATTTTTTATTACATTTGCTAATCAAATAAATTTATGAAGAAATTTTTAATACTTACAGGCATATTATGCTTGGTTTTTTCGTCTGTTAAAATAGCAAAAGCAGAAGATGCACAAATACGTAAAACGTGTGGAACTAAAGCACCGTCCCTAGAATATGAACTTAAGTTCGAACAAAAAGTGAAAGCTTATGTAGCCAGTAAACTTAATTCAAATTCAAGAATAGAAGCCAATTACAATCTACCAGTTATTGTTCATATTGTTTATTGGGATGCTTCACAAAATATTTCTCAAGCTCAAGTAAATTCTCAAATTGATGTACTAAATGCCGACTATGCCGGGGTTGGGTATAATTATAATAATACGCCTACAGCATTTAAACCCTTAATTGCTAATACAAACATTACATTTTGTAAAGCGGCGAAAGATCCTAACGGTGTAGTATTAGCAGAACCCGGAATTGATAGAATAAAAGCTTCTGACTTTGGATTTACTAATCCTGGTTCAGGTTGGAGTGATACCTATATTGATAATACTATAAAACCTGCAACTACATGGAATTCCTCTAAGTATTTGAATATTTGGGTGCTGCCTTTAGGTGGTGGTTTATTGGGATATGCTACTTTTCCAGGTGGTGCAGCGAATGAAGATGGCGTAGTAATTGGTACTACTAATTTTGGTACTGTGGGCAATGTAGCTTACCCGTATGACAAAGGAAGAACAGCGACTCACGAAGTAGGACATTGGTTAAATCTTTTACATATTAGTGGAGATAGTGAATGCGGTAATGATTATTGTGCTGATACTCCACCTCAAAAAGGAAATGCAAACGACGGCTCGGGATTGAGTTACGGATGCCCTACTTATCCTTTTCAAGTAAATGGTTGTGGTGCCGGCAAAAGCCCCAACGGAGAGATGTTTATGAATTTTATGGATTATACTAATGATGCCTGTATGACTATGTTTACCATTGATCAAAGAACAAGAATGCAAACAGCGATGTCTAGTTATTCCTTACGCTCGGCATTAGCCTCTTCCGGTGCATGCACCATTTCACCAATGGCTCCGGTTGCAAATCTAACTGCTGATAAAACAGCTGTATGTCCGGGTGGTCAAGTAAAGTTTACAGATTTATCTTCTAATTCTCCTACTTCTTGGCAGTGGACATTTCCCGGCGGTACACCTTCAACATCTACGCAGCAAAACCCAACTGTAACCTATAATTCGGCAGGTACATATACAGTAAAACTTAAAGCAACGAATGCACAAGGAAGTAATGAAGTTACCCAAACAGCGTATATTTCAGTTTCAACACCAACAGCACTGCCGCTGCCATTTGCTGAAGGCTTTCAAGGAAGTTTATTTCCTCCTACTGGATGGAGTTTAGCTACTACTTCTGGCGAAAACTGGGAACAAAATGCAGATGCGGGAGGATTCGCCACTTCTTCACAATCTATGTTTTATGATAACTTTAATTTAGATGCCGGCTCTAGTAAAGATGATATTATTACGCCTGCCATAAATCTAAATGGCGCAAATTCTCCAAGAATAAAATTTGACATAGCTTATGCTGCTTACTCCAACAACTCCAAAGATACATTAGAGGTTTTAATCGCAGATGCTTGTTCTAATGCTTATTCTAGTATTTATAAAAAAGGAAGTAGTGCATTAGCGGGTAATAATAGCAATACAACTAATTATTTTATTCCTACTGCTAATCAATGGCGTAGAGATTCTATATTTGTTCCCGCAGCTTATTTAAATAAAAATGTGAAATTTATTTTTAGAAATTACGGTGGATATGGAAATAATATTTATATAGACAACGTAAATATTTATGGAAGCGCAATTGCTCCAACTGCTTCTGCAAGTTTTACAACAAGTGATACTGTTGTTTGCCAAGGTAATAGCCTTACTTTTACCAATACCTCTACAGCTTCAACTGGCTCACCGGATTCGGTAAGATGGACAATACAAGGGGGGGTACCAAGTACATCAACATCCGTTTCAAATATTACATCAACTTTTAATACAGTAGGAAATTTTACGATTAGTTTAATAGCATATAAAGCGGGTAATGCAAGTGCCGCATTTTCAAAATCAATAAGAGTGAAAGCCAAACCGAACGTAACTGTAAATTCACCTAATATTTGTTCAGGTCAATCCGCTACTTTGCAAGCTAATGGTGCATCAACTTATACTTGGAGCCCGAATATTGGAACTGGTGCGACAGTGAATACGCCTCCATTAACTTCTAATGCAAATTATAATGTAATAGGAATAACAATGGGCTGTAGTAATTCAGCAACGGCATCAGTAACTATAAAACCTGTTCCTGGAAACCCAATCCTTACTTTGTCTAATGATACGTTGAATTGTAATGTCGTAATTGCAGGGGCTACGTATGAATGGTATAAAGGCGGAATATTATTTACAACTAACTTATCACCAACACTAAAAGTTACTTCCAACGGAAACTATTCCGTTAAAATAATTAATAATAACTGCTCTTCTATACAATCAGCAGGTGTAAATGTGGTATTAACAGGCATAAAAAACAATAAATCGGAAGTCCAGCTTTCTGTTGCTCCCAATCCCAATAATGGGTTGTTTGATATCGCTATTTCAGCATTTTCTGTAAAAAACTATAAACTGAGATTATTTACAATAAGCGGACAAACAATATTAGAAGAAGATTGGTTGGTAAAAGCCGGTAAAAATAGTAAATCGATAAATTTAACTGGAATGGATAAAGGAATTTATTATTTGAGTATAATAAGCGAAGAAGGTGTAGCAACACAAAGCATTATAGTACAATAAGTTTTAATTTGTTAAACTAAAAGGCTGCATAAATTGTGCAGCCTTTTATATTTTTACAACATGCTGATTGTTCCTGCTATAGATATTATTGACGGTAAATGTGTCCGACTGACCAAAGGTGATTATGATACAAAAAAAATCTATAATGAAAACCCAATAGAGGTTGCAAAAGAGTTTGAAGCCAATGGCATTACCCATTTGCATTTAGTCGATTTAGATGGTGCAAAAAATGGAAGTGTAGTTAATTGGAAAACCTTGGAAACAATAGCTTCTACTACGAAGTTACAAGTTGATTTTTCGGGCGGTATAAAAACAAAAGAAGCAGCAAAGCAAGCCTTTGATTTCGGTGCAGCACAAATTGCAGTTGGAAGTTTGGCAGTAAAAAATCCAAAAGAATTTGTGGATTGGATATGGACTTTCGGCGAAGAAAAATTGATATTAGGCGCAGATGTTATAAACGGAAAAATTGCAGTAAGTGGCTGGCAAGAAACAAGTGCGAAAGATATTTATTCTTACTTAGATTTTTATTTTGAAGAAGGAATTGATTATGTTTTATGTACAGATGTTTCTAAAGATGGTATGCTGCAAGGGCCTTCTTTTGATTTGTATAATACTATTTTGGAAGAATATGAAGAAATAAAACTTATTGCTTCAGGAGGTGTTTCTTCTGTTGAAGATTTACTTAAATTAAAAGAAATGGGATGCTATGCCACAATAGTAGGAAAAGCATTTTATGAAGGAAAAATCACAATCGCTCAATTAAAATCATTTCTTTAAATATAACTACATTGCTTACTAAACGCATTATACCTTGCTTAGATATTAAAAACGGTGAAACCGTGAAAGGGGTGAATTTTGTGGATTTGCGAAGTGCCGGCAACCCCGTTGAATTAGCAAAACAATATGTAGTGCAAGGTGCCGATGAATTGGTCTTTTTAGATATTACTGCAACAGTAGAAAACAGAAAAACATTAGTTGATTTAGTGAAAAATGTTGCTGCTGCAATAAATATTCCATTTACTGTAGGCGGTGGTATTTCTACCATTCAAGATGTAGATGCTTTATTAAATGCTGGTGCAGATAAAGTTTCCATAAATTCTTCAGCAGTAAAAAATCCATATTTGATAGATGAATTGTCAAAACAATTTGGTGTGCAATGTATAGTTGTAGCAATCGATACAAAGTTAGACGATGACTGGAAAGTATATGTAAAAGGTGGACGCGAGGCAACGCCCATTTACACCAAAAAATGGGCTAAAGAAATACAAGAACGTGGAGGAGGCGAGATACTTTTGACTTCTATGGATAACGATGGTACAAAAGATGGATTTGCATTAGACATCACACAATGGTGTGCTTCTAATTTATCTATTCCTATAATTGCAAGTGGTGGCGCAGGCAATAATCAGCATTTTGTCGATGTGTTTGAAATTGCTAATGCTGACGCAGCTTTGGCCGCAAGTGTTTTCCACTTTGGAGAAATAAAAATTCCAGAATTGAAACAATTTTTGAAAAATAAAAATATAGATGTACGTCTTTAATTCGTAATTTTAAAATATACCTATGACACCAGATTTTAAAAAAGATACCAACGGTTTATTGCCAGCTATTATCCAAGACGAAAGAACAGGAAAAGTATTAATGCTTGGATATATGAATGCTGAAAGCTGGGAAAAAACACAAGAAACGAATAAAGTTACTTTTTATTCCCGAAGCAAAAACAGACTTTGGACAAAAGGAGAGGAGAGCGGTCATTTTTTAGAAATGGTAAATGCAAAATTAGATTGTGATAACGATACCTTATTAATAAAAGTAAAACCGTTCGGGCCTGTTTGCCACACTGGAAACGATACATGTTGGAATGAAAAAAATGAAGACACTTTTTCTTTTTTACATTATTTAGAATCTGTAATACACGACAGAAAATTACATCCAAAAGACAACTCTTACACCAACTTATTATTTAATAAAGGCGTAAATAAAATAGCCCAAAAAGTAGGCGAAGAAGCAGTAGAGCTGGTTATTGAAGCCAAAGACAATAACGATAATTTATTTAAAGGCGAAGCAGCGGATTTATTATTCCATTTGCTGGTTTTATTCGAAGAAAAAAATATACCGCTAAATGATGTACTGGCAGTTTTAAAAGAAAGACATAAGTAACAGCTCTATATTTATTTCTTTTGATAATACACTTAGAAGTAGTTAAAGTAAAAGTATTTAATGTACAAAAGTAGAATCAGACAGAGTAAGCAAAAAAGCCTTTAAATCCGCTTTGTCTTGTAGCGATAAATCTAAACCCCAGTGCCCCATAGTTTCAAGGCGCATGTTGGCCTTTTCCCGCATGATGGGTTCTAAGGTGGGAGAACCTTTGGGGCCGGCATTGTAAAAATCAATTACTTCTTCTAAAGTAGCAAATCGACCATCGTGCATGTAGGGTGCAGTATATGCTAAATTGCGCAAAGTTGGAATTTTAAATCGTCCATAGTCAGATAGTTTATTTGTAATTTGTCCTAGCCCGAAATCTGCAAAATTATATACAGTCGAAACAGAATCTAATCCATTGTTGGCAAAGGTTCTATCTGGAGAAATAAATACTTCTAAAGCAGTAGTGCTGTGGCAGTGAAAACAATCTCCTTTTTCTGTTTTAAAAATTTCCATACCTCTATATTCAGCTGCCGATAAATCTGTTTCGCCTCGCAAAAATTTATCAAACTTGGAATTGTAAGATATTAAGGTGTTTTCGAATTGCTCCAATGCTTTTCCTATTAATTCCATTTTTATAGTCTTCGTGCCAAATGCTTTCCAAAATAAATTTACATATTCAGCATGTTGTTGCAGTCTATGTTCTACAGCTGGAAGGGTGTTGTGCATTTCCAAACTATCTTGTATGGGAAATGCAGCTTGTGCAGTTAAAGACGTTGCTCTGCCATCCCAAAAGAAAGTATTTTTTTGCCATGCTAAATTTATCAAAGCCATGGAATGCCGCTTGCCAGGCAAGCCATCTACGCCAATACTTCTAAATCTGGCATCGGAAAAGCTGTTAGCAGTGATATGGCAGCTTGAGCAAGAAATGCTGGAGTCTTTGGATAAAATTGGGTCGAAAAATAATTTCTTTCCTAATGCTACCCCTTCAACCGTCATAGGGTTGTTGGTATTGGCAGGCAGTGCTCTAAAGTTGGGGATTGATGGAATAGGATATGGTGTAGTTGCAGGCGGATTCTCATTTTTGGGATTGTCTTTTTTACATGCATAAAAAATAAAAGACAAATAAATTGAAGTGAGTAAAATAAATATATATTTGTGTCGGCGCATAAGTATTATTCTATTGATGTGGTAATGCCATTTATCCAATTATTTTTTATGCTAATGGCTTTGGGTATCTCCGCCGAAGTGCTGTGATTGCTAAAGTTTGAAATTTCAAAAGTAGTAGAATCTAAAACAAATAAATTCCGCATATCGATATTTACCTGCAAGGTTTTTCCTTTTTGAGGGAGGGTAGCTACTGGAATTTCCGAATATAAAGTGTCAGAGCCTAAATGCATAGAAAATGGCGTTGCCGGCGTTTGGTCTTTGGTAGGAGAATTGTCAATGTTTCCTTCTACTACTAAAAATCGATATTTCAACATATCCCAATACATGCCGTTTTCTACACTTAATGGATTTTTTGCTGGGAAATTCATGGGGATTGAGTTGTTTGTTGCCTTATCTAATCCAAAATAAAACTTAAAAGATTTAAAATTTCCTTTAGGCATTTTAAATGTAAAGCCTTTATTGGTAGAATGAAATAAAAACACCTCTTTTACTAAAGTAGAATGGTTGTTGTAGTCGATAAATTCAAAATTTGAAAATAGAATTCTATATGCAGTATCATTAATACTATATGCTCTGTTTTTGTCTGTTTTTCCAGTTAAGTTTTTTAAGTTAAATACAATAGTTATGGTATCTTCTTTCTTGCAAGAAGAAATAAATAGAAAAGCTATAAAAAGGAAAAAAAGGTTTTTTTTCATACTTAAAGATAACGATAAAATTGGTGTGTTGTTTTAATGGAATATAAAATAAAAAAGGTGGCTACACTGAGCCACCTTGCTATTTTGAGTACAAGATATTATAGAGATAAAGTACTTAAAACATCGTTCATTGCACGAACAGCAGCAGCGCTTTTGTCAAATTCTGCTTGCTCTTCAGCATTTAATTTATAGTCGATGATTTTTTCCCAACCGTTGCGTCCGATAACTACAGGAACGCCCATACAGATATCAGATTGTCCGTATTCGCCTTCTAAGAATACGCTACAAGTGATAACGCGTTTTTCATCACGCAATATTGCTTCTACCATAGACATACCTGCTGCACCCGGAGCATACCATGCAGATGTACCAATTAATTTAGTTAATGTAGCACCACCCACCATTGTATCTGCTGCTACTTTTTTCAATGTATCAGCATCTGCTAATGTAGTAACTGGAACAGAGTTTAGAGTTGCATAGCGAGTAAGAGGAATCATGGTAGTATCACCGTGTCCGCCGATAACAACTGCATTTAAGTCGTTTTGAGAACAACCTAAAGCTTCAGATAAATAGAATTTGAAACGGCTGCTGTCTAACGCGCCACCCATACCTATAATTCTATTTTTTGGAATACCTGTAGCTTTTAATGCTAAGTAGGTCATCGTATCCATTGGATTAGAAATGATGATAAAGATGGTATTAGGAGAATATTTTAAGATGTTTTCTGCTACGCCTTTCACGATTCCAGCATTCACGCCGATTAGTTCTTCACGTGTCATGCCTGGTTTTCTAGGCAATCCAGATGTAATCACTACCACATCGCTGTCTGCTGTTTTTGTATAATCGTTAGTAGAACCTGTGATTTTTGTATCAAATCCTAATAAATAGGAAGTTTGCATCATATCCATTGCCTTGCCTTCGGCAACGCCTTCTTTGATGTCTAATAAAACCACTTCATGGCATAATTCTTTGCGTGCAATATTGTCGGCAACGGTTGCGCCAACTGCTCCTGCACCTACAACGGTAACTTTCATTTTGTATATTTTAGATTTAAAAAATTAAAAATCGGGGCAAATATACTAATTCGCAGTGAGTTAGCGCGCTGATTGATAAGAATTTTAGGTTATCTATTTGAAATATTTTAGAATTTATTTCTTATTATTTATCTGATTTTTCGTCGTCTTTATCATTTTTGGCACTGCTTTTTTGCTTCGTTTTATCTAATGCTTTTATGTTGTCGCCATCTTTTAATTCTTTTGAAATAACATTATATGGACCAGTGATAACGGTTTCGGTACTATTCAAACCACTTGTTACTTCTATATAGGTGTCATCTTGTATGCCTGTTTTTATTTCTATGGTTTTTGCTTTAGTGTCTTTCTTTATAAATACCATTTCTCTAGTATGTCCTGAGCCGCCATATACTGTGTCTTTGGTTACTACGGCTTGTATTGGAACGGATATTACTCCTTCTTTCGTTTTAGTTTTTATGTCAACGGTTGCCGACATTCCAGGTAGAAATGGTTTTGGGTTTTCCTTTAATAAATCCTCGTAAGAAGATTTTAGAATACGGATTTTTACCACAAAGTTGGTAGATTGGTCGGAGCTGACTAAGGTGTTAGATGCGCCCTTAGAAGTGTTGGCTACTTGCGTTACCAAGCCAGTGAATTTTCTGTCGAGATAGGCATCTACTTCTACAGAGGCTGTATCTCCGAGTTTTACTTTACTAATTTCACCTTCGCTAACATCTACGCGTACTTCCATAAAGTCGAAGTTGGCAATGCGCATCATTTCTGTTCCGGTCATTTGTAAAGTTCCTACTACTTTTTCTCCTTTTTTTACATTAAGGAGAGAAACTATGCCATCCATTGGAGCATAAATAATGGTTTTATTTAAGTTTACTTTTGCTTCTTTTATTGTGGCTTCAGTCGATTTTATGGTGAATGCAGCGGCTTCAGAAGTATGTTGTGCTGCTTCGGCATCTGCTTTGGCACTTTCTACATTTGCCTTTGTCGTTTTATAGGAGGATTCTGCTGTTTCCAAATCCGCTTTTGCAATAATTTTTTTTGCAAATAATTCTTGTGCGCGTTGGTAGGCTTGCTGTGCAGCATCTGCTTGTGCTTGTGCTTGTGCTAATATTGCTTTGGATTGCGAGATACGGGCTTTGGAAGTAGATAGCTGTGCTTTTGTATTGTCTAATTGTGCAATACTTTGTTCTACAGCTGCTTGATAGCTTTCCGGTTTTATGCGTGCTAGTAATTGTCCCTTTTTTACTATGTCGCCTTCTTTTACATTAAGTTCGATAATTTCACCCGATACATCTGAGCTAATTTTTATTTCTTCTTCCGGGTATATTTTTCCGCTTGCTGTTACTGTTTGGATAATGGTTCGCTTGGCTACAGCTTGCCATTCTACTTCTTTAGCGCTGTTGTCTTTTCGGTTTTTACCAATAATAATGGCAGCTATAATTGCGCAAATGGTAATGATTACAAGAGAATATACTAATTTATTGTTTTTCATTGGATGTGTATTAAAGTTCAATTTTTTTACCTTGATAAAAATCTAAAAGTTTTGTGTTAAATAAATATTCATATTTTGCTTGTGTATATTTGGATTGCGCAGTTTCTAAATTGGTTTTTGCTAAATTTACCTCTAATTGATTTACACTTCCTACGGCTAATCTCTCTAATGCATAATCATACGATTTTTTTGCAGTTTCAAAGTTTCGCTGTGCTGCTTTATAGTTTTCAATCGCAGCTTGGGCTTTGATGTAGGCTTGTTGAATATTGTTGAATAAATCTGTTTCAGATTGCTTTTCCATAAGTACAGCAAGCTGGTAATTCAGTTTAGATTGCTTCACCGCAGTTTGCGTTTGGTATTTATTGTAAATAGGAATGTTTAATGAGGCACCAAAGGCGTAACTCAAGTTTTTATTCAATTGCTTGCCGTACGGATTTTTTATCACCTCAGAAATTACTTCAGGAACTAATACCCTTTGAAAAGTGCCTTCTACAAAGCCAATGGCAGTTGAATTTCCGGTGATTACTTGTTTGGCAGTGGTGCTTTGGCTGGTGTAAAATGTATTAGTATTGGCAATTACATTTAATGTAGGAGAGTAGCTGCCACGGGCAATTGCTATTTGTTTTTTTGCACTTTGTACTTTTATTTGACTGCTTTTTATTTCAGGTCGTATGCCTAAGGCGTCGGTAAATATGGTATTAACATCTTCCAATGGTGCGATAGCAAAATTTTCTGGAAGCTCAGGGATTTGTACCGTAATTGTTTGTTTTATATCTAATTGTAATACTATTTTTAAATTTAGATAGGAAATATCCAATTGATTTTTTATTTGTGATATAGACAAGTCTTCTGTTGTTAATTGCGATTCAATGTCTAACAATGCTTTCTCGGCAGCTCCGCCCGCATTGATTAGCGTCTTCATGCGTTCCAATTGTTCTTGTGTAATTGCTTTTTGTGCTATGGCTTGTTGGTATTGCTCGTTAGCATTCATAATATTTAAGAAAGCAGTCAGAATTTGCAATTGAATATTATTGGTTAGCGTTTGTTTGTCTAATTGCAAGGCTTGCAAATCAAATTTACTTTTTTTGATGTTGTTTGGGGTAATTAGCCCATCGAAAATAGGCTGACTGGCATTAATTCCATAATCTTGGTAATGCACTACGGCTTTAGTATAGGTGTTAGCAAAAAAGTCATAGTTATTACCGATTTTTAAATCGTAGTTGGAGCTGCCGTTGATTGTAGGCGAATAGTTTAATTTTTGCTGTTTTAATGTGGCTTCTCCTAATTGTATATTTAGTTCTGACTGCTTGAGTTGTAAATTATTTTTAAGGGCATAGTCTATACATTTTTGCCAATTCCACACCTCTTGTGTATAGCTAGTAAAAGACAGCATTGTCAGTGTGAAAGCAAATAAAATAAATTTATATGGTGTTTTTAGCATACTTTATAATTCTCAAAATTAGTAGTAAAAAAGAATGAAATATTACACAAAGATAATTGAACACCAAAAGTACATTTAAAAGTTTTATCTTCAAGCATTTAAATAGAAAGAATGTTAGATTGGGATGTGTTTTTTATGCAAGAAGCATTAAAGTTGGCTAAAATGGCGTATGAGGAAGACGAAGTACCCGTAGGTGCATTGGTAGTTCAGGACGGGAAAATAATAGGTAAAGGCTATAATCAGGTGGAAAAGCTGAACGACCCGACGGCACATGCTGAAATTTTAGCCATAACGGCGGCCTGCAATTTTTTAGGCAGCAAATACCTCGATAAATGCACCTTGTATGTAACACTTGAACCATGTATGATGTGTGCCGGCGCATTGCGGGAGGCACAAATTTCCAAAGTTGTATTTGCTGCAACTGATACCTCACATAAAAAATCGGTATCCGATTTATTTGAAGTGAAACATGGAATATTAGCAGACGAAGCCTCACAATTAATTAAAAATTTTTTCAAAAAAAAACGATTATAAACCATAATGTTTATTTTTTTTAATACACCAAAATTTATTTTCATTTCATATTTACCCTTTAATTAATTCGATTATCTTAGTAGTATGAACGATATCGCTACGCGCGCAAAAATCCCCTTTATTCGAAAAATAGCATTTGTACTTGGTCAAACGGGTTGGAGCTTAGCTGTATTTGGTTTTACAGAATTGATATTTATGTTTTATCTGCCTCCGGATAATGGTGTACCCTTATTTAAAGCATATGTATTCCAAGGAGCAATTTTAAATGTATTTACAGTCGTGGGAGTATTATCTGCTATTGGTTATGTTATCAGTGCATTTATGGAGCCTATTGTTGGGAGTTTGAGCGATCGGAGTACCTTTAAATTTGGAAAACGAAAAACATTTATGGCATTTGCGGTAATCCCATTTGCATTTTTATCTGCGGCTGTATTTTTTCCTTTGAAAGATGGCATACATCATCTCAATATCATTTGGCTGTCAGTAACTGTAATTGCAGCATTTATAGTAAAATGTTTTTATACTACGCCGTTTAATGCAATGATAAATGAAATTTCGGATGATGAAAAAGATAGATTACATATCGTAATGATGTTGTCTATTTCGTATGCCATAGGAATAGGAATCGGGCAGACGATAACTATTTTTCTAAGTATGTTTAAAGGCACTTACTCCAATGAATTTATTTTCCAAATGAGCATTTTATTGTATGCTGTTATTGCGTTGTTATTAATGCTGTCGCCGGTAATATTTGTGCCGGATAATACCGGCAAAAACATCTCTAAAGCAGAAATGAATTACGATAAAAAGCACGAAGGGATTTTTGATAATATGCTGGAAGTATGGAAAGATAAAAATTATAGAATCTTACTGATAGCAGAATTGATATATTGGTTTCCACAAAAGATATTTGTTTCAGCTGTACCGTATTTTGTAGTGGCATTGTTTAAATTGGATATCGTATATACTTCGATAATATTATACAGCGTTGGCATTGTTTCGCTGGCATTTTACCCAATGATAGATAAATTGGTAGATAAATTTGGCAAGAAAAAAGTAATGCGCTCTGCGTTGCTGAGTTTGGTAATAGGGTTTGCATTTACAGGCTCTATTGGCTTGTATAAAATACCTACAATATTATTTGTAGTAATCTATATAATATTAAATACTTACCCGTCTGCTGTTTTAGGGATATTGCCCATGGCATTAGCGGGCGATAATGCTGAAAAAGATTTTAAAGTAACCGGCATTGCAAAAAATGCATCGTATTACGCTTTTAAAACATTTATGATGAAGATAGGTGTAGCCATTACCAGTTTGATATTCCCTTCATTATTGCTATTGGGTAAAACACCTAACAATCCATTTGGCATACGCATGGTAGCCTTGGTGAGTATGTTTGCAAGCCTTGCAGCTTATTGGGTAATGCGGAAGTATGAAGATATTGGGTAGCGTTTTTTATACTATTTCTCCTGCGTACTCATTTTTAATATTTCCTCAAACTCCGCTTTGGATAAATCAGTGACGGACAGCCGTCCTTGTTTGAGAAGCTTCATTTCCGCTAATCTCGGATTTGCTTTAATGGCTGCCAGTGTAACGGGATTTTTTAATTTCTCTTTTGGTGCTACATCCACACATACCCATGCCGTTTCTGCTGTGGTAGGGTCTTGGTATGCCTCATTTACTATTTCCATAATACCCACTACAGCTTTACCGATATTGCTATGGTAAAATAAAGCTACGTCACCTTTTTTCATACTGCG
>CAZXRF010000059.1:0-17572 GCA_964642875.1 uncultured Chitinophagales bacterium | reverse complement strand
TGTTTTTCTTAATTTTCTTTCCGTTGTTAACTCGGTTGTCATCTGCACTTGATTTATGCTTGTTTAGATAATTGTCGTTTTTTCAATTCTGTTTGGATACGTGCGATGTGTTTTTTCGATTCTTTCAACACATTGGTATCTTCTAGAGGAGTAATTGCATGATTAAAACGAAGTTTAGTTAATTTCGTTTTAGCTGCAGATAATTCGTTATTCAACTCATCATCGCTCCATTCTTTTATTGTACTATATTCTACTGTTGCTGCCATTTTCGTATATTTTATTAGTTAGCTGCGTCGTAATCTCTTCTTACGATGAATTTAGTTAATACAGGTAATTTTTGAGCTGCCAATTGCAATGATTCTTCTGCTACTTGCTTAGAAACTCCTTCAATTTCGAAAAGAATTCTTCCTGGTTTTACTACTGCAACCCAATGGTCTAAAGACCCTTTACCTTTACCCATACGTACTTCGGCTGGTTTTTTAGTAATTGGTTTATCAGGGAAGATATTAATCCATACTTTTCCTTCACGTTTCATGTTTCTGGTAAGCGCAATACGTGCTGCTTCTATTTGACGGTCAGTAACCCATCCTTCGTCTAATGATTTAAGACCAAATGATCCGAATGACAATTGCGATCCTTTATACGCAATGCCCTTCATTTTCATTTTATGGACTCTTCTAAATTTTACTCTTTTCGGCTGTAACATAACACCTTAGTTTGATTTAAGGTTAGAGATTTAAAATTTATTTGGTATCTCTTACCTATTTCTGTTTATTATTTAATTCAATTTATTTTTTTCTTGGGCCTCTATTTTCAGATCTTTCGCCTCTTGGCTTACCACCGCCACGTTTGTCACCACCTCTTCTATCATCACGTCTTTCACCACCTCTTCTATCATCACGTCTATCGCCGCCTTTTTTAGATCCTTCTTCTATCCCTACATTTGGAGAAAGATCACGTTTTGTAAATACTTCTCCTTTGCAAATCCATACTTTTACGCCTATTTTTCCATAAATGGTTTCAGCTTCTTTCCATGCATAATCGATATCTGCTCTGAATGTATGTAATGGAGTACGACCTTCTTTATATTCTTCACTTCTAGCCATTTCAGCACCGCCCAAACGACCTGAGCATTTAATTTTAATTCCTTCAACACCTAAACGCATTGCTGATGCTATAGCCATCTTCACGGCACGACGAAAATTTACACGTGCTTCTAATTGTTTGCATACAGTTTCACCTACGATAGCAGCATCAATCTCTGGTCTTCTAATTTCAACGATATTGATTTGGACATCTTTTTTTGTCAATTTCTTGATTTCTTCTTTAATTCTGTCCACTTCATTTCCACCTTTACCGATGATGATTCCTGGGCGAGAGGTATGGATAGATATCGTAATTCTATTTAGTGTTCTTTCGATTACTATTTTAGAGATACCTCCTTTTTGGATACGAGCATTGAGATATTTTCTGATTTTTTGATCTTCGATTAATTTATCGCTAAAATCTTTTCCGCCATACCAATTAGATTCCCATCCTCTGATGATACCTAATCTATTTACTATCGGGTTAGCCTTTTGTCCCATTAATTATAATTTAATTTATTTTTCATTATTTACTTCTGTTGTTGTTGTATTTCTACTAGCCAAGTGGACAGTTACATGGTTAGAACGTTTTCTAATTCTGTAAGCTCTTCCTTGTGGTGCCGGCTGGAAACGTTTAAGGATTCTAGCGCTATCAACTTTGATAGATTGTACAAACAATTCACTATCCTCAGCCTTAGTCTCAAATTTTTGCTCCCAATTTGCTATAGCAGAGCGAACTAATTTTTCCAAAGTTATAGAAGCGTGTTTTGTAGAGAATGTCAAAACATTCAGTGCTTCAAAAACGTCTTTACCTCTTAATACATCAGCGATTAATCTCATTTTGCGTGGTGAAGTAGGAACATTTGTTGCTCTTGCCGCACAAATAGATTTATTGGCTTCTTTTCTTGCGTCAGCTGCTAATTTTTTTCTTGCGCCCATGATTTACTTTATTTTCTATTTCCTGAATGTCCTTTAAACTGTCTAGTTGGAGAGAATTCTCCTAATTTATGTCCTACCATATTTTCTGTTACGTAAACGGGGATAAATTTATTTCCGTTGTGTACTGCGAAAGTATGACCAACAAAATCTGGTGTAATCATAGAGGCTCTTGACCATGTTTTGATTACTGTTTTCTTGTTAGAGGCATTCATAGTATCAACTTTTGCTTGTAAGTGATAAGCTACGTAAGGACCTTTTTTTAAACTTCTTGCCATGTTGGTTTATCTTATTTTTTAGCTCTTGAAATAATATATTTATTAGATGCTTTAGTTTTGCTTCTAGTTTTTAAGCCTTTAGCCGGTTTACCTTTTCTAGAACGTGGATGTCCACCAGATGCTCTACCTTCACCGCCGCCCATTGGGTGATCTACTGGATTCATTACTACTGCACGTGTACGTGGTCTTCTGCCAGCCCAACGATTAGCACCTGCTTTTCCTTGTACTTCTAAAGAGTGATCTGAGTTAGAAACTGTACCGATTGTAGCTAAGCATGTTCCTAAAATTTGTCTTGCTTCACCAGATGGTAATTTTACGTTTACATATTTTCCATCTTTACCGGATAGTTGAGCATAAGTACCAGCACTTCTGCAGATTGATGCTCCTTTACCAGGTTGTAATTCAATATTATGGATTACAGAACCTAGTGGCATATTTGATAAAGGTAAAGTATTTCCAACTTCAGGTGCAACATTTTGTCCAGAGATAATTTCTTGTCCAACTTTTAACCCCTCTGGAGCAATGATGTATTTTTTCTCTCCATCTTTATATACTACTAAAGCTATAAATGCGGAGCGGTTTGGATCGTATTCAATAGTTTTTACGGTAGCGGTGATATCGAATTTATTACGTTTAAAATCGATAATACGGTATCTTTTTTTATGACCTCCGCCAATGTAACGCATTGTCATTTCGCCTTTTTGGTTACGACCGCCTGATCTTTTTTGTGAAGACAATAAAGATTTTTCCGGTTTATCGGTAGTAATTTCAGTATAAGAATTAGTTATTCTATATCTTAAACTTGGCGTTATCGGATTGTATTTTTTAGTTGACATTTTTAATACTTTCTAATGATTAAATTTCGTTGTAGAAATCGATAGTTTCGCCAGCAGCTACTTTAACTATTGCTTTTTTGTAACTAGGTTTTCTACCTGAGATAATTTGTGTCTTTGTGTTACGGTTTTTAGGTTTAGACGCTATGATAGTCGTATTCACTTCTTCCACATTTACACCGTACATTTTTTCTACCGCTTTTTTTATTTCTACCTTGTTTGCCTTTTTGTCCACTATAAAGGTGTACTTACCTGCTTTATCAGTTAATGCAGATGCTTTTTCAGTGATTAAAGGTTTTTTTAGAATTTCCATTCTTTATTAATTTTGTGAATTTGCAATTGCTTGTACGGATTTTTCACTAATCAAAATCACGTTGTTGTTCATTATTTCATACGTATTCAAGCTATCTGCTACAGCAATTGAAACACCTTGAATATTTCTTCCGGATAAATATATATTTTCATTCAAATCCGGAAGGATAAGCAATGATTTTTTATTTTCTATTCCAAAAGCTTGTAATAATTTTATATATTCTTTTGTTTTTGGATTTTCAAAGGAAAAATCTTCAACAATTTTTATAGAGTTACCTGCTACTTTAGTAGATAAAGCTGAACTTTTTGCTAGTGATTTCACTTTTTTATTTAGTTTGAAATCATAAAAGCGTGGACGAGGGCCAAAGATTCGAGCACCACCTTTAAATAAAGGGTTTTTGATGCTACCTTTTCTGGAACCACCGGTACCTTTTTGCTTATGTAATTTTCTGGTAGACCCGGATAATTCAGATTTTTCTTTTGCTTTATGCGTACCACTTCTTCTTCCTGCTAAATATTGTTTAACAGCTAAGTAGATAACATGCTCATTAGGCTCAATTCCAAAAATTGCTTCTGGCAATTCTATACTGCGCCCTGTAGCTTGTCCGTTGATATTATATACTTCTGCTTTCATTTATTTAATTTGATGTTTTGATGATTTGAAAATTTCTTTCATTAATCAAATTACATTTTATTTATTTTTTCTTTTCTATAATTACAAAAGCGCCGTTATGTCCTGGAATAGAACCTTTTACTAAGATTATATTCTCTTCTGTAATTATTTTTACAATTTTCATATTTAATTCTTTCACTCTTTCAGTACCTGTGTGTCCACCCATTCTCATTCCTTTCATTACACGAGAGGGTGTAGAACAAGCACCTAAAGAACCTGGAGCGCGTAATCGATTATGCTGACCATGTGTTTGTCCGCCTACACCGGAGAATCCATGACGTTTTACTACTCCTTGAAATCCTTTTCCTTTAGATGTACCAACGATTGCTACTTTTTCGCCTTCCGCCAAGATGCCGGAGGTTACTATATCACCAACGTTAAGGTTATCCATTCCTTTGAATTCAACCAATTTTGCTTTGGGAGCAGCACCAGATTTTTCAAAGTGATTTTTCATAGGTTTGGTGGTATTTTTTTCTTTTTTATCACCATATCCTAATTGTATTGCATCGTAACCATCTTTGTCTTTTGATTTCTTTTGTGTTACGACACATGGACCTGCTTGTATTACTGTGCAGGGGATGATTACACCGCCTTCGCCGAAAATACTGGTCATACCTATTTTTGTTCCTATTAATCCTGCCATGACTTATTACACTTTAATTTCTACATCAACACCGCTTGGTAATTCTAATTTCATTAATGCATCTACAGTTTTTGGTGTTGCACTATAGATATCTAATAATCTTTTATATGTACACAATTTAAATTGTTCGCGCGCAACTTTATTTACGTGTGGCGATTTAAGTACAGTGAAAATCTTTTTGTTGGTAGGCAAAGGAATTGGACCCGTTACTACCGCACCGGCACTTCGTACCGTTTTTACGATTTTCTCAGCAGATTTATCTACTAAGTTATGATCGTATGATTTTAATTTTATTCTAATTTTTTGTGCCATGATATTTTCTATCTATTAATCAGCTTTAACTTTAGATTTTGCTTTTGCTACTACTTGTTCTGTAATATTATTTGGTGCTTGTGCATAGTGGGAGAATTCCATGATAGAAGTTGCTCTACCAGAGGTAATAGTTCTCAAATCTGTAACATAACCAAACATTTCAGACAAAGGAACTTTTGCTTTTATTACGTTAGCGTTATTTTTCATTTCCATTCCTTCCATCATACCACGACGACGATTTAGGTCACCTACTACATCTCCGGTATTTTCTTCCGGTGTTATTACTTCCAATTTCATGATTGGTTCTAACAAGATTGGATTTGCTTTTCTGCAAGCTTCACGGAAAGCAAATTTAGCAGCTTGTTCGAAAGAGAATGAATCTGAGTCCACTTGGTGGTAAGAACCATCAAACAATCTTACTTTCAAACTTGGTACTTCATATCCTGCCAATACCCCTGATTTCATTGCTTCTTTGAAGCCTTTTTCTACAGATGGTATGAATTCTTTTGGTATTGAACCACCAAAGATATCATTAATAAATTTCAATCCTTCAGTACCTTCATCACCAGGTCCTATTTCAATTTGAATATCTGCAAACTTACCACGACCTCCCGATTGTTTAGCATATTTTTCTCTATGCTCGATAGTTTGAGTAATAGTTTCTTTATAATTTACTTGTGGTGCTCCTTGATTACATTCTACTTTGAATTCTCGTAATAAACGGTCAACGATAATTTCTAAGTGTAGCTCCCCCATACCAGAGATAACTGTTTGAGCAGTATCTTCGTCGTATCTTACTTTAAAAGTAGGATCTTCTTCAGCTAATTTAGCTAAGGCCATACCTAATTTATCAGCATCTTTCTGTGTTTTGGGTTCTATAGCTAAACCGATAACAGGGTCAGGGAATACCATTGATTCTAAAACGATAGGTGCATTTTCAGCACATAACGTATCACCAGTTCTGATATCTTTAAAACCTACAACAGCACCAATATCGCCTGCACCCAATTGTTCGATAGGATTTTGCTTATTGGCATGCATTTGGAAAATACGGGAAATACGTTCTTTATTTCCGCTTCTTGTATTTAATACATAAGAACCTGCTTCTAATACGCCTGAATATGCACGAGTAAATGCTAATCTACCAACATAAGGATCTGTAGCAATTTTAAATGCTAAAGCTGCAAACGGTTCGTCGTAGCTTGGTTTTCTGGTGATAGGTTCGTCTGTTTTTGGATTTGTACCGTTAATGCTTTCTTTATCTAATGGGCTTGGTAATAATTCCATTACCAAATCCAACATTGTTTGTACTCCTTTATTTTTGAAAGAAGAACCGCATACCATTGGTACAATAGTCCCTTCAATTGTTGCTGCACGAAGTGCATCTAATATTTCTCTTTCAGTAATTGATGTTGGATCTTCAAAGAATTTCTCCATCAATTTATCATCGTATTCAGAAACTGCTTCTAATAACTTCCCTCTATACTCTGTTGCTTCATCTAACATATCAGCAGGGATATCCACTACTTCATAGGTCATTCCATGGTCATGAGTATTCCATACCATTCCTCGGAAGTTGATTAAATCAACTACACCTTTGAATGTATCTTCTGCACCAATTGGTAATTGCAACGGAACAGCATTACTACCTAGCATTTTTTTAACTTGTCCAACTACATTTAAAAAATCGGCACCTTGGCGATCCATTTTATTTACAAAACCTAAACGTGGAACTTTATAGTTATTTGCTAAACGCCAATTTGTTTCAGATTGTGGCTCAACGCCATCAACTGCAGAAAATAAGAATACTAAACCATCTAATACACGTAATGAACGATTTACCTCAACGGTAAAGTCAACGTGACCGGGAGTATCAATTAAGTTTACGTGATATTGATCTCCTCTATAATTCCATTTAACGGTGGTAGCAGCAGAGGTAATTGTGATACCGCGTTCAGCTTCCTGTACCATCCAGTCCATAGTTGAAGCACCATCATGCACTTCACCTATTTTATGATTTACACCTGCATAAAAAAGAATACGCTCTGACGTAGTGGTTTTACCTGCATCAATATGTGCTGCAATACCTATATTTCTTGTATATTTTAAATCGCGTGCCATTGTATTATCGTATTTCTCTTATTATACTTTAAAGTGTGAAAATGCTTTATTTGCTTCGGCCATTTTGTGGGTATCTTCTTTTCGTTTCACGGCTGCACCTTCTCCTTTTGAAGCTGCAATTAATTCTGCGGCTAATTTATCTCCCATTGATCTTCCGTTTCTTTTACGAGAGAATTGTATTAGCCAACGGATAGTCATAAAGATTTTTCTATCTTCACGGATTGGTGTTGGAATTTGAAAAGTGGCACCACCAATTCTACGGCTTTTTACTTCTACTGCCGGCATTGCATTATCCATTGCTTTTTTCCAAATTTCGTATCCCTCTTCATTAGTAGATTTTTTTATACGCTCCATTGCTTCGTAGAAAGAAGTATAGGCTGTACTTTTTTTACCTCCTATCATCAAGTTGTTTACAAAGCGTGTTACCAATGGATCTCCATAAACTGGATCTGGTGCCAAATATCTTTTCTTTGCTTTTTGCTTTCTCATTGCTTTATTATTAGTTATACGCTGGATACGTATTTACAAATGCTTATTTTTTACCTTTTCCTTTTGCTGGTGCTGCTTGTCCTGCTTTACCTTTTTTAGTTCCGTATTTAGAACGACTTTTTTGTCTATTATTTACCCCTGCAGTGTCTAATGCTCCGCGCACGATATGATAACGTACACCCGGTAAGTCCTTAACACGTCCTCCGCGAATCATCACAATAGAGTGCTCTTGTAAATTATGACCTTCTCCTGGTATGTAGGCGATTACTTCAAATTTATTGGTTAATCGCACTTTAGCTACCTTACGTAATGCTGAATTTGGTTTTTTAGGCGTTGTAGTATATACACGCGTACATACACCTCTACGTTGCGGGCATGCATCCAAAGCTCTTGATTTAGAGGCATATTGTAATTGCTCTCTTCCTTTTCTTACTAATTGTTGAATTGTAGGCATCGTTACTTTTTAAAATTTGGGACTGCAAAGGTAGGGATAAAAAGTAAGAGTGCAAAATAAAATCTATAATAAGAATTTATTTTTTTCGTAGTCTTACCTTCCCTGCGAAGGCAGTTACTACAAGAAGAAAAACCTACTAAAAGTGTATTTCCTTCCTGAAGTGGGCGCAAATATACGAATTAATTCGCATTTGTGGAAAATTATTTAGTATTAATTTGGAGTTAAGATTATGCTTATAAATAGAAAACAGCACCTTTTGGTACTGTTTTCTGTTAAATTGTGTGTTTATGCTCAGGATTATGTTGTTTATTTTCAATTTTACCCCTTCACAAACTCAGCTTTTTACTGTTATTTAACTGCTTCTGTAAATCTTCGGTTTACTTCATCCCAATTTATAAGATTATAGAAAGCGGAAATATAGTCTGGTCTACGGTTTTGGTAATGTAAATAATACGCATGTTCCCATACATCTAATCCCAAAATTGGTGTTCCTTTTACTTCAGCAACGTCCATTAACGGATTATCTTGGTTAGGAGTTGAACTTACTACTAATTTTCCATCTACTACTAACAGCCATGCCCAGCCGGAGCCAAATCGGGTGGCTGCTGCTTTAGAAAACTCTTCTTTGAATTTTTCATAAGAGCCGAAAGTAGCAATAATTGCTTCGCCCACTTTTCCTGTAGGTTCGCCGCCACCATTTGGAGATAAAATAGTCCAAAATAAAGAATGGTTATAGTGCCCGCCACCATTATTACGAATTGCAACTGGCAATTTGGAGATATTTGCCATTAATTCTTCTAAAGACTTACTCTCATTTTCTGTACCAGATACGGCTGCATTTAAATTGGTTACATAGGCATTATGATGTTTCCCATGATGGATTTGCATGGTCAAGGTGTCAAAGTGTGGTTCTAATGCATCAAAGGCATAGGGTAATTGTGGTAATTCGAAAGCCATTTTTATTAATTTAATTGTGAATGAATGAAATTTATTTTTTGATAGATTGCAAATATAACAAATGAGTTTGATTTTGGTTTTAATTCGTTTTACAAAGCATTCCCCTGTGCAACATGTTGTTTTTTGTTAAAAAAAGGAAAATCGATAAACCTGACATCATTTTTGCTGTCTAAAACAATATAAAGTCAAAAAGTATGAAACGCATTATCTTAATTTTCTGTATTCTCTTTATAAGTTGGGGGCTTTTTGCTCAAAGTCCCACAGCAGCACCACAAACAAATCCAACAGCTTTAGGGCTACCTGGCGACAATCTAAATTTATATCTAGTGCTCAATTTATTCAAGCAATCTACATCTATTGAAGACTTTGAGAAACGCCTAAACAGCCCAGACACTAAAGTAAACAACCTTGACCTTAATAATGACGGTAGCGTGGACTACCTAAAAGTAACCGATTATGGCAAAAGCGATTACCATACCATCATAATCCAAGATATTGTAAGTGCATCTGAGACACAAGACGTAGCGATTATTCAACTTCAAAAAATGAATGGAAATTTAGTACACATCCAAATTATTGGAGATGAAAGTTTATATGGCAAAAATTATATTATAGAACCACAGCTGGATAATGCTGCTTCAGTTTCCACTACACCTACCACTACAGGGGCATCACAACCTACCACTGTTATAAACAACAACTATTATAATACCAATACCTCTCGTCCTGCACCTTATGTAAATGTATGGGGATGGCCTTGTGTCAGTTTCATGTTTGGGCCATCCTATATTCCATGGGTGTCTCCATGGAGTTGGGCATACTACCCAACTTGGTGGTATGGTCGTCCAAGGGTTATTTTTTCCGTTTATTCAGGTTATTTCCATGATTTTGGTTGGGGAAATTATTGCCGCCGCACTGTGGTTATTAATCAAGTACGTTATAATAATTATTACAATAGCCATAGAGTGATTTCCAATACGGTACAAACTAATATTACTAAAAACGTGTATAAGAACAACTACAACGAAAACAATACTATTAACAATAACTCTGGCGTTCACACATCATCTTATCCAAAAAATAATTTTACTCCAGATAAAAACTATAATTCGCAACCCAATAAACAAGGCGCAACAAATAATGCAACTAATTTTGGAGGTACACAAAAAGAAAATCCTATAAAAACAGATCAGATAGAAAAACAAAACACACCAAGCTCAAGTACGCCTAAGTATGGGTATGGAAGCAACAATGCAGAATGGGGCGGAAATAACAAACCACAGAAAGAAGAACAAGGCGCTCAAGGTTCAAATCCAAAATGGAATAATAACAATACTGCAGGAAATAATAATGCGGAATGGGGCGGATACAATAAACATACAAATTCAACCACTTCTGACCCTGTATATAATAACAAACCATCTAAACAATTTGGAAACAACGGAAATCCTCAGGAAGGATATGCTCCAAAAGGCAATTCATATTCAGAAACTCCTAAATCTCCGAAATGGAATAATAGCGGAAATAATGGCGGCGGCGGAAAATGGAATAATGGCGGCGGATACAAGGGTGGTGGAAACCATAACAACAACAGCGGTGGACATTGGGGCGGCGGAAACGGTGGCGGTGTAAAAACAGGAGAAAGAAGGAAATAAATATTCTTTTTATACTTCTTCTTTCAGAAATTTTAAATTCCACAACCGTTCGGCTCTGCTGCCTACAAACCAAAAAATCAATGCTAGTATCATAAAAAACACCGACTTGTGTAGCGGTTTCCAGAAATATTCAAAATAACGAGTAACTAAACTGAGTAAAAAGAAAGCAAGTGCCGTATTTCCTAATATCCAATCTTTGCGTTGCAATCCAAAATACATACCAAATGCCGCCAAAATAAAAAACAAAGCATCCCATAGTAAAAACGTTGAGGATGGAATATCTTGCCATTCTGAATAACTGAGTGTATTTCCAAAAATGGTAACGAACCAAAGTGAGCAAAAAAGCGCTAGCAGCGAAAGGATATAATGTATCTTATAAAAAATGGAAATCTGCTTTATCCGTTGTACTACAAATGACAACAACAGCAACAATATACCTAAAGGCACAAACCGTAAAGAAAAGTTCATACCTAAAAACCCGCCCGATTTTGTTTCTAAAGATACCGTAAAAATGCCATACCCTAATAGTAACATACTAAAGGATAACGTCCACAATATTTTTGAATTTAGGTAAATCGATAAACCAAAATATAATACAGTTGCCAGTAAAAAAATGCCCGCATTGTTCTCTTGAAACACATGAAATGTTTTTGCCCAAAAGGCAATTGCTGCTAAAGATAAAAATGCAAAAAACAATAAAATACTATTATTGCTAATCGACAACTGAGGTGTTTTTTGAAACCGGCGACGAGCATACGCAAAGCCCAGAACTGCAAGCGCAGAAAGAATACAACTAATGCCTGCATCTGTAATTTTCATTAACTGCTCCAACAACAAACGCAAAGGACGGTCTGCCAGCAACACCACTATCGATAACACAGCACATGCTACCGCAATTATAAAAGCATAAATGGACAATGGACGCCAATCGAACTTACTACGTATTTGCAAAGTTGATTTAAATTGCTCGGCTTGCTCCTCATTAAGCAATTTTTGATTTTTCCACTCCTCTATGGCATTTACCAAAAGCTTTCTTTCCGATTTATTGACCTGCATATACAAATTTATGTAATATTACTTTAAAAATTGATAAGAAGAAAAAACAGCAACGAACTTCAAATAATGGCAAATGATTTGTTATGAATACTTTAAACTAATTAATTTATCCACATTAGAGCAAACTAATATCTAATTTTATACGTTACAAATCATTTACTTTACATTTTGGTGCAAAAAATCACATTATATCTCCTTTTCAGCTGCCTATCCCTTTTAGGCTACGGTCAATATATATTGAAAGGTACTGTAATAGATGCTAAAACTAAAGAACCGCTGCCTTATGTCAACTATGCCGTCGGCTCCAATATGGGTGGTACTACCGACGACAGCGGACGATTTGAATTTACCGTAAATGCAAAAACAGATTCAGTAATTTTCTCTTATTTAGGCTATAAAGATGAAATATTGAAAAAGCGATTTTTTCGCAAAGACACCATGGTCATTAAAATGCACTTGGAGAATTTTATGTTGGAAGAATTTACTGTAAAAGCAAAACGCTCCAAAATACCAAAAGACACTGCCGCTATACGCATTTATAGAAATGTATTAAAACATAAAGCAGAAAACAAACCCAAATCTTATGACTCCTACCAATTTGAAGAGTACAGCAAAACCGTAGCTTCGCTTTATAATATCAGTCCTAAAATAACACAAAAGAAAATTTTCAAACCTTTTCGATTTATTTTAGAAAACCAAGATAGCACTGCCGAAGGCACTCGATTTATCCCATTAATATTAAAAGAAACAGTAACAGATATTTATTACAATAAAGACCCAAAGAAAAATAAAAGTATAGTAAAAGCAAGCAAAATATCGGGTATTGAGCAACTTCGATTTTCAGAATTATTAGATATTGCCTTTGATGAAATTGATGTGTACGACAATCAGGCAATGGTGCAGTCCAAAGCTTTCGTATTACCATTTGCCGATGGCGCTATTTCGCTTTACAACTACTACGTTATTGACAGTACAAAAGGTGCAGACAGCGTTTGGATATACAACTTAGCTTTTGTACCCAAAAGCAAATCCGATTTATTGTTTAACGGCAAAGCCACTATTAGAGATTCATCATTCGCCATCACCAAAATAGAATTAGGAATTGACAGACGTTCTAATATCAATTTCATTAATGAATTTTCTCTAAAACAAGGGTTTACTTACACTGGAAAAGGATGGTTTAAAAACGAAGAATCTAGAAGTACGGATATCGCTTTTACCAAACGAAAAAAAGCAAAAAGCGTACGAATTGCTCGCTATCTACACCGTGACAGCATCATTGTAGATGAACCTATTGCCGACTCCATTTTAAAACAAGAAAATATTGTTCTTCTAAAAAATTACAGAAAACAAAAAGATTCTTTTTGGATAGCTAACCGACAGTTACCCTTATCCGTTCCAGAGAGTAAAGTCTATTTTTTATTAGACACCTTAAAGAAAACTCGATTTTATAAAGCCGTTTCGGGTATTGGCGGTTTCTTTGCATCAGGGTATTACAAAACTAAAATTATAGACATCGGAAACCTCTACCAAATGGTAACATGGAACGACTTAGAAGGTGTACGATTCCGATTAAATTTAAAAAACAATTGGCGCATTGGCAAATGGGTAAACTGGAGTGTATATGCGGCTTACGGGCTCAATGATAAACGTGTAAAATACGGCGCCTCATTGGGTGTAAACCTACCCGACAAAAAGAAAAGAAAACACAGTATTACAGTTTCTTATAATGACGACTACCAACGATTTACCTTAAACAATAACCGCCTTAGCTACGACTTTATTTATATGTCCTTATTAAGACGTAAAGCCATCGCCGACTTAGTATATCTAAAGGATGCAAAAGTGAGCTACTTCAGAGAATGGGTACCTAATTTTTCTACCAATCTCACTTTACAATATAAAATCTATCAGACCATTCCGGGCAAAATTGAATTTAAAAAAACCATGCCAGACAGTTCTGTAGTATCGTATAATAATTTCAGAATATTTTCACCGAGTTTAAATTTCACTTTTACGCCTGGTGCTAAATTCTTACAAACGAATTTCAAAACTATTTTGCTAAAAGGAAAATTACCACGGTTTTATTTTACTTATACCTTTAGCTCTAAAAAACTTGCCAGCGATTTCGATTATCACAAATTGGATTTAATAATCGAAGAGCGTTTGCCCTCTCCTATCGGGCATACCATTTTCAAACTAGTAGGCTCAAAATTATTTGGCGCTGCGCCTTATCCTTTATTAACCATCCTACCCGGCAACCAATCTTTTATGTACGATAAAGAGCGGTTTACCAATATGCTCGAAACTGAATTTATCGCCGACCAACAATTATCGCTGATGATTGAACACCATTTTGACGGATTTATTTTTAATAAAATTCCGGGATGGAAAAAATTAGGATTGCGTGAAGTATTTACTACTAAAATGGCGGTAGCAAGCCTTTCTCCAAATAGAGTTTCCTTTAGTGATTTGCCTCCGGAAATGAAAGGATTAAACGGATTTTACGCAGAGGTAGGCTTTGGAATCGAAAATATATTAAAATTGATACGTGTAGATTTCAGTTGGAGATTGACACAACTCAACCAACCCGACATCAAAAAATTCCGCTGGACAATCAGCTTCTCACCTGGATTTTAGCGGTGAATGTTAAATGGTAAGTAGTGTTCCGAAGTGTCGGAAGGTGAATGGTCGATGATTTAAATATCACCCATCTCAAAATTTTGTCTCTATAAATCTTGCATTTACAACTGTTGCAAATCTACTAATTTCTTATACGCTCCATTTTGCAGCATCAATTGCTGATGCGTGCCTTGTTCTATAATTTGCCCGTCTTTTAGCACTACAATTTCATCAACAAACTGTACCGTTGACAAACGATGCGCAATGATTATTGCTGTTTTATCTTTCATTAAATTTTGCAATGCTTCTTGTACTAATTTTTCGGAATTGCTATCCAAATGAGAAGTGGCCTCGTCTAAAATCAATATAGGTGCATCTTTATAAATTGCACGAGCAATAGCCAAACGCTGCTGCTCGCCTCCACTTAATTTTATACCATTATCGCCAATATTTGTTTCATACTGTTGCGGCAGCTTGCAAATAAATTCATTCGCATAAGATAACTTAGCGGCAGCTACTATGCGCTGATGGTCATCTTCACCAAAAGATATATTGTGCGCCACACTATCGTTAAACAATACTGGTTGCTGTGCAACTAATGCTATTTGTGCGCGCAAATCCTGTTGGCGTATAGCAGTAAGCGCGTTTTTATCTATAAAAATACTTCCTGATGTAACATCAAAAAATCGCATTACCAACTGCACCAAAGTTGACTTTCCAGAACCCGATGCTCCTACAATTGCAATTTTTTTCCCTTTGGGAATCGTAAGCGAAATGTCTTTTAAAACCAACGTATTTTCGTAAGCAAACGATATATTTTTTAGTTCAATTTTATCGGAAAATGGAGGCATTGAAACGGCATCAATAGTATCATTTACTAAATTCTTTTCTTGTATAATTTCTTCAATTCTCTTCAGCGATGCCATACCTTTTTGTATAAAATAAAAGGCATTAGAAAAGGCTTTTGCCGGCTGTATTAATTGAGAAAAAATTACAATGAACGCAATAAATACCTCTGCGCTAAGCGATGAGGTATGATGTATAATCATTTTTCCGCCAACATATAATACAATGACAACGACCGTAATTCCTAAGAACTCAGACAACGGCGTGGATAAATCACGTTTTCGAATCATTGAGGTGCCAATGCGCAGATGTTGCTGGTTGAGTTTTCGGAACCTATCAGATAATATTTTTTCTGCGGTGAAAGATTTTATTATCCGGATACCCGAAATCGTTTCCTCTGCCATAGAATTAATAAGCCCTTGCAATTGTTGTGCATTTGCCGATGCATGTTTTAATGTCTTCCCAATTCTGCCGATAATATAACCGGACAGTGGCAAAATAATCAGTACAAATAGGGTAAGCTGCGGGCTAAGTAATAACATTGTAATTAAGGTGGCAATAATGGTTACAGGTTCTTTAAAAGCTACCTCTAAAAAATGTAAAATACCGTATTCCACTTCTTGTACATCGTTGGTCAATCGGGTTAATACATCTCCTTTGCGTTGAGAAGAAAAATAAAGCACCTGTAAATCCAGTATTTTATCATACAACTGCTGACGGACATTTCCGGCTATTCCTGTGCGCATGGGTGCAAGAAAATGTACAGCAAAATATCGGAAAATATTTTTGACAAAAAATACCAGCACTGTAAATAGACAAATAAATAACAATGCTTTCGATTTACCAATTTCTATACTTTCGCTATTTTGTATATAATGAATTACACTATTATTAAATGTACTACTGATATACTCTTTCAGATGTAGCAAATTAAACGGAACATCTTGCACATTGGTTGTCGCCATTTTATCTGAGTTAAAAATCAGATTCAAAAATGGAATCAACATCAAGAATGAAAAAATAGAAAATACCGTGGACAATAGATTAAATAATATATTCAACAATACATTTGGAACGTATGGCTGGCAATATTTTAATAAACTGCTTAAATCTTTCATTGCAATAAGCAAAGATATTATTTACTTTTGTTTTATGGAATCTATAAAACAACGGCAAGTAGCAAAAACTATACAAATTGCCATGAGTGAAATTGTGCAGAAAGACATAGGAACACTTTTAGAAGGCGCAATGGTAACGATTTCAGGGGTAAGAGTTACACCTGATTTATATGTTGCCCGTATTTATCTGAGCATTTACAATCATCCTAAACCCGATGAAATATTGGATCATTTAGATAAAAACAACAAATTAATTCGTGGATTACTAGGAAATAAAATTAAAAATAAAGTACGCTCTATACCACAAGTAGAGTTTTTTAGAGATGAAACGTTAGAAGAGGTACAAAATTTGGAACGGATTTTCAGTGAAATAAAAAAGAAAGATGTCGAGATGGAAAAACTAAGAAAAAATAATGACAAAATTGGCTGATTAGCTGATTTCTAAACACCTAAATTTGCACCTCGAACTCAACATAGCCAAACGTTACTTATTCAGTAAAAAATCAACAAATGCCATTAATATCATTTCGTTGGTAAGTGGCTTAGCAATGTTGTTTGGCACAATGGCGTTAATACTTGTATTATCGGTTTTTAATGGATTAGAAGGATTGGTGAAATCTTTGTATGCCGTATTTTACCCAGACATCGCGGTATCTGCTGTAGAAGGAAAAACTTTTGAAATTACGCCTACACTTCGAGATAAATTAAAATCTATTCACTATATAGACGCTTACAGCTTTACATTAGAGGAAAATGCACTCTTAGAATACTCAGACAGACAACATATTTGTACGGTAAAAGGTGTAGATAAAAATTATTTCAACGTCGTCAATAAATTTGACACCTTTATTGTGGAAGGAAAGAAACTGTTGCAACAAGATAGCATAAACTATGGTATTGTTGGAGTAGGTGTAGCACAAAAATTAGGCATGGACCCCGCTCGTGCATTTAATCCTATTGCGTTGTATATTCCCAAAAAAACGGGCGCATCATTTTCTACTTTGGAAAATGCGTTTAATAAAAGCTATGTCACGCCGTCTGGGGCATTTGCCGTATCCGATGAATTTGATTCTCGTTACACCTTTGTACCGTTAGATTTTTTTCAACAGCTCACCGACACTTCAGGCAGAGCATCTCAAATAGAAATTCGGCTTACAAATAAAATACAAAGCGACGCACTAA
>CAZXRF010000058.1:0-17962 GCA_964642875.1 uncultured Chitinophagales bacterium | reverse complement strand
AGGTATAAATAGTAAGAATTTTCCTTATCACTTACCACTATACCTTATAACATTTTATGGAAAAACACGCAAAAATATACGTAGCTGGCCACAATGGAATGGTAGGTTCTGCAATCGTTCGCAAATTAAAAGCTGAAGGGTTTACTAATATTCTTACAGCTTCTTCTAAAGAATTAAACTTAATAAACCAAGCAGATGTAAATGCATGGTTTGAAGTGAATAAACCAGAATATGTATTTGTAGCAGCGGCAAAAGTAGGCGGCATTCAAGCAAATAATATTTATCGTGCCGATTTTTTATATGAAAATTTAATGATAGAATGTAACACCATTCATGCTGCATTTGTACATAAAGTAACGAAATTATTATTCTTAGGTTCGACTTGTATTTATCCAAAAATGGCACCACAACCCTTAAAAGAGTCTTATTTATTAACTGATATTTTAGAAGAAACCAATGAACCTTATGCGATTGCAAAAATTGCTGGTATCAAACTTTGTGAAAGCTACAAGCGTCAATATGGTTGTGACTTTATTTCGGCTATGCCGACAAATTTATATGGACCAAACGATAATTATGATTTAAATAATTCTCACGTATTGCCTGCGTTGATTCGCAAGTTTCACGAAGCGAAAATCAATAAGGTTCCAGAAGTAGTGATGTGGGGAACAGGCTCTCCGTTCCGAGAATTTTTACACGCCGACGACTTGGCAAGTGCTTTGTACTTTTTAATGCAAAACTACGATGGCGAAGAGTTTGTCAATTGCGGAAGCGGCGTTGAAATTACCATTAAAGATTTAGCTTTATTGGTGAAAGATATTGTTGGCTACGAAGGCAATATTGTACATGATACCACTAAGCCTGATGGCACACCACGCAAACTAACAGATGTCACAAAACTTCATAATTTAGGCTGGAAACACACCATAAATCTACGTGAAGGCATTACAAAAGTGTATGAAGAGTTTTCGGAAAATTATGATGCGATTATTGCAAAATATTCAAAGTAATTCATTTACAATAGTAACCTCCATTTAATATTTATCTTCTTATTTTTGTATTATCAAGCAATTCAAATACTTGATACTTTATACTCACTACTTAATACTAAATAACATGTATAGAAGTCATACCTGCGGCGAATTGAGAATTACAGATGTAAACACAAAAGTTCAACTTTCGGGTTGGGTGCAAACTACTCGTAATTTTGGCGAATTATTATTTGTAGATGTGCGCGATAGATACGGTATTACGCAAATTGTTTTTAATAATGAAACCAATAATTTATTGTTCGATAGAGCGAAGCGTTTAGGTCGTGAATTTGTAATACAAACAGAAGGAAAAGTAGTAGAACGATCTAATAAAAATCCGAAAATTCCAACTGGTGATATTGAAATATTGGTGAGTGATTTTCGCATTTTATCCGAATCAAAAATACCTCCATTTACTATAGAGAATGAAACCGATGGCGGCGACGATATCCGTATGCAATATCGCTATTTAGATTTACGCAGAAATGAAGTGCAAGAGAAAATTATTTTCCGGCATAAAGTAGGCCATGAGGTGCGAAGCTATATGAATGCAAATGGTTTCTTAGATATTGAAACACCGTTTTTAATTAAATCAACACCAGAAGGTGCACGCGATTTCGTAGTGCCCAGCAGAATGAATCCGGGTGAATTTTATGCGTTGCCACAATCGCCGCAAACCTTTAAGCAATTATTGATGGTTTCTGGTTTTGATAAATACTATCAAATTACCAAATGTTTCCGTGATGAAGATTTGCGCGCCGACAGACAACCTGAGTTTACGCAAATCGATTGTGAAATGGCATTTGTGGAGCAAGAAGATATTTTAAATATGTTCGAAGGATTAATCAAGCATGTTTTCAAAAAAGTAAAGAACATTGAGCTTTCGGACTTTCCACGTATGCAATACGACGATGCAATGAAAATTTACGGCAGCGACAAACCTGATATTCGTTTTGGAATGCAGTTTGTAGAAATGAATGATTTGGTAAAAGGAAAAGACTTTAAAGTTTTTGACGATGCTGAATTAGTGATTGGTATTAATGCAGAAAATGCTGCTGAATATACACGCAAGCAATTAGATGAATTAACGGATTTTGTAAAACGCCCACAAATCGGTGCTACCGGATTAATTTATTTAAGATGGAATAATGACGGTACATTAAAATCTTCTGTAGATAAATTTTATAACGAAGAAGAATTAAAAAAATGGGCTGAAAAAGCAAACATGAAACAAGGCGATTTATTGTTAGTGTTGTGTGGCAAAACAGATAAAGTGCGCAAACAAATGAACGAATTGCGCTTGGAAATGGGCAACCGTTTAGGCTTACGCCAAAAAGATGATTTCAAACCATTGTGGGTTTTAGATTTCCCTTTGTTGGAATATATTGAAGAAGATAATCGTTGGTTTGCGATGCATCATCCCTTTACTTCACCAAAAAAAGAAGACATCGAATTTTTATATACCGATCCGGCGCGTGTGCGTGCAGATGCTTATGATTTAGCAATAAATGGCGTTGAAGTTGGTGGTGGTTCTATCAGAATTTATGATAAAGCCCTACAAGCGGAAATGTTCAAACGCTTAGGATTTACTGATGAAGAAGCACAAAAGCAATTCGGATTTTTAATGAATGCATTTGAATACGGTGCGCCACCACATGGCGGTTTAGCATTTGGTTTTGATAGATTATGCGCCGTATTAAACAGCGTAGAAACCATTCGTGATTACATTGCTTTTCCAAAAAATAATTCAGGCAGAGATTTGATGTTGGATTCACCAAGCACGATTGATGAAAAGCAACTGAAAGAGTTGAATATAAAGACGACTTTGTAAAAAAATGGAGGAATATTTATCAATAATTCTGATATTAGTTGCATTTCATTCTTGAATCTAAGTTGAGAATTATTGCAAGCAGAAACAGACACTTAAATATTGCTTACTAATAAAATTATGGTAACCGATATTTCGGTTTTAAATTTGCTATAGCATTTATTATATTTATGTACAACTTTGCAATACATAAGTGTTTTGCAGTTGGTGTAATTTTATTAGAAAATAAATTATCTCCTATGGAAATTATCAAAAAAAGAAACCTCATTTTATTCGGACTTATGCTATCTATTGCGGCATGTGATAAGCTAAAATTCAAATCTTCATGTGGTGAATTTTACGTTAAAAATGAACTATCCAGTGCAGTTTTTCTCAGAAATTACAAACTAATCGACTCCGGGTATTATTTCTCTTTGGATTCATTTACCATTGCTCCCAATGAAACAATAAAAATAAATGAAGATTGCAGAAGTATAGATAGCTTTATGCCTTATCCTAAAGGTGCATATACTAAAATATTTTTTGCAAATGGGATATCAAAAACAGACACGTTCAGCTCTTCCGGTGCATTGTATTTACATGACAGTATAAACATATACAATATTGCAAAATGGACTATTGAAGGAGATAATAAACTTAGAAAAGCAACTTATACCATTACTAAAAAAGACTCGTTGGAGGCACGTTAAGATTTCTCTACATCAGGCACACATGCGATACAAATTTCAATAAATAACTATGCATTTACATCCAGAAGTCACACGCAAATTAAAAACACACCATGAGGAGCATATAAAAAGCTCTGACACGATAAAAGACATTGTAATTGGTATGTCTGACGGACTTACAGTTCCTTTTGCATTAGCCGCAGGACTTAGTGGTGCGGTTGCTTCGTCTTCCCTAGTGATTACGGCAGGAATTGCAGAAATTGCAGCAGGCTCTATAGCTATGGGCTTAGGTGGCTACTTAGCCGGGCGCGCAGAAATAGACCATTATAATGCAGAACAAAAAAGAGAAGCTTACGAAGTAGATAATTTACGAGCTAATGAAATTGCTGAAACACAGGAAATTTTATTGCATTTAGGATTAAGCGAAGCAACAGTAAAAATTGCGACAGAGGAAATAGCCAAAGACAAAGACAAATGGGTGCAATTTATGATGAAATACGAATTAGATTTAGAAACCCCAGACCCTAAGCGTGCAAGAAATTCTGCATTTACCATTGGCGTATCTTATATTATCGGAGGTATTATTCCGTTATCTCCATATTTTTTTGCTGCACACCCACACGATGGGTTAATATATTCTGTAATTGTAACACTTATCAGTTTATTTATTTTCGGATATTATAAATCCAAACTTACGGGACAACCCGTATTAAAAGGAGCAATAAAAGTAACAGCCATTGGAGCAATTGCTGCTGCTGCTGCCTTTGGAATAGCAAAATTATTTGCTTAAATAAAAACAGCGAAGTATTGAAATTTTAATTACTTTTCCTATACAAAACGCTAAACATGGAAAATCAACTATTAGACAGCGAAATGCTGGAAAACAAAAACGGTAAATCATTAAACGAACTATTGAGCAATGGATATGAAACCCATTCCGTAGATTATATAAAGAAAGGATTTGAAATATTTAAACAAAACATCGGTGGCTTCATCGGGTTTCTGTTTGTTGCCGGAATACTACAAGTCATCATAAGTTCTATCCCATTTATCAAAGGATTAAGCTACGCAATAATAGCACCGGTACTGGTTGGAGGGTATATTGTTGCAAAAATGATAGACAATAATGAGACACATTCTTTTTCTAATTTTTTTGATGGAACAAAAAATTACGCACATATATTTCTTGTCACGTTAATCCCCTCTCTAATTATTGCAGTAATTATGCTTATTGTAGGCGGCTGGGCATATTTCAAAATCAGTTATTTGGGAATAAAGCCACATTTAGATTTTAATGACTTAGACAGTTTTAAATCAATTGCAACAGCTACAGGCTTGGGCGCAAGAGCCGGATTAGCAGGGATTATATCTATCGTTATATCTGTTCTATTTTTATTTGCACCATTACTGGTTGTGTTTAGTAAATTTGATGCCATAAAAGCGTTAGACATCAGCAGAAAGATAGTAGCAAAAAAATTTATCAATTGGGTAGGCTTTTTATTTTTAATTGGTATTTTTAATGCAGCAGGTGCAATCTGCTTATTAATCGGTTTGTTAGTCACCATACCCAGCAGTATATGCGCAATGTATGTTGCTTATAACGAAGTTATTGGATTAGATTTAAGAGATTAATTAACTACTTGCTTTGCAAGAAGTGTGAAAAAATAATCAATATCGAACGGTTTGGGTAAATAGCCATTAAATCCAAGTTTAGTAAACTCGTCTTCAGAATTCGTTATCAAACTTGCAGTACTAGCTATAATTATTGGAGAAATTTTATTTTTCAATTTTCTAATACGGGTTAATGCTTCAAAACCATCCATTATAGGCATATCTAAATCCATTATAATTACATGAGGGTGATGCAACTTGGCAAGCTCAACACCGCGCTTACCATTTTCCGCTTCAATAATTTGTATATTTTTGTTGAAAAATTTCAAGGTTTCGCTTACAATAAATCTATTATCTTCAATGTCATCTACAAGTAGGATAATTTTATTATTCAAAAAATCAGCTTTATTAGTTAAGTGCATCAATTTTTCTTTTTCTTCATCCTCTGCTATCTCATAAGGTATATCTACAATAAAAGAAGCACCACTACCAATTGTACTTTTAACCGATATGGTACCATTCATCAACTCCACTAATTTTTTGGTAATAGCCAATCCTAAACCAGTACCTTTATATTTCTTTTGAACTTTAGAACGCACTTGCTCATATTGTTCAAAAATAGATTTTAGCTTATCTCTAGGTATACCCATACCTGTATCAGTAACTGTAATTTGCAATTGATTATTTTTCATTTTTTTTATTGCAACTTTTATGCTGCCCACTGTAGTAAATTTGATAGCATTGCTCACCAAGTTGGTAATTATTTGTGATAAACGGAGTGGATCGGAGTAGAATTGAAAGTCTATTTTTTTATCAATTATAAATTGTAATTTCAATCCTTTCTCTTTTACAGACGACAAAAAAATTGTTTCTAAGTTTGAAAAAACATCTCGAATAAAAACAGGCTCATATTCTATCTCCAATTTACCGGCTTCAATCTTAGAAATATCCAATATGTCGTTAATTAGTGCTAATAAATTTTCTCCGGATTTTCTTAATGTCTGTAAATATTTTATATGTTCTATTTTCGGATTGTCATTCAGCATCAATGAAGTAGTACCTAGGATAATATTCATCGGCGTGCGAATCTCATGGCTTATGGTAGCGATAAACAAACTTTTAGCATTAGAAGTTTCTTCTGCCACTAAGCGTTCACGACGCGCATCCTCCAATCCAATTTTCGCTTGTAGTAAATTATTTTCATCTGAAAATCCTTTCTCTAATAAATCAAGTTTGCGTTCGTAAAATTTTTTTATATAGTGGTAAGCTTTCGGAAAGTTATTTGTATGCTCATATACAGCTGCCAAATATTCATAAATAACGGCACGTGTAGCGTCATTACCATCTGTTTTTGCTTTTTGTTCAGCATCTAACAGTAATTTTTCAGCAGTTTCAAAATTACCCATCTCGCAATGCATAATACCATAACTCTTGGTGATGTCCATCAGATAAGCATTGTTATTTTCTGCAGAGAGTTTCATGCCCAACTTAAATAATTTTTCTGCTTTATCAAATTTTCGCATCTTACGTAATAGGATGGCATAACTAACGTGTGCTCTTAATTTTATAAGTGGTAGATTTAATTTTTTTTCTTTTTCTATTGAACTCACCAAATATTTCTCTGCTTCTTCTAACCGGTCTGCCCAATTCAACACATTCCCCAATAGCAATTCAAATTCAATGATTTTATCCTTTTTCTCTAATCTTTGCGAAAGCTGTAATCCTTGTTGAAAAATTTCAATCGCTTTTTTAAACTGCCAAATACCTTGTTGTAACCCTCCTATCTTTTTATACTGGTTAAGTTGCAATTCATATTCGTGGTTATCCGCATAAATCTGTAATGCCTTTTGTAAAAATTCAAAGGCTCTTTGAAAATCTTTTACTTCAAAATAAATGTCGCCGACATCTTCATACAATTTAGCACACTCAACACACTCTAGATCGTCTTGTTTTTTTTTAATTATCTTTTGGTAAATTTCTACTGCTTTGATATACTCTTTGTTGTTTTTAAAACCCAAAGCTTTAGCATACAATGCTCTTAACTTTACTTCTTTTGATTGTGCTAATTTATTACCAGTTTCAGAAATCATTTGAGAGATGTTAAAGAAAATTTATTACTAAAATTAAGCAATATTTGATATATTTAGTATTGCAATTAGGAATATGATAAGCGCAGTTATTATTGAAGATGAGCCGATTTTTCAAGAACTATTAAGAAAGACTATTGCCCATTCAAAAATAGATATAAAAATTGAGGGTGTTTGTAATTCAAAAAGAGAGGCTAAAAAAATTTTACCAAAGGTACATCCACAATTAATTTTTTTGGATGTAGAATTAGCAGATGGCAAAGGCATTGATTTATTAAATGAATTAGAAGACACGGATTTTGAAATTATTTTCACTACCTCACATGATAAGTATGCTATAAATGCAATAAAAAATAATGCTGCTGATTATCTATTAAAACCAATTGGTGAAAAAGAATTAAAGAAAGCAATAGAGAAAGTAAAAATCCGGTTAGAGCAAAAAGAAAAACTCAAACAGGTAGCGCTTTTACAAGATTATTTAGATAAAATAAAACAAGAACAACAGCAAGATGCAAAGATAATGGTACCAACAAAAGACGGTATGATATTTTTAAAAATAAATGAAATTATCCGTTTGCAATCGGAGAGTAATTATACAATTTTCTATTTAATTGGAAATAAGAAATTATTAATAGCAAAGACTTTGAAAAACTTTGAAGAAAAATTGCTTCTTTTTAAATTCATGAGAATACATCAATCTCATTTAATAAATTTAGCGCACCTAAAAGGAATAGACCACGGCGATAATTTAGTAATAATGACAGAGGGTGCAAAGGTGGAAATTTCTAAACGTAAGAAAAAAGAATTCATGGAGGCATTAGACAAAAACAATGGATTATAAACAAATTATTTTTCTAATTCTGTACCACAATTTCTACAATATTTAGCATCATATTCATGTCCTTCTAACAAGCAATTTTTACAGCGAACTTGGGAGTCTTGATTTTCATGATTCCAACTTTTTAAAGCATTCATGGAAACAATTCCAGTAGAAACTACAATAATAGAATAACCTAAAATCATAATGAAGGAAGCTAATAATTTCCCTAAAATACTTTGCGGAGCTACATCGCCGTAACCAACAGTGGTGATTGTTACTATAGACCAATAAATACTTTGCGGAATACTAGAAAAACCTGGATTGTTTTCCGATTCAAATACGTACATTAAAGAGCCCAAAAATACAGCCAGAAACAACACAAATGATAGGAATACAATTATCCGTCTATAATTGGTAATTAATGAATAAAGCAATAACCTACTTTCATTCAAATACCTTAGCATTTTAAAAATCCGAAAGATGCGTAATAACCGGAAGATCCGTATCAACATTAGAAAATGCGTATGTGGAATTAGCAATTCAATATATGATGGTAATACTGAAAACAAATCAACCACACCATAGAAGCTCTTTGCATATTCATAAGATTTTTTTACACATAGCAAACGAAGCAGATATTCTATTGTAAATAAAAATGTATAAACTAACTGAAGTGTACGAAATATGGAATGATATTTTGCATCGATTGCTTGTACGCTTTCCAATAAAATCACGATGATATTACTAAGAATTAAGATTACAAGTGCTAGGTCAAATATTTTGCCAGAACGGGTGTCTGATTCAAATATAATATGATATAACTTCCCTCTCCAACCTTCGTACACTTGTGAAGGTGTCGTATTGTTTATATGGTCTGGTTTTACTTCTTGCATAAAACTATTATTCCTTTTTCAAATCTACAATTTATTAATAATAAACAAAAAAACTCCGGCGAGATGCCGGAGTTTCAATATTTATTCTGTAAAAATTACAAATTATATTTCCCGGCGCCTATCACTTTTGCAGCAATTCGGCGGCGTGCATCTTTCACATTTACTGGTTCGTATTTTGTGAAACGTTTTAAGCCCATCAACATGATGCGTAGCTCATCACCCTCTGCATAAGATTGTAATGCATCTTTACCAGATACGTTGATTTTATTCAGTGCATCATTGAAGAATACTTTTAAGATGTCTATATAAACTTGATCTGCTTTTTCTCCTTTTTCAAAAATCTTTTGAATACGCAACAATAAAGATTCTGCAGCATAAATTTGAATCAACATATCAGAAGCATTCATGATGATTTCTTGCTCATCTTTCAACTTCGTCATCAATTTTTGAACGGCACCACCTGCTACTAATAAGAATGCTTTTTTTGCATTCTTTATTGCTTTAATTTCTGCAGCAAATTGACCTTCGTCATCACTTCCAAAATCAGGAACACTCATCAATTCTTTTTGGATAGCCATGCCTGGCGTCATTAAATCTACCTTTCCGTTCATTGCTCTTTTCAATAACATATCTATCGACAATAAACGATTGATTTCGTTAGTGCCTTCATATATTCTAGCAATACGGGAGTCTCTGTATGCACGTGCTGCAGAAGCTTCTTCAGAGAAGCCCATTCCACCGTGTATTTGTACGTTTTCATCTACAATAAAATCTAATACCTCTGAACCTAACACTTTTACTATGGAACATTCAATTGCATATTCTTCCGCTGCTCCTAATAAGGCTTTAGAAAATTCTACGCCGCTGGATAAGTTATCGTGTTCCATTTTTCCGATATCATTTGCACAACGGTACGTTGCTACTTCTAATGCAAATAATTGGATAGCCATTTCAGCAATTTTATGTTGAATAGCACCAAAAGTATCGATAGATTTTCCGAACTGTGTTCGCTCATTGGCATATTTTACAGCCATATTGAACGATTCGCGCGCACCTCCTAATGCTGTTGCTCCTAATTTATATCGACCGATATTTAAGATGTTGAAAGCAATCAAATGCCCTTTACCGCGTTCGCCTAATAGGTTTTCTACCGGAATTTGGCAGTTTTCAAAAAACACTTGGCGGGTAGAAGAACCTTTGATACCCATTTTATCTTCCTCTGCACCTAAGGTCAAACCCGGTGTTCCTGCTTCTACTAAAAAAGCGGTAAATTCTTTACCATCAATTTTTGCAAATACCGTAAATAAATCGGCAAAACCTGCATTGGTTATCCACATTTTCTGTCCGTTCAAAATCCAATGCTTTCCATCTTCAGAAAGTGTAGCAGTTGTTTTAGCACCTAATGCATCTGAACCCGAACTTGGCTCTGTTAAACAATAAGATGCAGCCCACTCGCCAGTTGCTAATTTTGGCAAATATTTTTCTTTCTGAGCATCATTTCCAAAATACAAAGTAGGTAATGTACCAATACCGATATGACAAATAGAGGTAGTAGCAAAAGAGCCAGTACGGCCATATTCTTCTGCAATAATACATCCTGTAATTACATCTTGGTTCATACCGCCATAAGCTTCAGGGATAGCTGTAGATAGCAAACCTAATTCACCTGCTTTTCCTAATAATTCTTTTGATAATCCCGGTTCTTGTTTTTCATACTCCTTCCATTTTGTCATTACTTCTTTTTCTACAAAATCTGATGTCATTGAGCGCACCATCAATTGTTCTTCAGTGTAATCTTCGGGAGTAAAAACTTGTGCTGTAGTAGATTCTTTAATAATGAATTCACCACCTTTCAGAGATTTAACTTGTTCTAAAGTTTCCATTTTGTTGTTTACTTAATTTATAATAAATTGATTTTATTAATACTATTAAAAGTATCCGTTAAAATTACACAGAATTTGAGTTTCAAATAAAAAAAGCTGTTTATGTTATCGTTAGGGTTTTTGGAACTTTAGAAAAATAAAAAGTGACCACGACTGGACTCGAACCAGCACGCCCTTTCGGGCACTACCACCTCAAAGTAGCTTGTCTACCAATTTCAACACGTGGCCAATATGGAAAAGAAGAAGTGCAAAGATATATTTTTATACCTAAACTCCTACTTTCTAATGGATAAAATAAAAAAAAGGAGGTTCAAAATATACTTGAACCTCCCTTCGAAATACAAACAAACATTCAATTTATTCTTCTAAAAATAAAAAAATTAAAATGCGAATACTGCCGCTAAACATAAGGTATTTTGAAACTTAGAAGTTCCGCCTTTTCTGTCTAAAAACATTCTGTCTGAACTATAATCCAAGCGGTATTCCGGAACCAACTTCAATCCGCCTACAATATTTATATGTGCTGTTAAAGTCAAGTCTGCAAAATGCTTTGAAGAACCAATTACCAATGCATCTGGATTATAAAAATATCCTGTTCTTATACCGATACTTGCACGCTCACTGATGTCGTATTGTCCATATAAATAAGTAGTAAAATATTTATTGCGTTGCACTTTATCTGCTTTCTGTTCTTTATACCTAAATTGATGATAGGCTACGTTCACGCCTATTTTCCCTTTTTTCTTTTTACCTAATTTTACAGAACCAGTTAAATCGTACGAGTTTTTATAATTTTTATAAGCTTCTACTTCTGTCGAGTCATTTATTTTGTAGGTAGTAGGTACATTGCCACCAATAAAGTTCAAATAAACACCACCATTATCGCCGGTGTATCCAACTTGTGCGCCTACAAATTTATTTCTTCTGCTATCCGATTTATGGTCTGTATCATCAAAGAATCCAGCTAAGAAATTCCATTTTTTCACAGTAAAATTTGCTTTAAAACCAGTGTGATAGAAAGGACCATTCTGGAATGCCAAAGACGTAGAATAGTTAAAATTATTTTGTGGTTCAATAAATTCGTATCCAAAAAAAGTACTGAAATTTCCTAATGTAAACTCCAACCAATCCGTCGGTGCATAGGTAACGTATAGCTGTTTAATCGCTAATATTGTATTTGAATACAGCGTATTATTCGCAGCTTCCGCTCTCGGACCAAAGCCTAAATCGGCGCAAAAACCAACTTTTTTTACTCTTTTTTTCATCATCAAATTCACCATACCTAATTCAAAAGAGTTTGCCTTTGGCACAAATGCCCTATTGGCTACTAAGTTGGATTTTTTACCAATAAAATTCGTTTGCACATACACATCTACTGAGCCACTTATATCGAAAGGTATTTTCGATTTAATTTTTTCAAGTTTCTGCTCGTACTTCTGCTCAATAGTCAATTTTGGCTGTTCGGGAGTAGCTACTGTATCCTCCTTGTCAAGACCTAATTGATTCATTAGCATTTGTACTTTTTCTTCTAATGCTTTAATTCTGTCTGCTCCATCTTGGGCAAACGACGATTTTGTCAGCGTTACAAACGCCACAAAAAACAGTAAGGTCATTTTTTTCATACACAGTCGTTTAAAATTAACAATTGATTTATTTTAAGCATAATTAGCACTTTTGGTACATTTTATTTAAAATTTTTAATTAATTTTAAGTTAAAACCTACAATTCAATCATTTTTTGCTAAAATTTTATAGATATTTTATAGTAAATATGTTTGTACTATGCGAATGGCTCTGAACTTATAATTAAATTGTTAAGGATGATTTTTAATGTTTAAAATTTTCTTAAACGCAGCAGAAATCATTTCAGCATTTTTTTTTGCTAATATTATAAACTGTACTGAAAGGCTTTTTCAACACAGCACATTTCATTGAAAATTTTTATACTAATAATACATGAGCGTTACAAAAAAACATCAGAGTTTGTACCTACCCGAAATGGAACACGATGCCTGCGGCATTGGATTCGTAGCACATTTAAAAGGTGAAAAATCGCACCGCATTGTAAAAGATGCACTCACTATGCTAGAAAACATGGAACACCGTGGTGCATGTGGCTGTGAAGAAAACACTGGAGACGGAGCAGGTATTCTTATGCAAATACCGCATGAATTCTACAAAAATGAAGTAGCAAAAATAGGAATCGAAATACCTGAATCGGGAAAATATGGCACAGGTTTTATTTTCTTTCCACAAGAGGAAAGCAAGCGCAACGATTGTAAAGCATTTATCGAAAAAACCGCACAACGACTAAATTTTACGGTTTTAGGTTATCGTAAAATAACGACCGATAGCTCTCCCATTGGTCCGACAGCAAAATCAACTGAACCTGCCATTGAGCAATTATTTATAAAACCTAATTTTGAATTTAAAGAAGAAATTGAGTTAGAAAGAAAACTCTATGTTTTGCGAGCACATACCGTTCGTGAAATAAATTATATTTTAGGTGGAAAAGACCAATTTTATTACACCGATTTATCTTGTCACACCGTTATTTACAAAGGACAATTAACCACCTATCAGGTTCGTCAATATTATCCTGAATTGAATGACGAAAGTGTAAAATCTGCATTGGCATTAGTGCACTCCCGTTTTTCCACTAATACTTTTCCACGCTGGAGATTAGCCCAACCTTTCCGATATATTGCACATAATGGAGAAATCAATACTTTGCAAGGTAACTTGAATTGGATGCGTACTCGTGAGCATTTATTAGAATGTGATGTATTTACAAAAGAGGAGATTGACATGTTTATGCCAATTTGCTACCGCGACCAATCTGACTCTGCTTCTTTAGATAATGTAGTAGAATTATTGTATTTAGCTGGGCGTTCATTACCACATGCTATTATGATGTTGATTCCAGAAGCATGGCAAGATAATGAGCAAATGGAAGACTGGAAAAAGGCATTCTACGAATACCATGATTGCTTAATGGAACCTTGGGATGGCCCTGCATCTATCTGCTTTACCGATGGGAAAATGGTAGGAGCTACTTTAGATAGAAATGGATTGCGCCCTTCTCGTTTTGTGGTGTATGACGATGGTAGAGTGGTAATGTCTTCCGAAGCCGGTGCATTACCTACTGAAGAAGAAAAAGTGATACAAAAAGGTCGATTACAACCTGGCAAAATGTTTATCATCAATATGGAAGAAGGAAGAATTATTTCCGATGATGAATTAAAAAAATCAATTTGCACACAACATCCTTACCGCGAATGGCTGAATAAGCATAAAATCACTTTTTCGGATTTACCAAAATCTACTATTAAAGAAGAAAGATTAACAGAAAAAGAATTATTACAACAACAATTAGCCTTTGGCTATACGTCTGAAGATGTACGAGTGATTATAACTCCTATGGCAGAAACTGCCTATGAACCAATTGGCTCTATGGGCACAGATACCCCTTTAGCTGTATTATCCGATCAATCACAAAATTTATCAAATTACTTTAAGCAACTATTTGCACAAGTTACCAACCCTCCCATTGACCCCATTCGCGAACGGATGGTAATGAGTACATTTGCCAGCTTAGGTGGTGCAAGCAGCATACTAACAACTACAGAAAATCATTGTAAACAAATTGCGTTACGACAACCTATTTTGTCGAATAACGATATTGCAAAATTACGCTATATCAACCATCCCGATTTTAAAGTCATTACCATTCAGGCATTATTTACTGCAAATGGAAAAAAAGGCGCATTAGAAAGAGGTATCGACCGTATTTGCAAAGAAGCGGAAGAGGCTGTAGCCAATGGAAATAATATTATTATAATTTCTGATAAAGGTGTAAACAAAGACTTTGCTCCTATTCCTTCTCTATTAGCAGTAGGTGCTATTCATCACCATTTAATTCGTACTAAAACACGTATCGACTGTTCTTTAGTTGTAGAAAGTGGAGATATCAGAGAGGTTCACCACATGGCTACACATATTGGCTATGGCGCAACAGCTATCAACCCTTATTTAGCCTACCAAACCATCTTTGACCTTAACAAAGAAAAATTAAAACACTTAAATAAACCCGACGAAAAATTAATTGAAAATTTCATCAAAGCATGTAGCAATGGATTATTAAAAGTATTTTCTAAAATGGGTATCTCCACGCATCAATCCTATCATGGTTCTCAAATTTTTGAAATCGTAGGATTAAGCAAATACGTGGTAGATAAATGTTTCACTGGTTCTATCTCTCGATTAGACGGAATAGGATTTGATGAAATTGCCAAAGAAGTTTTAAAACGACATACTTTGGCATTCCCAGATGTAGAGCGCACTGAACAGCATTTATCGGTTGGAGGAAATTACCAATGGAAACGCCGTGGAGAAGAACATTTATTTAATCCTGACACCATACATCTCTTACAACATTCTACCAAGAAGAACGACTACGAAATGTATAAACAATATGCAGAGAAAATAAACAACCAAGCAGAAAAAGCTATAACACTTCGCAGTCTATTAGATTTTAATTTTTCAAAGGCTACTCCTATTGCTATTGAAGAAGTAGAGCCTATTGAAAGTATCCTAAAAAGATTTGCAACTGGCGCAATGTCGTTTGGTTCTATCTCGCATGAAGCTCATTCCACCTTGGCTATTGCAATGAACCGTATCGGTGGAAAATCAAATAGTGGGGAAGGTGGCGAAGATGAAATTCGATTTAACTTAAAAGACAACGGCGATTCAGAACGCTCTGCGATAAAGCAAGTAGCTTCCGGAAGATTTGGAGTTACTTCTTATTACTTAGCAAATGCCGATGAGTTACAAATTAAATTAGCACAAGGCGCAAAACCTGGCGAAGGTGGGCAACTTCCCGGACACAAAGTAGATGAATGGATTGGAAGAGTTCGGCACTCTACGCCTGGTGTAGGACTTATCTCTCCGCCTCCACATCACGATATTTATTCTATAGAAGATTTAGCACAATTAATTTTCGATTTAAAGAATGCAAATCCAAATGCACGTATTAACACAAAATTGGTTTCTGAAGCAGGTGTAGGTACAATTGCTGCCGGTGTTGCTAAAGCAAAATCTGATGTAGTATTAATTTCAGGATATGATGGAGGAACGGGTGCATCTCCAATTTCTTCTATCAAACATGCAGGTTTACCATGGGAACTTGGCTTGGCAGAAGCACATCAAACTTTAGTAAAAAATAATTTGCGTAGTCGTGTTATTTTACAAACCGATGGCCAATTAAGAACAGGAAAAGACATCGCATTTGCTACACTTTTAGGAGCTGAAGAATGGGGTATCGCTACAGCTGCTTTAGTAGTGGAAGGTTGCATTATGATGCGTAAATGCCATTTGAATACTTGTCCAGTTGGTGTTGCAACACAAGACCCAATTTTACGTGCTCGTTTTACAGGCGACCCACAACATATCATCAACTTCTTTACGTTTATTGCAAATGACCTTAGAGAATGGATGGCGAAATTAGGATTCCGTACTATTAATGAAATGGTAGGACAGACACAATTATTAAAACGTAGAGATAATATCAATCATTGGAAATACAAACATCTTGATGTAACTCCGATAATACATAAAGAAGAAGCAGGGCCAGAAGTTGGTTTATATAAACAAATGCGACAAGCACATCCAACAGATGAGCTTATTTTAGATAAGGAAATTATCAAAAATGCTACTGCATCTTTAGAAACTAAAACGCCAACATCTGCAGCTTTCAAAATCATTAATACAGATAGAGCCGTTGGTGCATTATTGAGTTATGAGATTTCTTGTAAACACAAAGGAACTGGATTACCGGAAGATACCATTCATGTAAAATTTACAGGAAGTGCCGGGCAAAGCTTTGGCGCTTTTGGAGCTCCAGGTATTAAATTCGAATTGGAAGGGGAAGCTAACGATTACTTCGGTAAAGGGTTATCAGGTGGAAAATTAATCGTCTATCCTTCTGCCAAAGCAACATTTAAACCAAGTGAAAATATCATCATCGGTAATGTGGCTTTCTATGGTGCTACCAGCGGAGAAGCCTATATAAATGGTATGGCAGGTGAACGTTTTTGTGTGCGTAATTCGGGAGCTAAAGCAGTAGTAGAGGGCGTTGGTGATCATGGTTGCGAATACATGACCGGTGGCTTAGCAATTATCTTAGGAAAAACGGGTAGAAACTTTGCAGCAGGTATGAGTGGTGGTATTGCATATGTTTATGATGTAGAAAATTCATTTCCGAAAAATGTAAATAAGGAAATGGTGGAATTGGAATCTTTAGATACTGAAGATATTACGGTATTAAAACATCAAATTGAACGTCATTTACATTACACCAAGAGTACTATAGCCAAAAACATTTTAGATAATTGGGAAGTCACTTCTAAATACTTTATTAAAGTAATGCCTACCGATTATAAGAAAGTATTATTGGAAAGAAAAGCAAAAGCAGAAAAAGTAAACGCATAAGCCAAATTTAAAATAGAAAATAACTTTTATAACAGCCAAATTCAGTTGTTATATCGTTAAAAAAAAGAGAAAAAATGGGAAAAATAACAGGATTTTTAGAACAAACCAGAGAATTACCTAAATACAAAGAAGCTAAAGAGCGTATAAAAGATTACAAGGAATTCTATTTACCATTTCCTGAAGAAAAGACACGAGCACAAGCATCGCGCTGCATGGACTGTGGCGTACCATTTTGTCATAGCGGTTGTCCACTTGGAAACATTATTCCCGAGTTTAATGACGCAGTTTATCAAAACGATTGGAAATTAGCAGCAGACATATTGCTATCTACCAATAATTTCCCTGAATTTACTGGAAGAATTTGTCCTGCACCTTGCGAAACAGCTTGTGTATTGGGTATCAACCAACCTGCGGTAGCTATTGAACATATCGAAAAATCTATTATAGAAAAAGCCTATGAATTAGGTTATGTAAAACCACAAATTCCGCAAGAAAGAACAGGAAAAAAAGTAGCTGTTGTGGGCTCCGGCCCTGCAGGTATGTCTGCAGCAGCACAACTAAACAAAGCCGGTCATACCGTTACCATTTTTGAGCGTGCCGACAGAATAGGCGGTTTATTGCGGTACGGCATTCCTGATTTTAAATTACAAAAA
>CAZXRF010000057.1:0-18353 GCA_964642875.1 uncultured Chitinophagales bacterium | reverse complement strand
CTTAAAAAAAATTAACTTACCTAATAAAATAAACTATTGAGCAATATTTACATGACATCGACACATTGTTTAACACGCAAAATCAGGATATCATGCAATCAATTGTTCAACACGACAACGAGCTACTCCAAAGGTATATTGCCGGAGAAGAAAACGCACTTGCGCTTTTACTACAAAAGCACCAACGGAAGATTTTTTCGTTTATTATGATGCGCGTTAAAAACCGAGAATTGGCAGAAGATATTTTTCAAGATACTTTTTATAAAGTAATAGACAGCCTAAAGGCGGGAAAATATAATGAAGAAGGAAAGTTTTTACCTTGGGTAATGATGATTGCCAATAACTTGTGCATGGATTATTTTAGACGAAATAAACGTATGCCCATAATTGTAGATAGTGACGGAAAAGATATTCTGAATATTTTGCGATTTGCAGAGGAAAGTAAAGAAGACAAAATCATGCGGGAGCAAACAATATTGCAAATAAAAGAGATGATAGAACTTTTGCCAACAGACCAAAAGGAGGTTTTGGTCTTGCGTCACTATGCGGATTTAAGCTTTAAAGAGATTGCTGAAATGACAGGAACTAATATCAATACAGCATTAGGTAGAATGCGCTATGCCTTAATAAACCTGCGAAAAATGATGGGTGAACGGGTAATGGTGATTTAACTTATTTACTATAAATATACCAAAAGAATTGAGGGGTTTTGCGATGCAAAGCCCCTCAATTCTTATAACTATGGGTTATCCTTGAAAGAAAGTTAAATACAATGTACATGCCGGCAAAGAGAAAATCAAACCATCAAATCTGTCTAAAAAGCCACCATGTCCGGGCAGTGCCGTGCCGGTATCTTTTATTTGCAAATTTCGCTTTATCATACTTTCTGCTAAGTCGCCATACGTACTAGATATGGCTGTAATAACCGCTAGTATTGCATAGGTAGTAAAAGATACATTATAGCCCGTCCATAGTGGGAATAATATAGATAGGATATAGGCAAATAGCACGGAACCTGCTACGCCTCCAAAAAATCCTTCCCATGTTTTTTTGGGAGATATTCGTTCAAATAATTTATGTTTTCCAAAAAACCTTCCAAATAAATAGGCAAAAGAATCATTGCTCCAAGCAAACATCATTATAGCTAACAAATAATGCCAACTATATTCCCCTGCATTAAATGCCAATAAACAAGAGGCCGACAAAGGTATTGCCAAATAAAATATTGCCATTGAATTTAAGCATACATTATAAAATGGCTTCTCGCTTTTGGTGTACATTTCAATCACTAACCAAGTAAGCGGAAAGCCACAAAGCAACGACAAGGAGATTAACGGAATTTTTCCACTTGCCACCAAAAATACAATGCCGAAAATAATAACACTAAAAAAAGTATTAATGGCTTTATAGGTTGTTTTCCATTTTGCTGTAGCGGATAGCAAATTATGAATGATTCCATGATACTCATTGATACATAGCACCACTAACAATGAAAATAAAATTAAAAAAGAATATTCGTTGATTACCACACCTCCAATCATCACTATCAAGAAAAAGATGCCAGTAACTATTCTCGTCCATATATCACCCATAAAAATTATTTAAGAGATTAAGACGTAAAGGTACTCATTTTTCTTTTCTGCAAAAAACGTAAAAACAGTAGCCATAATAACGCAAAAGCAACGGTATAAAGCACTAATTCCCACGTATTTGGCATCTCAGGCTCGTCAATATTTACCTTGTAAATGCCGTTGTTATTCAGATATATAAGCACTACTTGAGCACCATTGTTGACTACATGAGCATAAATACTTGCCCATAAGCTACCGGAATAGTAATACAAATATCCTAAAAACATACCCAAAACAATACGCGGCAAAAAACCAGAAAACTCAAAATGTATGAAACTAAAAAAGCAAGATGCCAAAAATACAGCAGTGTGTACATTTAATTTTTCTACTAATAATCTTTGCAGTGTGCCTCTAAATATCCACTCCTCACAAATTGCCGGAACAATCGCAATGGTAACAATATTCAGCAAGAGAATACTGTACTTCTGATTATTCATCAATCCATTTACTATCGTTTTATACTCCTCTTGAAAAGATGCATACCAATTGCTCCAAGGCATCCATTTGTTTATAAAAAAGCTGATATCTATTATCGGATATAGGGTAAGAATTAACAATGGAATTAATAACAATAATAACAAAGGAAATCCTTTATCGGCGTGGGTATATCTGTTGGATTTTTTATCTTTTAACTTACTAAAAATAATTGCCGGCAACAAAAAGCCTAAAATAGAAGCCCCCATTTGCGCATACCGCAATACGTTCAGGTTTGCTGCGTTTTGGGCTATTGTTTTAATATCTACACTTTTATAATAGGCTAAAATTATAACGCTACTTACTAATTGTGCCACAAAGAAACACCCCATAAATATCCCTAACCAAATCAACCATTGCAAGCCTAAACTGTAGCGTTCTATTGCCTTTGATATTACCTCAGAAGTACCTTGTTTCAAATTATCTGTCATTCTTTATAACTTTGCACAAAGATATGGTAAAAATTGGCGACATAGAATTAGGAGAATTTCCATTATTACTTGCTCCTATGGAAGACGTAAGCGATCCTCCATTTAGATATGTATGTAAAAAATACGGTGCCGACTTAATGTACACCGAATTTATTTCATCAGACGGACTCATCAGACATGCTGCAAAAAGCATTCAAAAATTAGACATCTACGATTATGAACGGCCGATAGGCATACAGATTTTTGGCGGCGAAGAAGATGCCATGGTAGAAAGTGCCAAAATAGTAGAACAAGCCCATCCCACTTTGATAGATATTAATTACGGATGTCCGGTAAATAAAGTTGTATGTAAAATGGCTGGCGCCGGCATATTGCAAGATATTCCGAAAATGGTACGCCTGACCCAACAGGTAGTAAAAGCTACCCAATTACCCGTAACAGTAAAAACACGTTTGGGTTGGGATGACAATTCAAAAAATATAGTAGAAGTAGCAGAGCGACTGCAAGATATCGGTATTAAAGCATTGAGCATACACGGCCGAACCCGCAAACAAATGTATAAAGGTGAAGCCGATTGGACGCTGATTGCTGCTGTAAAAAACAATCCCAGAATACAAATACCAATTTTTGGAAATGGCGATATCGACTCGCCACAAAAAGCATTGGAATACAAAAATAAATACGGCGTAGATGGCATAATGATTGGAAGAGCCGCTATTGGTGCTCCTTGGATTTTCAATCGGGTAAAAGCTTTTTTATTTGAAGGTAAAACAATAGAGGAACCACGCATCGAAGAAAAAATTGAAGTTATAAAAACACATTTGCAAAAATCCATTGAGTGGAAAGGGAATGCTTTGGGTATTTTAGAAATGCGCCAGCATTATTCCAACTACCTAAGAGGACTACCCAATATAAAACCGTATCGCACACGATTAGTAATGACCAATGATACACAAGAAATTTTTTCTATTTTAGAAGAAATTCTACGAGAGTATGCGGGAGTAGAAGCTGTTTCGCAATAGAACTTGTTTAACCTCTTCTCCTTGTTAATTTCCAATATTTAAGAAATCACGATAAACAACATAGCGTGAATAAATAATACGTTCCGTACTGTAAGGATTGATTATATTTAAGAAAATATTTTCTGTAAACGTAAATTTCATTGCTTGATTATCTTATTATTGTTGTCTTTCGCTCTCACTATTTTTTATGTAAGCATTATGCATACTTACCAAAGGGTATGGAATGAATTAGAAGAAAACACGGAAATTTCAGATGCTGTTTCTACGTTTATTTCCGTCATTATTCCAGCGAGAAATGAAGCTAAAAATATTACCAATATTTTAACCGATATCGCGCTACAAAGCTATCCTTTTGAACTGCTAGAAGTAATTGTAATAGATGATAATTCTGAAGACAATACGTATGAATTATGTATGCAGTTTAAAGAAAAAAATACGCTTTCTCTCCAAGTTTATAAATTAAATGAACTATTGGATTCGACACTAACTTCTGTATATAAAAAACGTGCCATTGAAGCTGCTGTGCACCAAGCAAAAGGAACGCTTATCGTAACTACCGATGCCGACTGTAGGGTGCAAAACCATTGGCTACGCAGCATTGCCACCCTTTATGAAAAAGAAAAACCAACACTCATTGCAGCACCTGTTGCTTTTCAAAATGATAATACTGCATTTGAAAAATTTCAAGCGTTGGATTTTTGTGGAATGCAAGCCATTACGGGAGCATCCTTAAATATGGAAATGTTCAACATGGCTAACGGTGCAAATTTGGCGTACGAGAAAAAATCCTTTTTAGAAGTAGAAGGCTATCAACATATCGATCAAAAAGCAAGTGGCGACGATATGTTGTTGGTGTATAAAATTGCCCGTAAATTCTCCAATAATATTCAGTTTCTGAAAAATAAATATGCTATCGTATTTACAGAACCGCAACGAACGTTAATTGATTTTTTACAGCAGCGATTTCGGTGGACTAGCAAATCTAGAAGCTACCAAGATAGGCGCATTACCGTAATTTTGGGCTTAGTCTATTTGTTTGTACTCAGTATTTGGATGAATTTATTTTATTTTATTTTAAGGGCAGGATATTCTATATTATTTCCCGAAAAAACCCTTATTGCACTTATCAATTTTCTTCCTGCTTTATTGTTTTTATTTATGTCCATTTTTCAAGTGATATGCAAAACATTGGTAGATTATTTTTTTCTTCGCTCTTCGGTTGCATTTTTTAATAGAAGTGATTTAATGCGTTCCTTTTTTATCAGCGAATTATATCACATCTGGTACATTCCGTTTGTAGGTACTTTTGGAAATATTTTAAAATATAAATGGAAAGGAAGAGAGCTAAATTGAGCACAACAAAAACCATATTAATAGCTCCGTTAGACTGGGGGTTGGGACATGCCACACGGTGTATTCCTTTAATTAATTTGCTGATAGAAAAAAAACATCGCGTTATTATTGCAGGCAATGGCGATTCTTTTTTTTTATTGAAAGAAAACTATCCAACACTCACTTTTTATGAATTGCCTGGGTATAATATTAAAAATACGGCTGGAAAAAATGCGGCTTTGCAAAGCCTTTTGCAAACGCCAAAAATATTACGTACCATAAAAGCGGAAAATGCTGCAATACATGCAATCGCTAAAACAGAACCAATAGATATCATCCTCTCTGATAACCGATATGGCGTGTGGCACCCAAATATAAAAAGTGTTTTTATGTGCCATCAAATAGCATTGCAAGCGCCGGCGCCGTTTCGTTTTATGAGTTCCGTTTTTTTAAAATTACATTTAGCCCAAATCCACAAATTTGATGTGCTCTGGATTCCGGATGAAGAAGGAGTTGAAAACCTATCAGGTATTTTGTCGCATGATATTAAGTTTAAAATTCCGCATCAATATATCGGTATTCAAAGCCGCTTTTATCAATACGCCAAAACGCCTTCATTTATTGATACTTTGGACGTTGATATTTTAGTAATCCTTTCCGGTGTCGAGCCTCAGCGCACATTTTTAGAAAAAGCATTGAAAAAAAAACTGGCCCTGCGAAAAGAAAAAATCCTTTTGGTACAAGGAAAAACAACATCGTTTATAAAAATAGAAGAAGACAATATTACTACCGTTTCTTACTTAAATACGAATGATTTATTGGTGGCTCTGCAAAAAGCAAAAAGCATAATTTGTCGCTCCGGATACTCTACCATAATGGACTTAGCGGTATTGGGAAAAAAAGCTATTTTAATTCCTGCGGAAGGGCAAACCGAGCAAGAGTATTTAGCCAAAACGCTAAGCGAAAAAGGATATGCCGTTGCTTGTTCCCAAAAAAAATTATTATTGGAGGAGGCTTTTCTACAATTAGAAAACTGCAAGGGGTTTCCGAAACATATCGCAGATATAAAAAAATTAGAGACGGCTATTAATAGCTTATTTGAACAATGGTAAATAAATTAAATCTACCGATTCTTTAAAAAACAGCTGTGTGGTTTTGGCAAAACTTTCGGTATAATCAGAAACATAAAAAGAGTTTTTACCTTTCTTCTCATAATTTACCAAGCCATTTTCAATCATAAATTTTCTTATTTGGATAGCTACAATTTCATTGGTTGCCAGCACTTCTACTTTTCTCTTTTTTGCAGTATAAAATGCTTCTATTTCTTTTTTTATAAGCGGGTAATGTGTGCAGGCTAAAATCAAAGTTTCGATATCTTGCAGTTCGGGTGCGTTCAAATATTCCTCCACTACTGCATTAGAAATTTGTCCACTTACAAACCCCGATTCTATCATCGGTGCCAGCAATGGTGTCGCTAATTGGTGTACTTGTATGGAGTTGTTTTTAGCAAGAATTCTTGTTTTATAGGCATTGGAATTAATCGTGCCCAAAGTGCCTATTACGCCTACTTTTTTATATTGCTGTTTAATGATTTCTTCTACTACGGCGTCAATTACATTAAATACGTACGCTTTATCTCCTGCCATATTTTTCAATAAATCATAAGCTACCGACGACGCTGTATTACAAGCAATAACAATAATCTTACATTCTTTCGACAATAAAAAACTACCTATTGTTTTGGTATAATACTGAATAGTATCTGCCGATTTATCGCCATAAGGCAAATGTGCGGTATCTCCAAAATAAATAAGCGATTCGTTGGGTAATTGCTCTAAAATTGCATTCGCCACCGTCAGTCCGCCGATACCGGAATCAAACAAGCCGATAGCGGCATGAGCATTGTTATTCATGGTACAAAATTGCTAAATCTTCTGCACAAAACAAAAGACAGTTATTATCAGAGTATCTTGCCTTTAGGCTTCCAACGAATTTTTTCGAAATCTTGAATTTGGTCGTTAATAATTTTCACTCCTTCACTTTCTAATAATTGTTGCATTAATGTTGGTGTACCGAAATGTTGTTTTCCGGTAAGCAATCCATTTCTGTTCACCACCCGATGTGCAGGCACAAATGGAGTAACCTGATGAGAATAATTCATTGCATAGCCCACGGTGCGTGCAGCTCCTTTTGTACCAATGTATTCTGCAATATCTCCATACGTACAAATTTTTCCTTTCGGAATTTTCCGAACTACAGCATATACTTTTGTGTAAAAATCACTCATAGATTATTTACTTTTTTTCTATTTCAAAAATATCAAATAAAGCTTGTTTTTAATATCGATTTATGAACAGCTAATTTAATTTAAAAAAAACTACACTTAACCCTTGACAATTTAAAAAACTACACTTAACTTTGTATTTACATAAAAACCCAGTGCCATGTTAAAACCCTTAACACTCATGGCGCGCGTACTCGCAATTTTTACAATAACGATTGTACAAGCGCAAACATCTGTATCAAGCAATAGTATGCTCTGTTATATCAGTGCTGACCAAACCCAGCATAAGATAGGGGTAGATTTATCGCTAGCACAGCCTTATACGATTACTTGTAGTTATAATGATGTGCAAGCCGAAATTCCAAAATATATTCAGTTTGCCTGCAACAATGCCGTAGCTACATTATCGGTAGAAATAAATATTACCAATGGCACACATGAACAGAAAATACAGCGGGATATTCCAGTTATATCGGGCAGAAAACTATATGAAATACCTGTATTGGCGTATGTAAATGATGCGCTAATTCAAGAAGGAAAGGCACGCATTAGCTCTATTACTTTTTCCAATTCCATTAATACCACAGTACATCTTACGGAGGTAAATTTTGCTAATACATCCAACAATTATGAAGTGCGGTTAAATCAAGTATTTTCGATAGATAAAAACAATGCAGCCTCAAAAAATTACATTATAAAATCAAATGCATTTAAAAATGTAAGTATAAACTTGTATAAAACTTCGGGAGAATTTAATCAGAAGATTTTATGTAGCCTTTCAAATGGCGATAACTATATGCACTTTGATGAGTTGCCGCTGCAAGATGGAAAATATGTAGTAGTAATTACAGAAAGTGAAGTAAACCCCAATAAGTCCTCCAACGCCAAAACAGCATTCATAAATTAATCGACAAAAATAAATAGTCCAGTTGGGGGACAAGACCTTATTCCAAGCTAAAAAAGTGCGGAGTAAGGTCTAATTTTTTTACGACGTAATTGTTGTTTCTCTGCTCCGTTTTTATTTTTATTTCATCGATGAAATCCATGCTCTGATAAGAGCGACGGCTTCTTTATGTTGGATGCTTCTACCCAATTCCGGCATACGAATTTCGGGGTCGTTTTCAGAAATACGATATACCAAAATAGAAGAGTCGGGCTTGCCGGGCACTACATCATATAAGCAGTTGCCACTGGCTCTGCCCGCCGAAACAGGACTTTTCATAACGCCCCAACTCTCTGGATTTTTTTCACTGAGCAATAAGTATAATCCGGTTGTATTTGCGCTGCCTTCGCGGCGGTGGCAGTGCGCACAATTTACTTCTAAATAAGATTTTGCACGTTGTTCTAACGTACCCGATGCCGGATTAAATGCATCATAAATTTTATTGTCTTTATTTTCTTCTGCATTATATCCTTTTAAATATCCAAGCTCCGTCCATTTTTGTAATTGGTTTTTATTTCCATCTGCATAAAAATAATCTCTGTTTAAATACCGAATTTTCGGGCCTATTGGTTCTGCAACATTATTTAAGTTATGACAATTTTTACATTGGTTTTTATTAGGAATTGAATAATTGCAGGAAACATTTTCTCCGTGCAAATTTATAAAATCTACTTTTTTGGTATCGCCAATAATATTCAGCGTAGCCTCTGTTTGTTGGTCGTTCCAGGCATACGTCAAATTATCCCAGCCCGATTTTCGCTTTACCAATAATCGGGTTTCTATTATTTTTTTTCCTTTGGTAGAATCTCTAAAATCTATTGGGTAAAAGAAGTTTTTTATCAGAACGGCGCCTACCGGAAATTCCAATGCTTCCTCTTTACTGTATTGTGCTGACGTGCCTTCGGGCATCCATACAAAACGGGCTTTATGCGCATAATCGGTAAACAAGGTCGTAATTAAATCATAAGGCAATACTCTATCATTTGGTACTAATTGATTTATCTTTCCTTTAAAAAAATGATAATCGGAGAGTTTATCAAATGGCTTTGCATCGGGATTTAAATCCACTGCTAAGTCTTTTGTTTTGCATTGATTGAACAATACGATACACACCAAACTACTTAAAATAAAAATTACAGCTAGTTTTTTCATACAATAACTTAGGATTTATTTTGCTGTTGTTGGATTTTGGTTATTCCCCGGAATGCTTGCAATGGTACAGTCAAATTTAGAAATATCGTTATCTTTATAATCCATAATATCTTTTCGTCCATGCGCTTTCCAAACGTTTAAGTTGCCAAATTTTACTTCTCCATTGTTTCTTATGCAAATGCGTTTATCTTCCGGCACTTGTCCATTTTTATCTCTAATTTTAGGGTCTGAAGAACCATCCACTAAAATATCTACTCCGCTTTTAAAACTAATAGACAATAACTTTCCTAAATCGGTAGATAAATCGGGTACTCTTTCTGTTAATGATAAACCACTTCTATCAAATTTATTATCGTGAATATTAATTGCAGTGCAATATGGACCATACGTTGAGTCGTTCAATTGTTTTCCGGTCATAAAATAGCTCACCGTAGCTACACCAACTGTTTTATTATTGAAGATTCTGTTATTAAATACAGCTACACTGTCGGTCGCCATAATTATCATGCCGCTGCCAGGCGGAATTGAAGCTACAATACTGCCGGGCTTCCCGAAGTTTTGAAAATTATTATTTAAACAATCATTGTCCCAAACTTTTGCATTTCTGCCATTTGCCTGAAAGAGTTTTGGTAAATCAAAAACCAAAATACCACCCGTATTATTTTCTGCTTTGTTTTTATATACATCCGAGTTAATGCAGTTTTCTATTTCGATGCCAGCAACATTATGATGTGCATAGCAATGGCGGATGGTAACGTTGGTAGATTGCCCTACATACACACCCGCATCGGCACAGTACGAAACTTCATTATATTCCAAAAGCACATTGCTGCATTCCACTGGATAGTAGCCGTAATTTCCATTAGAGGTATCTGCACCAGTGGTCCAGGTCGAATTCATGTGGCGGATAATTACGCCGTCACATCCTTTCAGCTTTAGATTATCGCCGATAGCATCTTGCAGGGTGAAATTTTCTATCGTTACATTTTGACAGTTCGTCACCAACATACCTTCTGCACCCTCGGTTTGCCCTAAAAACGACAAGATGGTTTTGCCCGTTCCGGCGCCTTTTATAGTAATATTTTTCTTCCCCTCTACAGACAATCCCTTTTTCAATAAAAACTTACCTTCGGGTAATTCTACTATTCCACCATCTTCCACTAAAATCAATTTCTCTTGAAATTCTTTTTGATATTTTTCATCGGAAGAAAAACCTTTTATATCTCCTTCATTTTTGGATGAATGTTGGCAACTGATAAAAATTGTACACATCGAAAAGAAGAAAAAAAACTGAATTATTTTTTGCATAGCATAATCTTTAAAGTGAAGATAAGAAATGTTAGTTTGCTATTATAACTTTACTTCCTTTTACTATGGATATCTATACCGTTCTTCCAGGCTTAGTCTATTCAAAACAATGCAGGGATGCACAAAATTTTATTTCTACAAATTACTTTTAATTCTATTATTTTTGTATTCTAAATCATTCATTATGTTCAAAAAGAGTATTCTTGTATTTTCGGTAGTAGTTGCTGCTGGAATTTTAATGACCAGCTGTAAAGGCAGTAAAGGGAATTCCAACAAGGTATATAAAGACCAGGTGGTAATACATGGTCTGTCTGATGCAAAAGGGCTTAACCCGATTACTACATCAGATGCGTATGCCAATCAATATATCGTACCAAATATTTTCCAAACCCTTTTGGCTTATGACCACCAAACGATGGAAATTCTGCCGGTATTGGCAAAATCTCGTCCAGTAATTCGTTTGAATGGAGATATCGCAGAATTGGATTTTGAATTGCGCCCCGAAGCGGCATGGGACAACGGAGCTCCTATAACGGTAGATGATCTTTTGTTCTCCTTTAAAACGGCATTTTGCCCAAACATAAATAACGACAACATAAAGCCAGGTGTTGATTTTATTAAAGACATAAAAACTTACCCCGACAACAATAGAAAACTTACGGTAATTTGCAATAAGTATATTGGCATGGAAGATGGCGTAGGCACTACAATTGCCATTATGCCCGAGTATGTGTACGACCCACAGCACGTATTAAGAAAATATCCGTTTGCCGCATTTGCCGCTGAACATTCACCAGCTGCAAAAGATGCAACCATAAAAACATTTGCTGATAATTTTAATAGCGAAAAAGTGGCGCGCGATTCAAGTTTGGTAAAAGGCAGCGGCGCCTACCGCTTGCTTTCTTTTGAAACCGGACAGCGATTAATTATAGAACGAAAAGCCAATTGGTGGGGCGATAAAATAAAGAAAGAAAATGAATATTTTGAGGCTTATCCAAAACGTTTGGTTTTCGAAACCATCAACGACTTTAACACAGCACTCACGGCTTTGGTAGATGAAAAATTAGATTTCATATATGTTACTCCCGTTAAAGAATATATCGAGCTGGATAACTCGCCAAAATTTAAAGACAATTTTGTAAAATCAGAGCCGCAGATGATGGCCTATCAGGCAATTGGCGTAAACAATAAAGATAAAATTTTAAGTGATGTAAAAGTTCGTCAAGCCTTATGTTATTTGACGAATGTAGATCAAATTATCCAAAAAGTATTATACGGCAAAGCCATCCGCACTATCGGCTCTATATTGCCAATGAAAAAAGAGGAGTATAACAACAATATTACACCTTACCCTTTTGATGTAGAAAAAGCAAAAGCATTATTGGCAGAAGCAGGATGGAAAGACAGCGACGGCGACGGCGTATTGGATAAAGAGATTGACGGACAAAAAACAAAATTTGAAATTGCGTACAACTACAATGCCGGAAATCCATTGCGAGAAACGGTAGGATTATTAATCCAAAGAACATACAAACAAGCGGGAATTATTGTAAACATAAAACCTTTAGACTGGAGTTTATACTTAGACGAATTGAAAAAACACAACTGTCAATTATTCTACCAAGGATGGGTAAAACAACCAACTCCTGATGACGAAAAACAAGTTTTCCATACCTCTTCAGCAAACGGGGGTTCTAACTACATGAATTTTGGAAATGCAAAAACAGACGCACTAATAGACCAGATACGCACCGAGATGGATGTGAAAAAACGAGATGAATTATATAAAGAATGGCAACAAATTACACACGATGAAGTGCCCTATATTTTCTTATATGTACAAAACTTTAGAAACTGTGTACACAATAGATTTGAAAATATAAAAGCAGGACCGGTATATCCGGGAGCTTGGTTTGCAGCATTTAAAGTAAAAGAAGGCTATAAAGTAGAAGGACAAGAGGCTGCCAAGAAATAAATGAATGGTATTTATCTTTTTCTCAAAATCCTGCCTATGGCAGGATTTTGAATTTTTAAGCATAAAATACCACAAAAATCGTATTTTTGAACGGCATGTTAAAGTATATCATCAAACGGATAGCTATTTTTATCCCTACGTTGTTTGTTATCTCCTTGGTCACTTTTTACTTGAGTGTAAATGTTCCTGGAGATCCGGTAGAGCAAATGCTCAACTCCAACAGCGAAATGGGCTCTGCCGCCAATGCACAGGCTTCTGAAAAAGCATATATCGAAAAACGAAAACAATTGGGATTGGATTTGCCTATTTTTTATTTCAGCCTCTCCAATGCTGCCATGCCTAAAAATTTATATGAAATTCCTAAAAAATTTCAAAGGCAAAACTTAGAGCGACTGATTGACAAATACGGAAATTGGGCAGAAATATCTGCCTACTACCAATCCCTACGCAAGCTCGAACTTACCTTAGCCGATACTAAAAAAGATTCTACTAACGCAGATGCACTTATCAATATTAAAGATAAACTACAAGATTTATACCTCAACTATAAAGACAATGTGATTGAAGCTGACTTTGCTTCCATTACCCAAAATATAAAATCCTCCACTACATTAAATGCGGTTAACTCTGATTTTCAAACTGTAAAAAATAACTACGAAAAAGGTGTAAAAGAAAAGGCAACTCCCTATAAAAAATATATCCCTGCCTTCCATTGGTACGGTACACAAAACCAATACCACCAATGGATTACAAAGTTTATGGTGGGTGATTTCGGGATTTCATATCAAGACCAACGGCCGGTGAAAAAAGTAATTTGGGAGGCCGTTCGCTGGACAGTGCTATTGAGTATCATCTCTATTTTTCTTACTTATATCATAGCTATTCCACTGGGTATCCAATCGGCGGCTAACAAAGACAGCACGGGCGACAAAACCATTTCTACGTTGTTGTTTATGTTGTATTCACTTCCTGTTTTTTGGGTAGCTACTTTGCTTATCATGTTCTTGGGTGGCGGCGATTTCTTAGGCTGGTTTCCGGCGTATGGTGTGGGTGATATTTCTGATTCTGATAGTTTTATGTCGGTAGCTTGGACACGTTTTTATCATTTAGTATTGCCGATGGTTTGCTACACGTATGGTGGCTTGGCATTCTTATACCGGCAAATGCGCGGAGCAATGATAAACACGCTTTCACAAGATTATATAAGAACAGCAAGAGCAAAAGGCTTAGACGAAAAAACGGTGCTATGGAAACATGCCTTTAAAAATTCATTATTGCCCATCATCACTTTATTTGCAAATGTATTTCCATTAGTCATTAGTGGCGCAATTATTATAGAAAGTAAATTCTCTATTCCAGGTATGGGAAAAACGGCTATTGAGGCAATTTCTGCCCGAAATTATCCAATGATATATACTATCGTAATGTTTTCCGCTATCCTAACCATGATAGGGTATTTGGTGGCAGATATTTTATATGCAGTCGTAGATCCAAGAATTTCATACAACAAAAAATAGTATGGCAACAGAAATAAAACAAGATTATTGGTCGTATGTAAGAAGACAATTTAGCAGCAACAAAAGAGCATTGTATTCTTTTTACATTATCGTATTTATGGCAATGGTGGCCATATTTGCCGATTTTTTAGCCAACGAAAAGCCTATTTATTGCCAGTATAAAGGGCAAACCTATTTTCCTATTTTTAGAGATTATGGCGTAAGCCTCGGCTTAGCGAAATGGCCCAAAGATTTATTAAACATCAACTGGTTAGAAACTACTTTTGAAAAATGTATTCGCACACCCATTCCATATTCTACCACCAATCAAGATTTCTTTAATTCGGGATTTGTATCGCCATTCGGAAAACAAGATGTAGCCTCCATGCGCTGGCGGCACTGGCTCGGCACTGACGATATCGGCAGAGACATCACCGCCGGTTTGATACACGGCACACGGATTGCTTTTATTGTCGGCATTATTTCCATGTCTATCGCTTCTTTTATCGGTATTCTTTTAGGGGCTATTGCCGGCTTCTATGGAGATGATAAAATCCAGCTTTCCCGGGCTGCTGTCATTATGGGTATTCTTTTCTTTTTTGTGGGATGGTTTTATGCATTTATGACTCGCAGCTATGATTTAAGCGATGCCATCGGCGATTCTATTTTATCGTTTTTAGGGCAATTATCTATCAGTTTGCTTATTTTCTTTGGTGCATTATTGGTGGGCTATTTATTGAGTTTTATTTTAAAAATAATTCCATTTTTTAGAACAAAAGTAAATATTCCGGTAGATATCATTGTACAACGGATGATTGAAATATTAGTATCAATTCCACGTTTATTTTTAATAATAGCCGTGATAGCCATTTCTAAACCTGGCATTGTATTGATTATGGTAATTATAGGATTAACCTCTTGGACAGAAATTGCCCGATTTATAAGAGCTGAATTATTGAAAGTGCGCAATTTGGAATACATCGAAGCATCCGAAGCATTAGGCTATTCTCGCTGGCGAATTTTGTTTAAACATGCTATTCCCAATGCCATTGCACCTGTACTAATTACCGTGGCGTTTGGTATAGCTGCCGCCGTATTGATAGAGTCGAGTTTGTCATTTTTAGGTATCGGCGTGCCGGCGGAAGTGGTAACTTGGGGGAAAATATTAGCAAAGGCACAAGGCAGCAAATCGCAATTGTGGGTAGCCATTTTTCCGGGTATTGCCATCTTTTTAACGGTTACATTGTTTAACTTAATCGGCGAAGGATTAACCGATGCGTTAGACCCTCGACAAAAGAAATAATTGAACAGAAAAAATGAAACTTTTGGATAAATATATTACACAAATTATACAACGGGTATTTGCGCATCGCAATAATACTATCGGGTTGCATCCAATAATTTCAACTTTTATTTTTATAGGTTTTTTTTATGGCAAAATTTCTACTTCTACAGCACAAACTATAATAAAATCCAGTGCAGATAGAGTGGCTTCTCGGTTTTCTGATTATGAAATCATTGGTAAAAACGATATTGGATTAATAGTACATTTTTTTGGTACTAACGAAAGTGAATTGGTGGTGTATGACAATCAACTAAAAGTAGTAAACCGCAAGGAATTGCCATTTAAAGGAAAGACCGCAACTTTAGAAAGTATGGTGTTATTGAAAGATAAAATCCTAACTTTTTATTCCACTTCGGGTGATAGTTATCAATACCTGAAAATGAAAATTTTGGATAGCAAACTCACTATTCCCGATGAAACATTGTTGTTAGATTCTATTCCAATATCCAGCATAGGAAAAGGAAAAGCATTTTACATAAAAACATCTCCAGATAAATCGAAGATTTTGACCTTTAGTATTCTAAAATCACAGGCTTCTTATTTTGTACGCTTTACTACGCTTTCTGATTCTTTGAAGTTATTAAACAGAAATTTATTTACTATTACAGATGGCGAAAACGTTGCTTTAAAATCTATAAAAATTAATAATGCCGGAAATGTAATTGGCGTATTTGGTTATGGAAATTCTGGCGATGATTACAATACCGACAGATATACTTCTTTATCGTTTAATAGAGCTACGAATACCATAGGGGAGCAGGTAATTCAAAACCCAGAGTATGTATATAAAAACCTGATAACAGAGGTGAGCGACAACCGCGATATTGTATATATTACTGCTAATTATAAAAGCATTAAAAATAGAAATGACATTGGAATTACTTATCAAATAATTGATTTGAGAACTAATACAGTGCTGCTAAATTCTAAGTTGCCCTTTAGCGAAGATATGATATACAAAACGCAAACAGCTGGATTTAAAAGCTGGCAAGACAAAGCAAGTATCATAAAAACGAAGCGCATCATTCCGAGAAGTGACGGCGGTTTTGTGCTTGTAACAGAAGGAGAATACAAAACCACCCGAGCAGAGCGTATGACATCTAACAATTTTGGATATTACAACACTACGCCTTACCTACCATCGGTACGCTATATCGACCAAAATTATTTTTACGACATCGGTCTTTTTTCTATAAACACTGATGGAAGTTTGGACTGGCAAGCCAATATGCCTAAATCTCAATTTTCTGAAAATGATGATGGCTATTATTCTTCCTTTGCTTTTTTTGAAGCTAATAATGTGTTGAAATTTTTATACAACGAAGACTTTTATAACATCGGTAACTTTGCAGAGTATAACATAAATCCAAATGGTACTACGGTGCGCCAAAGTGTAATGAACAGCGAAAAACAAAACTTAGTGATAGTACCGCAAAAGGCTAAACAAATAGATGGACATACAATAGTAATTCCAAGCGAGCAAAAGCGCAATCTTCAGTTTGTGCTCTTCCAATATTAACCGTAACTTGCAGGCATATTCATTATGTTATCTTACTTAAAATCGCTACAGCCATCTTCTATCATTTTATTTTTATGTATTTTTTTTATCGTAAAAATGCCTTTGCTATTGGTAAATACGACTGCAATTGTACCTATTCCCAACTTCTGGGGTAGCATAGGCGCATTTGGGCAGGGAAGTTTTATACTTAATAGTTTTCCGTTACAAATTTGTTTGCTGGCACAAGCAATATGGTTTAACAATCTGTTTCATAAAGCAGATTTCCATGAGGGCAGCAGCATGATACCGGCTTTATATTTTACGTTGGTTACTTCCCTTTTACCACAGTTCAATGTATTAAGCATTTACACTATAATTACATTTATATTACTCTTATTGTTTCAAACCTATCTAACCATCAGTACGCAGGAGAATAGCCGTGTAGAGTGTTTTAATGTCGGTATGTTAGGTGGCGTTTTGTGCCTGCTGTCTGTGCATTTTATTGCTTTTATTCCATTTTTATTTTTGATTTTATTGTCCATAAAATCCTTCCGTTTCAATGAGTATATCCTGCTATTATTTGGCTTGTTATTTTCGGTATATATTGCGCTAAGCATCAGCTATCTGTTTGATATGTTTTTGAATATTAGTGCTGTAAATTTTGGCATTTTCGATATTCAACAATTAAATGACAGCCTCTTAGATGTAATAGTATTAATCGTTTCAGCAGCATATCTGTTTTTTTCGTTTATCAGTATGCGCGGTATTTTATATTCCACTGGGGTAAAGCGAAAAAAGAATATCCGCATTTTAATTTTTTTGTTTATCGGAATGTTATTAGTAATTACACTAAGTCCTTCGCTTGATAATTCTATACTTTCCTTATTATTTATTCCTATAAGTATATTTTTATCCTTATTAATGCTTCGCATCCGAAAGAAACGATTAGGCGAAATTCTGAATAGTATATTTATAGGCATCATTTTTGTAGTAAATATTATTCGGTGTTTTCATTGATTATAAAAAAAATTGACTCCTTAACATACAAAAATCAAAACATGAATTTACTTCAAATCTCCACCACTGGAGGGTTATCTACCCAAACATTTTCTTATGTAGAAAAAATCCAATCGCAAGCACTAAACTACCTACCTAAAATAGTGGGTGCATTATTGTTTTATATTATAGGAGCATGGGTAATAAGCAGATTGGCTTCTGTTATAAAATCGGTATTAATGAAAAAACAATACGATGCCTCTTTGCAAACATTTTTAGTTTCATTAATAAAAGTGGTATTAACGATACTTCTGCTGATCTCCATTGCTGGAATATTAGGCGTAGATACTACTGCTTTTAGTGCATTAATCGTTGGTGCGGGTGTGGCGATAGGCTCTGCACTAAATGGCACTTTAGGTAATTTTGCCGGAGGAGTGATGATGCTTATTTTTAAACCATTTAAAGT
>CAZXRF010000056.1:0-18753 GCA_964642875.1 uncultured Chitinophagales bacterium | reverse complement strand
TAGATGCTGCTTCTAATAATAGCGTGGATGATATTAGAGCATTGGTAGATCAAGTGCGCTTTGCCCCTCAATCCGGAAAATATAAAGTATATATTATTGATGAGGTGCACATGTTGTCGTCGGGCGCATTTAACGCATTCTTGAAAACTTTAGAAGAACCACCAAGTTATGCTATTTTTATTTTAGCGACTACCGAAAAACATAAAATCATTCCTACAATTTTATCGCGTTGCCAGATATTTGATTTTAAACGTATTTCTGATAAAGACATTGTAAAGCAATTACAAAAAATTTGTGATAATGAAGCCGTTACTGCCGAGCCATCCGCATTGCACGTAATTGCTCAAAAAGCTGACGGCGGTTTACGTGACGCACTTTCACTATTCGATAAAATTGTAAGCTATGCTGGAAAAAAATTAACCTATCAAGACGTTATCAAAAATCTAAATATTTTAGACCATGATTACTATTTTAAGGTGACGGAATTTTTCATGCTAGAAGACGCTTCTTCAGTGTTAATGGCATTTAATGAAATTATAAACAATGGATTTGATGGCGAAATGTTTTTATTAGGCTTGGCAGAACATTTTAGAAATTTGTTGATTTGTAAAGATGAAAAAACAAGTACGCTTTTAGAAGTTGCAGATGATGTAAAAGAGAATTACGTAAATCAAGCAAAATTAACCAATGAAACATTTTTGCTCAATGCATTGAATGCAATAAATCAATGCGATATTGACTACAAAACTGCAAAAAATAAACGATTGTTAGTTGAGTTGACACTACTTAAAATCTGTTTTTTAAATACCCAAATTGAAAATACACTTTCCGTTATTTTAGGTGAAAAAAAAAACTAAAATCACTTCTTGAATTTTATAAAAACAAAAAACAAGAAACAATTGATGTTTCTACTCCTATTTTAGTTTCCAAAGTAGTTGAAGAGAATGTTTTTACTACTCCTATCTTGCCGTTAAAAGAAATTGAACCTCCGCAAAATGAAATTACACCAAAAGCAACAAATGTCTCAATTTTAATTGAAGAAAATACCACTATTGTGAAAAAGAAGCGCGAATTACCAAAGTCGTCTTCAATGGGAGCTATTTTCAAAGAAATACATAAGGAATATGTTTCTAACGATACAAATCTAAAAATAGAGCTGACATCCGAAACCATACAGCAATTATGGAATTCATTTTTAGATGAAAATAAAAATACTTTACAAAATTCATTTTTGAATGTAGCACAAAGCCAAATGCCTCAATTGGTAGAAGATAAAATTGTATTTACCGTGTCGAATAATATATCATTAGAACTGTTGCAATTGCACAAAATGGATATCACGATGTATTTTAGAAAACATACCACTTCTGTTACAGTAGCTCCAGATTTTATTTTACAAAGAGAAGAACAAATAAAAGTATTCAAATCACCCAAAGAACGTTTGAAAGATATTATTGATTTAAATCCATCGGTATTAAATTTAATTCAAAAATTAGATTTGAATATGGATTAATTAAAATAAACTTTCATCAAAAAATATTGTTACCTTATTATCATGAATAAGAAAACAGTAGTAATTGGTGCAAGCGCAAAAGAAGATAGATACAGTAATCGTGCAGTGCGTATGCTAAAAAAACATGGACACGACGTCAATGCACTTGGCTTTGAACCTAAAACAATAGATGATATACCTATCGAAACAGATTGGAAAAAGTATGAAGGAGTAGATACTGTTTCTTTATACCTAAATCCACAACGACAGAAAGAATATTATTCCTACATCTTGTCTTTACATCCTAAGCGTATTATTTTTAATCCGGGTACAGAAAATCCGGAATTAGAAAAAATGGCATTGCAAGAAAATATACAATCGTTAGAGGCTTGCACGTTGGTATTGTTAAGCACGGAACAGTATTAACATTCTTTTACGATTCATAATTAAACTACTTTTGATTTGAGTTGTCTAATAAAGAAAAATAATATGAAAACAAGTTGTAAATTTTTCCTTTTTGTGCTGGTAATGTTGTTTTTACAACCTCTTGTGAATGCGCAAACTCCTGCATCAATGACACCAGCAACACATGCAAAAGTACCTAAAACACCAAAGTTAAATGCAGAACAAAGAGCTAAAATATTGACCGATACACTCAGTAATGTAGTATCGCTTTCTAAAGAACAATATGATAAAGCCTATCAACTTAATCTTACGTTCTTAAATAAAAGAGATGCACTAAAGCAAAGCAAAACTACTGGTGCTACACCCGAGGATTTGAAAACACAAAAACACGCGCTGTCTGAAGATAGAAAATCTCAATTAAAATTATTGCTTACACCAGAACAAACTAAAAAATGGAACACCTGGAAAGCAACAAAAAAACAAAATAAACATACCAATAATAAATCGACAAAACCTGCAGCAAGCAGTGTTTCAGACGATGATACTGAAGGTATGTAATTTAGTAATGACAATTGTTTGGTGGTAGGCTGTCGGATTTAGACAGCCTATTTTTTTGTTTTAATTAAACTTCTTAAAAATTTGTTAGTCCAAACGACATGGAATTGCAAGATAAAATTAAACATCTCTTTAATCGAGCATGCTTCGGGAATCCTTTAGATACTCTAAGTTCGAAACAAGACTATAAAGAAGTAGTACATCAAATCATTTCTGCTAAAAGTAAATATACATCATTGCAAGTGGTAACACTTGAAGATGTGGAGAAGATGAAAGCAGCCATGAAAACTATGCCGAAAGAAGATGCAAAAGAATTTCGAAAAGCATTGCGCGACAGCCAGCTGCAACTTAACCAACTTTGGTTTGAGCAAATGGTAAATAGCAGTAATACCTTGCAAGAAAAAATGGCATTATTCTGGCACGGACATTTTGCATGCCGTTCTGCAAATCCTTTCTTTGATCAGCAATATGTAGATATTTTAAGAAAAAATGCACTGGGGAATTTTGGTACACTACTTAAAGAAATATCAAAGTCACCATCAATGTTACAATTTTTAAATAACCAACAAAACAAAAAAGAACATCCTAATGAAAACTTTGCTCGTGAAGTAATGGAGTTATTTACCTTAGGCAGAGGAAACTATACAGAACAAGATGTAAAAGAAACTGCACGTGCATTTACTGGATTTGCCTTTGATAAATCTGCACAGTTTATTTTTAGAAAAAAACAACACGATGAAGGTATAAAAACAATCTTCGGAAAATCTGGAAATTTTGATGGCGATGATGTATTGGAAATGTTGTTGGAGAAAAAAGAATGTGCTCATTTTGTTGCGACCAAAATATATCGGTTTTTTGTGAATGACAAAGTGAATGATAAAAATGTACAAGAATTATCAGATGTATTTTACCATTCTGGATATAATATCCAAAAATTACTACATACTCTATTTACTTCAAATTGGTTTTGTGACGCTGAAAATGTAGGAGTGAAAATAAAATCGCCTATAGAATTATTGGTAGGTTATACGCGTATCATTCCGTTTCAATTTACTGATAATAAAAGCAATGTATTTATACAAAAATCTTTAGGTCAAGAATTACTTAACCCGCCGAATGTAGCAGGGTGGCCAGGTGGTAAAAATTGGATTGACAGTTCTTCATTGCTTTTTCGAATGCGATTGCCTCAAGCAGTATATTTTGAGCAAGCAATAAATTTTACTCCAAAGGCAGATATTACCGAAACATACAGCCTTATTAAAAATACAATTACAGATAGCTATATAAAATTTGCAGTTAAAAAGATTAAAACACAATTTGATTGGACTGAAATTATTCAGAAATTCAACGCTTCATCAGACGTAGTGAAAGATATTTCCAACGCTGTTTTTATAAACCCACCACCGCAGGCATCATTATCAGCCGTACGAAAAACTATAGAAAATGCTACATCGGAAGCTGCAATAAAAAATGCTACTATTTCTATGATGTCATTACCAGAATATCAACTTTGCTAAATTTTAATTATGAAAAGACGCACGTTTATTAAAGCATCAGCATTAGCAACCGCTACTTTGTACTTGCCTAATTTTTTAAAAGCATCTGAAGATGTTTTGAAAATTGCACCAAATAAAAAATTAATTGTAATTCAATTGGGTGGTGGAAATGATGGATTAAATACAGTAGTCCCTTATAACAATGATTTGTATTATAAAGCACGCCCGCAAATTTCAATTCCAAAAAATGAAGTATTGCCATTAGATGCTACGCTGGGACTTCATCCTATGATGAAAGAAATAAAAGATATGTACGACGATGGTTTTGTAGCATTGATAAATAATGTAGGCTATCCTGAGCCAGATCGATCGCATTTTCGGTCTATGGATATTTGGCAGTCTGCTTCAGGCAGTAAAGAATATATTGCAAGCGGCTGGCTGGGACGTTACCATGATTTGCAAAATTCCATCACCGTAAACGATACTTTGTTATTAGAAATTGACGATAGTTTGAGTTTGGCATCAAAAGGAAATAGCTCGAACGGTTTGGCATTAAAAGATCCCAAGAAATTATTCAATGAAGTATCTACGCCGTTTATAGCTCAATTGGGGAAAAATTATAATGCAGCTACCGACCATAACCACGATAATGTTAGCTATCTATATCAAACACTATCTTCTACAATTTCTTCTGCAAAATATATCTATCAAACTTCTAAAATTTTCCATTCTGCATTAACTTACCCAAATCATGAATTTGGTCACAGCATGAAAACAATAGCAGAGCTAATAATTTCTGGTGTTAATACAAGTATTTATTATGTTTCGCTTGGTGGTTTTGATACGCATTTTAATCAAAAAAAACGACAAGCAGTTTTATTGAAACAGTTATCAGAAACGATGAGTGTATTTATGAAAGACATGAAAGCTAATGGTAAAATTGATGACGTACTTGCTTTTACATTTTCAGAATTTGGAAGAAGAGTACAAGAAAATGCAAGCGAAGGTACTGACCATGGAACAGCAAATCAAATTTTTCTTTTTGGTGGTGGATTAAAACAAAAAGGAATTTTAAATGATGCACCTAACTTGTCAGATTTAGACAATGGTGATTTGAAATACACTGTTGATTTTCGACATATTTATGCAACTATTCTTCGGAAATGGCTAAATACCAATGATAATATTATTTTGGGAAATTCGTTTCCTTCTCTTTCTTTTATTTAAAATGCTTGTACACACTTGTTAGCTACTCCAATATAATTCTCCTAAATAAACCGGCTATCTTTAGCATTAATTTTTTTGATATGAGATTTGCTGTGAAATTTTTTTTATTAGGCTTAATTTGTGTAATACATAAGCCTTTATCTGCACAAGATATAATCGATATTGTCGATCCTTACGAAATGAAAGTGAGCCGCTCTCCTCAAGCAGATACTTTCTATTTTACGCAAAAAAACAATCCAAATCAAACCATTTCACCAAAGAAATTAGATACACTAAGAACGTATGATGTTTATTTGGAAGAACGATTAACTCCATTTGGAAAAGCTTATATGTGTAATGGTGCAGAAGTGACAAAGCAAAAATATATGGAATACAAACGTTTCTGGGATGCCGTCGGTGCTTGCCAGCCTTGTTTGTTATACACCTATAACAACAAAGATGAATTGATGCACGTAGCTTTTCAATATGAAGAATGTTTATGTGGCAGCTATAAAGAATATTACCCAGCAGGTACATTAAAAGTAGAAGGACAATTTAAACAAAACCCTTCAGCAACATGGGATAATATAAGAATTAAAGGCGTATGTAATATCCGTGAGGGCAAATGGACTTATTATACAGAAGAAGGTGCAGTATTGAAAGAAGAAACATATCTAAATGGAAAAATAAACTCTTCAAGTGAAATACTTAACTCTAATTCTTCTTTCAATCAAAATACAAAAACTTCAACTTCCTCAGAAAAACAAAATATTCGCAAAATATTCTCAAAGAAAAAAAGTCCGGACACAGAAAATAATGATTAAAAACAAATTAAAAAGAATAATAAAGCCCGACAAAAACTGTCGGGCTTTATTTCTTAGTCTATATACCCATTAATAATGATTCTGGAAAATTACAAACGTGTGTTAAGAAAAATGTTATCAATTGTTAAGTTTATTTGTTTATTTTGTTACAAAATATAAAAGTATGAACTTAAAAAGTAAACTATCGCTACTTCTAATGTTCTTCCTATGCAGCTTTACCCTGATAGCACAAACCACTATAAAAGGAAAAGTTACAGATGGCAAAGAACCCGTAATTGGTGCTAATATAAGTATCAAAGGAACTACAGAAGGTACTGTTACCGACATTGACGGGAAATTTCAATTAACCACCTCACAACCAACACCGCTTACTTTAGTAGTTTCTATGGTAGGAATGAACTCGTCAGAAGTTTCCATTAAGGGAAATCAAGATGATGTAAACGTTACACTTTCTGAAGAAAACAACTTACTAAACGGTGTGGTCGTAGCCGCTTCGCGTGTAGAAGAAAAGATTTTAGAATCACCTGTAACCATTGAGAAAATGGATCAAAAAGCCATAAAAACATCCTCATCGTCTGACTATTACGATGATTTAGCAAAGCTAAAAGGCGTTCAAACTATTAATGGTTCTATGACATTAACTTCTATAAATACACGTGGATTTGGTGGAATATCCAATACTCGTTTTGTTCAGTTAATGGATGGAATGGATAATGCAGCCCCATTATTAAATTTTCCAACAGGAAATATTGTAGGAATTGGAGAGTTAGATATCAATAATGTAGAATTAGTTCCGGGTGCTGCTTCGGCTTTATATGGTCCGAATGCATTTAACGGTATTTTATTGATGAATTCAAAAAATCCATTTGAAAATCCGGGATTCAGTATGCAGGTAAAAGGTGGTTTTGCACAAGCCAGTAATGGCTATGGCATTAAGCCAATGGGTTCTGCTGCGATGAGAATTGCACACGCTTTCAAAAGCAAAAAAACAGGACAAGATTTCTTAGCCTTTAAAGCCAACTTTAGTATCTTCCAAGGTACAGATTGGTATGCCAATAACTATACTACCGATAGAAATTTAGGTACAACTACCAATGTAGGTATGCCTAATTTCGATGGGATGAATACCTATGGGGACGAAACAAGAATATTCGTTCCGTACCAAGCGGTGAGAGGAAAATTGATTGGTGGTGCTACAAATGCTATTTTACCACAAGTTACAGCCGCAGTATATGCTCAAGCATATCCTGTAATTAGACAGCAAATTTATACTCAAGTATATAATGCTCAAATTTCAGGGGGAGCTACTCCTGCTGATGCTGCCGCTGCCGCTACAGCCTATGCAGATGCCAATGCTCCTGCGCAAACACAAGCCTATGCAGATGCCAATGCACCAGCAATTGCAAGTGCAAGAGCAACTTCTAAAGTTGACTCTATTGGATCTTTATTGTCTTTAGATTTAAGAAGAACAGGATTAACAGAAGATCGACTCTTGAATAACCATAAAGCACAATCTATAAAAGGAGATTTTGGGTTGTATGCTCGTCCGTTTAAAGACAAATCGTATGAGTTTTCTTATAACTATAGAATTGGTTTTGGTAATTCTGTTTATCAAGGTAGCGAACGTTATGCTTTAAGAAATTTTATTCAACAATTTCATAAAGTTGAAGCTAAAAGCAAAGATTTCTTTATTCGTTCTTATATGTCAGAAACTAATGCAGGTAACTCTTACAACTTAACTGCATTAGGTGCATATACAAATGAATTAGCTTCTCCATCTGCGAGCCAATGGGTACCATCATATCTAACTAATTATGCAAATCCGTTAATTCAATCCGCATTGATGACATCTGCTGCAAATGTATTGGCAAATGCAAACACACTTACAACAATGGCGCATGATTCTGCCAGAGCAATTTCTGACAGACCTTGGACAAGCCTAAGTCCTGAACAACAACAAGCACTAATTGAAAAAGTAAGAAGTGGTTTGTTTCAACAAGGCGGTGCCAGTTTTATTGATCATTCCAGATTATTCCATACAGAAGCAATGTTGGATTTAACTCGTTGGACAGGAAAGTGGATAGATATTCAAATTGGTGGAAACCATAGATTGTATAGTTTATACACTCAAGGAACTGTATTTAACGAAGACCCAGATGGAACTGGACATTTTAAACGAATAAAAATAAATGAATACGGTGCATACTTGCAATTGCAACGTAAATTCTTCAAAGATATGTTTAAAATTCAGGCTTCAGTTCGTTGGGATAAAAATCAAAATTTTAAATCTATTATTTCGCCAAGAGCTTCTATGGTGGTAACATTAGGAAAAGATAGAAATCACAATATCCGTGTTTCTTACCAAACCGGTTTCCGTAATCCGGATTCACAGGCACAATATATTTATTTTCCCACCTCAAATATTTTGTTAGGCGGCACAAAAGCAAATGCAGAACGATATGGAATTTATAATGGTGGGGCTTATACTTTAGACTCTTATAATGCATTTGTGGCTTCTGCTTTAGCAGGTGCGCCTGATGTTACATTATTGAAAGAATCTAATTTTACTTACATAAAACCGGAGCAATTACAAGTAGTTGAATTAGGGTATAAAACCGTTTTATTTAAAAAATTATTGATAGACATAAATGGCTATTTCAATATTTATAAAGATTTTATTACCCAAATTACTGTAGTAAGCAAAGATAGTACAAGACAACGTGGCGTATTATTACCAGGTGTATCACAAGTAATTCAAGGTACCGCAACCTCTGCAACAACATGGAGACCGTATGTAAATATTCCAGGAAAAACATACTCCTATGGTGTTGGTGTCGGTATCGCTTATTCATTGCCAAAAAATATGCAGGTGAGAGCAAGTTATAATTATATGGATTATAAAATCAAAGGTGGGAAACCCGCAATTGGTTCTGCAAATGATTTAGGGTTTAATTCTTCTAAACATCAATTTTATGTAGGTATTTCCGGTACTAATGTATGGAAAGGCTTAAGCTTTGCAGTAGATTACAGATGGCAAAGCTCTATAGCTTGGAGTTCAGATTTTGCCGATGGCACGGTAAAAGCACATGGCTCATTAGATGCAAACATCGGTTACTATTTAGACAAGGCTATGACCACTTTTAAAGTAGGTGCAACAAACATTGCTGGTCCAATGTATCTAACAAATGTGGGCGGTCCTTATATCGGAAGAACATTCTATGCTTCTGTAACATTTGACCAAGGTAAAATGTGGAAAGAACATCATGCGGAAGTAACAAATCCAAAAGAGTTTTAGTCCCTTATTGCTTTAATAGTTATCCCCGAGTTTTGCTCGGGGATTTTTTTATACATTGGTGCAAAGATTTTATCATCTAATTTAAAAATGGAAAAATACATTTGTAGCGTACAATAAAATAAAAAAATGTTTAAACACAGAGGTAAAAATAGAACCTTTGGGCATAATCTTCGGTTAGCAGCATTGTTGTCTTTTGTGGCAGGAATGGTAAATATTACCGGTGTATTGTCTGTAAAAGTATTAACCACTAACGTAACAGGTCATTTTGCTTATTTCGCAGAAGAAACTGCAAATGAACAATATTGGAATGCTTTAGCTTTTTTATTTTATATTATAAGTTTTTTGTTTGGTTCTTTTTTATCAAATGTGTTAATAGAGTTTGTGGCTAAAAGAAATCCGAGGGTAGCACACATGCCTCCCATGTTGATGGAAATTGCGTTACTAATTTTTATTGGATTAAAAGGAGTAGAAATAATCAACGACCAACTTATTGCCTGCATGCTATTATTTGCTATGGGTATGCAAAATTCATTAGTTACACAGGTCTCCCAGTCAACAGTGCGGACAACACATCTTACCGGCTTGTTTACTGATTTAGGGATAGAATTGTCTCAACTTTTTTTCTATAGAGAACCACATCAGCAATTTCGACTTAAAAGGAGCATACTACTTAGGTTAAGTATAATTACCTTCTTTTTTACTGGATGTATCAGTGGCGGATTTTTATACAAAATACATAAATTTGAAACATTAATTGTTGCCGCAATACTTTTAGTTATCGCATTATTTTATGACACGCTTAAAATGAGATTTTATAAAGCACAAAGGAAATTTAGAGAATTTGGTAAATAAATTAACTTACACTCCACAGTTGCTCATCTGCAGGAACAAAAAGACTGCCGTTCATTTTGTTTATTTTTCGGATTACCTCTGCGGCTACTTCTAAACTTCGAATGCCATCTAAAACCGAAACTGTTGGTTCGGTATTGAAAATTAGACAACGGGCAAAGCTAATCAATTCTTCTTTTAGTTCGTCGTATTCATCTAAAACCAAAGTTTCTGTGTTTAAATATTGTAACTGCTCTTGTATGCGAAGTGGTACAGAATTATGACCTGAAACAGGAGATAATTTTAATACTTCCGTTTCTCGATGAAGGAAATCTAACGTGATATGATAATCTCGTTGAAAAAACAACATCTTCCGCATTTTTTGCACAGCAGTTCGGCTGGCAGTAAGACTTGCCACACAGCCATTGTCAAATTCTATTCGCACATTGGCAATATCAATTTGATCGGATAAAACAGATACTCCGCTGGCATTTATATGTTTAATATTTGCTTTTACTATGGAAAGGGTGATGTCGATATCGTGTATCATCACATCATAAATAATAGAATCCGATGTTTTAGAAGCATCAAATGAAGATAGCCGATGCGCTTCAATAAACATGGGTTGTACCTCCAAGTTTTTTAAGGATAAGTATGCTGGATTGAATCGCTCAATATGACCTACTTGAAATTTAATACCAGCTTCGCGCACTAATTCCGCTAAGCGTTTTGCTTCTTCTAAATTATTAGAAATAGGTTTGTCTAAAAACACATGCTTGCCGTATCGTATAGCTTTTTCTGCGTAAAAAAAATGAGAATCTGCCGAAGTAAGAATATCCACGGCATCGCATTGTTGTATCAATTCATCGACATCATTAAAGCATGTAATATCATAATCTTCTCCTATTCGTTGTAGTTTTTTGCTGTCTGCATCGTAGCAGCCTACTACTTTAAAATAGTCGATTTCGAGCAGTTTTTCCAAATGCCGTGAGCCTATTCGCCCAATTCCTATGACACCAATTTTAATCATGGATTAAAGTCGAGATTAAAAATAAATATCTATTTTGTTGTAGCACAATGAATTAATCCACGAAATGTGTATTAAGTGCAGTTGTTCCTTTCTTAATTCTATTTTTATTTAATCTATCCTATCATTTTACAATTCATTACTAATGACTTATAAATAATTTTAAATAAGATAATCCATAAAAACTGTATTTTTGCAACGTGTTAACAGGAAAGAAAATAGCATTTCATACTTTAGGGTGCAAACTCAATTTCTCCGAAACTTCTACATTGTCCCGAAAAATGCAAGAACGTGGATTTTTGACAGTGAATGAAGAGGAACTTGCAGATGTTTATGTTATTAATACTTGCTCTGTAACGGAACAGGCAGATGCGAAATGCCGAAATATAGTTCGGAAAATGATGCGCACCAACCCCGATGCTTATATAGTGGTGATTGGTTGTTTTGCACAATTAAAACCTAAAGAAATTGCTTCTATTCCAGGAGTAGATTTAGTTTTAGGCGCATCTGAAAAATTTAAACTCCCAGAAATTATTACCGATTTAAGCAAAAATCCTTGTGGACAAGTAATGGCAACAGAAATTTCGAATGCCAATTTCTTTGTCGGTGCATATTCTGTCGGCGATCGCACGCGTTCTTTTCTGAAAATTCAAGATGGATGTGATTATAAATGTACCTTTTGCACCATTCCGTTGGCACGTGGAGGCAGCCGCAGCGATTTGCCTGAAAATATATTGAAAAATGCCCGAGAATTAGCAGCAAAAGGAGTGAAAGAAATTGTACTGACAGGTGTAAACACCGGTGATTACGGAAAAGGATTAGATACTTCTTATAATTTCTATAAATTAATTCAGGAATTAGATACGATAGATGGTATTGATCGTTACCGTATTTCCTCTATCGAACCCAATTTACTCACCGACGAAATCATTGACTTTGTGGCAACAAGCAAACGATTTATGCCGCATTTTCATATTCCATTACAAAGTGGAAGTAATAAGGTATTACGATTAATGCAACGCCGATATTTACGAGAAGTATATCAAAGTAGAGTAGAAAAAATAAAATCGGTGATGCCGCATGCCTGTATAGGTGTAGATGTGATTGTAGGATTTCCAGGTGAAACTAACGAAGATTTTTTAGAAACCTATAATTTTGTTCGGGAATTGGATGTATCTTATTTTCACGTATTTACTTACTCGGAGAGAGCTAGCACCAAGGCTGCAGAAATGGAAGGCACAGTGCCTGTGCCGATACGCAACGAACGTAATGCAGCATTGCGTGGACTGAGTGAGAAAAAGAAACGTTTCTTCTATGAGCAGCATTTGAATACCGCACGTACAGCTTTAATGGAACAAGAACAACACGGCGAAGTAATGCACGGATTTACGGATAATTATATAAAAGTAACTATGCCATTTACTACAGAAGCAGTAAATAATTTAGTAGAAGTGCAACTTTCAACTATAGATACAGAGGGTAATGTAATTGCATTGCAATTTGAGGAAAGCAATTAACGGATTTTTTTATCAATTTATGCATGATATTCTGCTTAAAAATTTGTCATCCTGGCGCAAGTCTTCCGTAGGACGACCTGTGCCTGTCTTGTCCTGAAATTAGTTTACACTAGAAACAGTGTAAAAATGAAAAAGACAGACAACAAAACCAAACCGAATCCACCAACTATTTTCTGCGATGACTTTAAAATTGGTAAACTTATTTTAGGACGGGTCAGCATTTCACACTCTACTGAAAAACAGACCCTGATATAAAACGACTTGACAAATCAAACTTTATTGAAAAATGTTTGTTTCCTAATTGGGAAATTTTTAACTTTGACAAAGATTATGAATGAATCCAAACTTTGACATCGAATTATTGCCTGAAGCAATTGAGTTTTTAGAAAACCTTGACGATAAATCAAGAGAGAAAATTTATTACAATATTAAAAAAGCTCAATTTGTAAACGACAATGAATTATTCAAAAAGCTAAACGACTTCATTTGGGAATTTAGGACTTTGTACAATGGAAAAGCATTCCGACTTTTTTCATTTTGGGACAAATCAGATGGCAAAGAAACGTTGGTGGTAGCGACACACGGAATTTTAAAGAAAACTCAGAAAACACCAACGAAAGAAATTAAAAAAGCAGAAGAAATTAGAAAACAATATTTAGAATACAAGACAAAAAATAAATAATATGGCAACCAATAAATTTAAAACCGTTTCGCTTGACACAATGATTGACAAACATATTGGAAAGCGAGGTACAGAAAAGCGAGAAATTTTTGAAAATGAATTGAGAATTGACTTGTTAGGACAAGCCATAAAACATGCTCGACAAGAACGCAATATGACACAAGAAGAATTAGGCGAACTTGTAGGCGTTCAAAAAGCTCAAATTTCAAAAATTGAAAACAGTGTGAAAAATGCAAGATTTGAAACTATTATGAAAGTTTTTGAAGCTTTGGGTGCGAAAGTGAACTTTAATGTCGAACTAAATAACAAAAAATTAGCGTACTAAAACGTATCCGAACCGCCAACAAACAAATTGGCAAGAGAGCGGGTGAACGGCTTAGATTTAATGGTAGTGCAAAGTTGAACGATAAAATTTCTATTCAACATTTGTGCTAAAAGTCCGCTCTCTCGCCAATTTGCAAACCGTGTGTGACATGAAAGATAATCAGACCGATTATCCATGCTTTAAAACAGATGAGAGTAGGTCTCTCTGTGACGGTTTTCAGGAATAGTTATCAAACCGCCTTGTGCTGCATGATTTGGAGACAATTTTGTGATGTGCGATAAGTGTCTTGTACTAATTTATTTGCACATTGGTTATTGGTATATCCTTAAACAATTTTATATTTGAGTGATTTGTTAATATGAAGAGCCGTGTGATGGGAGACTGTCACGCATGGTTCCGTGAGAACGTAGGTGGGAGTTTCCTTTGTGTGATTCGATTGTAGGCAAGTTTAACAGACACCCACCAACAGAAAAAAATATTAAGTTCATCACAGACATTATAGTGATAATAAATCTCAAAACATATGGACAATTTAAAAAGACAATCAACAAACAATCAACGCAGGTTTTTTACCCCCCGTGTTTTCCTCTTGTTTACTTTCTTTGGGGTAATGAACCTTTTAGCAATGATAAGTCGTCCGACTTGGGCGGCTATTCGAGGAGTTGATGCTGTGCGACTCATTGGCACAGGTATGTGTTTTGGAGGTGCACTCATTGCTCTTGCGGCATACCTTCAAGACCGTAAGCATTCCTGAGTAAGCTCAAGATTAGCAAAAATTATTTTTGATACAAAAGTTTTCTTTTAGTTGCACTTTAGGGAAACATTTGTATCTTTGCTTTGTGAACGGAAAACAGAAATATAGAGCCATTATCTTTTTCAAAAACTATTTCCACATTTTTTTTGACAAGCAGAACAAAAAAGTAAAGGCGAAAATAGTTTGGACATTTGACTTGGTAGAAGAAATGCAACGAGTTCCTGAAACGTATTTAAAACACATTGAAAATACAGACGGGCTTTATGAAATAAGAGTTCAGTTAGGAAGTGATATTTATCGCATTTTCTGTTTTTTTGACAAGGGACAATTAGTTGTTTTGGCAAATGGGTTTCAAAAGAAAACGCAGAAAATACCTAAAAAAGAAATTGAATTAGCACTTAAAATAAAAGCAGAATATGAAAGCGAACTGCGAAACAATCACGAATACAAATAAAAAAAACAAAAAAGCAATGGGTAAAAATAAAAATATAATGACACTCGAAGAGTTCAAAGAAAAGAACTACGGGAAACGTGGCACAAAAAAACGTAACGAATTAGAAGCAGGCTACGAAAACTTCAAAATTGGAGTTTTACTTCAACAAGCAAGACTTGAAAAAGGTTTGACACAAGAAGAACTTGCGGATAAAGTCGGCACAACCAAATCCTATATTTCAAAAATAGAGAACAATATTAAAGAAGCAAGAATTTCGACACTTCAAAAAATAGTAGAACTTGGTTTTGGTGGACACTTAGACTTATCAATTAGACTATGACTCAAAATAAAACCTGCCTATAACAAGGTATTATCGTAAATGACTTTACAATATCCTATAAATAAAGGGTTTGCAAGTGTAATACTTAATTTAGTACAACACAGGTACAACATTTTACACCTACCCTATAACCTTGAAATATATTTGAAAAGTCCTTGTTTTTTCTGCATTGCAGTAAGCTGTAAGGCTTGATATTTGGGTAATTCCTCACAATAATACTCTCCTGTGGCTCTTGCATAACCATTGGCTACTATAATTTCATTTAAACATCTGCCATCAGGTAGAATAACATAGGCTAAATGGCGTTTATAGTGGTCTAATTCGTTTCCTTTTTCAATTTGCAATGTTACACTCGTTCCGACTGGTGCAACGCTTAAAACGAATTTATGAGCTTGTTGTCCTAATCCTAAAAGAAATTGAGCAGGTGTATGTAATTTCTTTTCATCTTCAACCATTTTTCTGTTGTACTTATTTTCTGGGCAGTCTATCCCATAAAGTCTGATTTCAAATTCATTTTTATTGAACAATGAAACCACTTTTATACTATCTCCATCCAACACATCTGTAATGGTTAAATGAGCTTGTACCAATATCGGTGCTTTTGCGTTGTTTTGCATTGATTATCAACTATTTATGTATTAAATAATTACAAAGTTAGCGTTATTTTTGTATCGTAATAATTTAATGTTTAACGCTTAAAAATTTAATAAAAATGGCAAAACAAACAGGTCTATTAAGATACTCTGGCTCAATGGGTGGGGTAAGACATTTCAAAATCAAAGGACTGCAAGGCGACTTTGCAGGGCTTGTAGGTGGTCCTACAGCAGAACAAATTTACAATGACAGTGCATTTGAAAGAACTCGGGAAAATATGTCTGAGTTTGGTGGGTGTGCTTCAGCAGGTAAGGCAGTTCGTGTAGGTTTGTCGCAAATCATTAAACAAATGAGTGATAGTCGTTTGACTGGTCGCCTTACTGCTTTAATGAAGCAAATCAATTTAGAAGATACTGCTAACCCAAGAGGTCAAAGAAGTATTGAAATTTCAGCTTTCCAAAATTTGTTAGCTGGTGTAAACTTCAATATTAATGTGAGCTTAGCAGGTATTTTCAATGCACCTTATACTCTTACAAATAATACTGCAAGAGATAGTGCAACCTTTACCATTCCTGCATTTAATCCTGCAAGTTTGGTTAATGCTCCTGCTGGTGCAACACATTTCAGAATGGTAAATGCAATTGTTGGAATTTCTGATTGGGTTTATAATCCTGCTACAAGCAGTTATGAGCCAACAGATCCAACACTAAATTCATTGAGTGATATTAGCTACTCAGCTTACTTACCATTGAATGCTACCACACCTGCTACAACTGTAACAACAAATTTGCCTGGTACTCCTACAATGACAGCAACTGTAAGTGTATTGAATTGTATAGGTATTGAGTTTTACCAACAAGTTGGTGGTAATTATTACCTATTTGCTCAAGGTAATGCCCTTCGTTGCGATACTGTATTTTAGCATCTTTCTACTGCTTCAAAAAGCCCTGCCCTTGTTGGTGGGGTTTTTTGTTTTATAGCTGTAGCATATCTTTCAAAATAAATGCTCTGTAATGCCTTGCACCCTATTTCACAAATTTGTGTAGGTGGGTTAAATATATAGGGCTTATGTGTGCTTTATATTGCTTTCAAATAGCAATTAAATCAATTTTAATATCGTGGTCTAAGTAGTCTAAATAGTCTAAGTAGTATAGTTAATATAAGTATGGGTTAATATTGGACTTGGGTCATAGTCTAAAAGTAGTCAAGTCAATAAATAGTTAGACTGATTAGACTTGTTGGACTTTATCAAGTTGTCAAGCTATGGGTATTGGGTCGGTTTGCTTTCAATTTGGTTTCGTTGGTTGGTTCAGTCTTTTTCAAAAAATCGTCAATGCCCTAAAAGGGCAAAGACGAAACGAAACGCTGACCTGAAGCATAAACCCAAAGGGAACAACCACAAGCCAATGAATAAACACGGCAACCAACTGAAGGACACCAAGAGAAAAAACGCTTACGAACCCTACGCTGAAAAGCATAACGGCTAACAGGAACTAAAGACCCTAAACAAGGGGCACCACAACTGCAAACTGCTGAACTGGTGGCTGACTGTGAAATGTGCTGTACTGACATAATAAAAAAAATTTAATATGCTTTTCATAGCAAGGGTGATAAAAAAACCAAAAGGAAACGGAATAAGTCCCGAAGGGTGCAAAAAAATAGGTGCAAATTTGGCTTTACCTTGCAACTATTTTTTTTGCATTATGCCGTAGTCTTTTTGTTTTTTTTGTTGGCTTTGTGGGTTTGCCACCCTTGCTACTTTTGCATATTTATATTTTTTTTATGGCAGTTAGCAGTCCATTTCTGCCACCCTTAGCATTTGCTTTTGAAGTGCCTATATATCAAGGCTCTTTTTACATCGTTTAGCAATGCCATTTGTTCGTAAATCTGTTTTTGCTTGGCTTCTATGAACTTGACTTTTTCAACATCTTGTAGAAAATCCTTTGGCTTTACGCTTACTCGGTTTGCTTGTTCTTTTACCACTTCTTTAAAATCGGATATTCTTATAAATGGAATGACTGACCCTGTATGATATGGGTAAAAATGCTTTACTTTCCATAAGCCGAAAAGTAAGGTTGTGTAAAAGTCTTTTTCAGCTTGATTTTTACAAGCTAATACAAAAGAATTGGGGCAAGGTTTTTCAAGTGGTTTGCCACTGTTTAAACCTTTGCAAAGTGCAAAAACATCAAATTCATTGACTTGATTTTTTGGATTGAATGTGTAAATTTTTACTGACTGCATAGTGAACATTGCTTTAATTGTTACCTGCTTTGTCCTTTGCTGTGGCGAAAACCAACAAATATTTTTACAAAGAAAAAAACAGAAAAAAAAGAAAGCATTCAAAGAGGTGGCGAAGCAAAAAAGCCAAAAGGAAACGGAATAAGTGCCGAAGGCTAAAAAGGGAAAAAAACAAATAGCGTAGCTTTTTTTTCCCTTTTTATTATGCCGTAGTCTTTTGGCTTTTTTTGTGCGTTGGCTTGTGTGAGCCACCTAACTTTGCTTTCCTTTTTATTCCTGTTGTTTTTTTTCTTTGGAAATAAATTATATATAATTATTTCCTTTTATTATTGTCATCATTCTATTTCAGAAGCGTTGGCTTGGGGGTAATATGTCGCAGATAAAATAAAGCATACCTACTGTTGTGGCGTTGGCTGAAAGCAAGTGTATGAGGTACGAAATACTCTTGCTGAGGGGTGCTTAAAATAATGTGTGAAATTTGCGAAGTGCAATGAAGTGAAGGCAAATTTGCGATAGCCTGCCGAAACGAAATGAAACGCAATAAATGAACACTTTATTAAGCACACTGGCTTAATAGAAAATGCTTTATTTTAACTGCACCGCTGAAAAGGGTGGTTGGGGTGTGTGGCTTTGGGGGGGTGAAGCGTTGGCAAAAAAATACGGCTTCATACTTGCATTAAAAAACAAATGAAAAACAACTACTACTCTTTTTAATGCAAGGGTGCTAAGGTATTGGATACTT
>CAZXRF010000055.1:0-18988 GCA_964642875.1 uncultured Chitinophagales bacterium | reverse complement strand
TGACTGCAATACCTTAGAGGGCTTTAAGCGTTGGCATCGTGTTGTGGCAAAGCCCAAAGCCGTATTTTTTTGTGCGTTGGCTTGGGGGGTGTATACTCTTGATAATATTCTATAATTCAAATTCAGCCCATAAAGGAAAGTGGTCTGATAGCATAAACGATAATGCTTGTTTTGTTAGATTTCTATTTTTTAATGCTGTATTTAGGAAGTTGTAGTTACCTGCATTTTTGTACTTTAAAGAAAGATTGGGTACATTTTTTGAATTATTGAACCAAGCAATTTGGTCATAGTATTTTGTTTCATCAAAAATAGAACGAGTAACATTTACGTTCTGTAATTCATCGGGTATATGCAAACCACTTGCAATAAAAGTCTTATTTAATAAATCACCTCTTGCGTCAATGTTAAAATCGCCTAAGCATATTAAATTTTGGTGGTAAACATTTATATCGCTTGCCCATTCTGCCATCCATTTAGCAATACCTCCCAATTCCTTTATACGGTCTTTGGAAGATTTGCCATATAGAATATGTAAGGTTACTAAAATAAATGTTTGGTTGAATGCTTTGAAACTTACTGCATAAGGCGACCTAACAAATTGCTCTGTAAGTGCTTCATTTGAAGCCGTATTTATCCACTCTTGTGGCACTACTAATTCACAGGCTAAACCTGACAATTGAACTCTTCTTGTATCAAATACATAAGCCATTCTTTCGTCATTACCTGCATCGCCTTTGTTTACATCGGTAAGAATTAAAGCGTAATTATTACCTAATATTTTTAAAGCATCTCTTAACCCTTTTATATTTGCCTTAACTTCTTGAATTGCAATAACATCAAATCTACTTATGATTTCTGCTATACATAATACAGAATGATAATCTCTTTTTGGGCTGTCTTTGTCGCCTGAAATTTCTTTACGAGTAATATCACCAAATGCTCTAATATTCCAAGTTGCAATTAGTAAATTTTTTTCTAATTTTTTGGCTGGGATTTTAGCATCTAAATCACTGCTTAATAAATTTAGATTTGTAACCGTAGCATTTGTTGGCTTATCTGTTATTAATTTCATCATAATTTTAGTTTTATAAAAACCAAAGATTGTCTTTGCCAAATTGTTTTAATTCTTTGATTTCAAAGTGTGGAAATATTTCTGCCACCATTTCGGGGTAAAGTATTGTTACTGGTATGTTTTGTTGTTTTACACTTTTCCAATACATACGGCTGAACTGATACACTTGATCTACAATTGCTTTTGTTGTTTTGTAATCGTCTAATATTGTTTCGTCTGTTGCCTTTAGTTTTAACTTTATTGGAAATGGATAGCTTTCTATTTTCTCTGTTGTTGATACACCGTATCTTGTATTGTTACATAATAGATATTCATTCCAACCTGTTTTTATGAATGTACCACTTATAGGCATTGTATGGGTACTGTTGGTATCAAATACTACTAAATCTTTGCTCTCTGTTTTGTTAATAGATACTATGATTATTGGAATATCAAAGTTTAAGTCGTCTAACTCTTTTTCTATTGGCTCTAATTCTGCCTTACTCATAGATTTATAGAAATGAATTATTAGTCTTTTTACATCTTGATTATCTGCTTTGAATTTACGAACTGCTTTGCCTATATCTCCTGCTAACATAAAAGTATCGGTAGCGGGGTGACATTCAAAGCCTCTAAAGTGTCCGTTGTTTGAAAAACAAAAGGCACTACCTATATATCTACTACCGATTTCTGTACTTTTGAATGCCCCTACACCAACTATCAATTCATTTGATAAACTACGCTGTAAACGCCACGGCACACCGTTTAACTTAGCTAATATTGCTATGGCAATATTTGGCATATAGTATTGAAATGCTGAATTATTTATTTTATCTCTATCAATCACTTGTGAGGTAATACGATAGTTTAATAGTTCTTCTTTTATTTGATAGTATATTTTGTGCTTATCTTCGTCAATTTCAGATTTTGATATTGGGGATAAATAAATGGCTAAGTATCTTGTATTGTCATCAAATGCTTTGTCTGATAATTGCTGTCTAATTTCCTCAATTGGGTTATTTATATTTTCAAAAACTATAGTGTTTTCTTTATCTATGCTATAAGGCAGTTTGATATAACTTTTTAATCCTTTGAAACCTGGTTTTTTACCTTCAAACCATTCAAAAACTGTGTTTGCAAATGTTCTGTCTTCTTTATGAAATAAGAATATGAATTTGATATTTTTATGTGGTGAAAGTTCATAAGGACCACCATCGCCTAAGCCATAATATGGCATTATATGCGTTTTGCCTTGACCGAACTGCATTAAGTTACTATTCTCAGTTGTTTGTTTTATTTTATCTGTTGACACAGTAATAAAACCATCAGAAGTAAGTGGTAGTACATTTTTGAACTCTTGTGTATTTATGTATTTATCATAAAATGCTGTTACCTCTAAGTAGTAAGCACTGTATTTGTTGGTTGGTTTTTCAGGTGTTGTTTGTAAGCCTAAAAACTTGGATAAATGAAAATTAATTTTAGGAAATTGTTTATCTAAGTGATACCCTGCAATAGCTGGTAAATCATCTTTATAGTAGATACGATTTTCATATAAGAAAGAGGAAAAAGAATCTTCATCGCAATGAATTTGTTCTCTACTTTGTTTACTTACTCTTGATTTACCGTCATAGGATATTACTAATTCGGGCTCTTTTGTTGCTCTTGCTATTTGTACTTTAATTGTATATACCTTATATGAAGTATAGTTAATAGTTGATTTTTTTGCATCTAAAAACCAAAGTGAAATATCGGAAACAAAGTTTGTTTTTATTGCATCTGCAATATTAGAAAAGTAATTGAATAGAATTTGAGTGTAGTATAGTTTTGAAAATCGTCTGCTTTTATCTAAATCTACTGAAATGGGTTTTGATATGTTTTCGTCAGCTGTGAAATTAGTATAGGCATACTCTACATTTTCTAATTGTTCTTTACTAAATATTTCTTCAATGTTTACTGGTAGGCTATTTACCTTGACAGGGTAAAAACCATCGGCTTTTGCCAATTGAAAAGAACACTCTATTGAAGGAATAGGGTGTGAAAATGTAAGGATATTTAATACTAAGTTTTGTTTCTTCACTATCTAATCAATTTTAATTAAAGTTAAACTATGGGGTTAAGGTGTTTTCAAAATCATCACACAATTGGGTTAAACTATCTTTGGTTTCACGTTTGAAAAAGTCGCCTAAATCTTTATTGAGTATTGTATATTTTCTATACACCTTTGCAAAGTCTTGGTAAATTTCTTCTTGACTAAATGTTGTGCCATCATCTTTGATTTTAGCTACTAACCTTTTACCTACATCATCTGTGTGTATGTATGTAAAAAACGTTTCTATTTTGGCTTCAAACTCTTTTATTAATTCTGCTATTGCTTCTTCTTCTTGATTTCTTTTTTCAATTACTTTTAAAATGTTGAATTTATATTTGCCACCTTCCGTTGGTGGAGTTGGCTTAGGGTTCTTAGGGGGTGGTGGTTTCTTTATTACCTCATCTTTAGGTGCTACAATGCCTATTCTATTATCAAAATATATTTCTACATCGTCTATAATATCTGTTGGCTTATTTAGGTGGTTATACTCATAATTGAACTTACGCAAAAACTCTAAAAAGATTGGGTCTGAATATTTTTTATCTAAGTCTAAAACAAACTCAATTAGGTTCAATATCTTATAGTAACTGTTAATGCTATTTTTTAACTGCTTAGCTTCTGCTTTATTTGCTGTAATATAATCAGCAAAGCTATTTTCCATATTGATTATGGCTTGTACTTGCTCTTTGCCTTGCTTATAATTACTAAAAGTTGTAAAATGAGTTGTATAAATGGAATGTGCTTTAAGTGATCTAAAAAACTCGTCTAATCTTTCTTCATCACCTAATGGGTCAAAATCCGATACTACTACATTGCTAAAATGTTCAAATGCTTTTTTTATGTTTTTTACATTCACATTCTTATAAGAGAAGTCAATTATTTTACAATCGTTTTTATGCTTTGTAGTTCTATTAACTCTTGATATGGTTTGTATGGCATTGATACCTCTAATTTCTTTATCTAAAAACAATGTATGTAGTTTAGGTTCGTCATAACCAGTTTGTAATTTATCTACCACTATGATTATACCATTCTTTGCCAATTTGAAGGATTGTAAAACATTCTTTTCGTTTAAGCCGTCATTTATGCTATTGCTACTTGGTTGGTCTTGGCTATCAGAATACACAATGTAAACAGGTGCTTCCTTAAATCTTTCGTATTTTTTTTGCTGTACTATTTCGTTAAAGTATTTTTCAATTTTCTTTTTATAAATAATTGCATTTGGTATTGAAGAAACTGCCAACATTGCTTTTGCTGTACCTCTAATATTGTGGTAAACTGTTGTAACAAGCCTCTGTACGATAAATTTGGCAATAGCATCTATTCTATCATTATTAGCATAAATTTTCTTTTTACGAATAGCATATATTTTACCGTATTCATCTATGCCTGTATCTGTATTGTCTGGTATTTCTTCATAACCGGTATCCCCCTCAAATCCTTCCAATTCATTATCGGGTATTTCAAAAAACATTTTTGCAGAAACTGGTACTATGCCTTTGATTGGATTTAGTATGTAACCATCTTCAATAGCTTCTTTCATTGTGTAGCTGTCAAAGGGAATCCATATTTTTTCAGCTTCTGCATATTTATTAAACTCACCAAACCTTGCTAATGTATGGTCGTTTGGTGTGGCTGTGAAACCTACTATCAGATTCTTTTTTTGCCTTGATTTATTGTAGGCTGTATTATTATCAAAACTGCTTTGTAATTCATCAAAAACACTTATCATTTCTTCGTGCTGTACACCACTATTACTACGGTGTATTTCATCTATTAAAAAAGCAATACGAAGTGTTGAAAGTTTTTTTACTATGGCAGGATCAATAATATTATTAACACTTTCAAACTTTTGAAGGTTTACTACAACAACTCGTTTATCGCTACTTAAAGCCAATTTAAACGACTTTGGGTCTGAGGCTTCTATAAACATTCCTTTTTGAATATTCATATTGTGCAACATTGTATCTAACTGGTCTCGTAATTGCAACCTATCTACTACCAACATTATTTTGTCATATACATAAGCACCATTTTTACGCAGGTCTTTTAATTGTAATGCTGTCCAACCAATAATATTAGATTTACCAAACCCTGCTGAATATTGAAGCAATAAGGAATAGATATTTTTATTGTTTTGGTATTTCTGCCTTTTATCAATTAGGTCTTTTATTTGAACATCGCCTAAGCCTTTGGCTTTTAGTTCTGCTTCTAACTTATTGATAAAATAATCGGGTTCGGTTTCGTGGTCTAAAAATTCATCTATCTTGCTTAATACTTTATCTGTACCGAATTTCTGTTTAGGTCTTGGACTTATTAACCTACCATCATTGTGCTTGTATTCTTTGGTTTTACTACCTTCTTTTCTTATTAATTCTCTCTCCAAAAAATTGTAGTACAATATTTCTTTCTCTATCATTTTTTTATCATAGAGTGCCTTAAATACTTCTTCAAATCTTTCAGTTTTAGAACCTGTTTTGTTGCGTAATGGATAGGCTTTAAAATCTTTGGTAATATTCAAATTGTACTCGTTGAAATCATAAGTATCTGCCTGGACTATGCCTTTAATTAAATCAAATTGATTGGCAATATTGCGTATTACATAGGTTTCGTTAATGTCTGTAGAAGTAATATGTATTGCTTTTTCAAATATCTTCAAAAAGTCTTTACGGATTGTTTGGCTTATATCGTTATCCTCTGCAATAGTTAAATATTCCTGTACTGCTGTTTGATAATCTTTAGCTACTTTTTTTCTGCCGTTGGTTCTTGCATTTTGATTGTTGTAATTGCTTTTTAGTTCGCTATATCCTAAATAAATACCATTGACAAAAAATGAAAGGTCTGGTCGGAATGAAAAGCATTGTTTGCTATTATGCTTGAAAATGTAAGGCAACTCCTGAATAACAGTAAAAATGTTTTCTTCAAACAATTTATCTTCGTGGGTAACACTGCCACTTGGATAAAATAGATAAATAGGTATGCCTTGAAAATCTACTTTTTTATTGTTATTAATAAACAACGCCATATTAGCAGAAGATTTAACCCTCTCATCTAAGAACTTGCAGAACTCATCTAACAACTCTTTTTCGCTACTAAATTTCTTCAATAGCTTTCGGTAATTGTCTTTATTTAGTGAAGTTTCTGAAATAAAATGTTTCAAATTTTCTACCAAAAAAAATAGGTTGGAAACCGTATTTGCTTTGGCTTCTTTGTACTGCAAACCGTCTTGCCTTTCGCAAAGAAAGTTAATGAGGTATTTATCTTGTAAGTCTAATTCTTGCATTAGTTTGAATATATATTTTTAATTATTTCAAATAAAAGTTGCTGTCTTTCTTCTATGGCATCTCTAACCAATAATCCATCTTGGTCAGGTTCGTAGTTTTTGAATTTATTTTTAATAGGGTCTTGGCAACTATTCAATGAAGCTGGGTTAATAGAATTAGTTAAAATTCTATTCCATATAAAACCACTATTTACATAAGATTTGAACTTCTTTTTATATACCCAATTACTAAACCTAATATTTTCATTGCCTTTCATAAGTATTAATGCACCTAACCTGTTTCTTTCATCATTAAATAATTTTTCGTCAAACTCACCATTAGCATCCTTAAACTGCTCCATTATTTTGTCATTATTGGCGAACATATGCTCTATATGAAAACCATTTGCAGGCTTATTACCACTATGAGCAATAAAAAATAAACTTTCTTGTTTTGCAAAAGACTGTTCATTGAGTAGGTCGGCTAAATACATATCTATCCTTGATAAAATATATTTTGTAAACCTGCCATCTATTTTTGCATTTTGAAAATATTTGTATTGGAAGATTTCATTTACTGTAGTAACTGGGATATTATTCTCATTAAAATTATCTACGATAATTTTATCAAATTCTTTCTCTATATCTGCTAATGATTTGCCTCTGATAGCTTTATTAATATCGTAGATTTCCTTTTGTTGTTCGTTACTATCATAAATACCAACTAACCTTGATATGGCATAGAATTGGTCTAATTTTTTAGCTACTAAAGTAATTTTTGCTTCCTTATCAGGGTCGTTAAAGTTTAATGCAGAAATAATAAGTAATAGTTGTTGACCTCTTTCATTGGCATAATTTGAAGCTACATAGATATTACTTTCTTCTTTTGCAATTTCTAATATTTCCAAATAGGCTTTATAGAAATACACAAACTCATTTCTAATAAAACTTTCAATTTTTTTAGGACTGGAACGGTCTAAATCTTTAATAATTTTATCATTAGACAATAAGTTTCTATGATACTTTCCTGCAAAACTTTGGTATTGGCTTTGATTATCTGCATACTTTGCTCTAAAGTAAGTTCTAAAAAATTCATCTACATTTTTATAATCACCATTTAATTTGAAAAATGTTTGTAAAGCTGTGTTCCAAATTGTATTACAATCTTCTTTGACATTAGTTTCTAAAACACCTAATAACATACCTTTCAATACTTCGTGTGGTTCTAATTCTTTACCTCTATCATTGGCAGTTTCAAAAATCATAGCAACATCTTCTTTATGCTTTATGATTTGCTCTATAATCAATACTTTTTCAGTTAGGTTATAGATATAATAATTGTACTTAATTACATCAAAATTACCATCCTTATCAAAAAAGTATTTGTCATAATATTTTGAAATAATATTATAATTTTCAACCAAATTGTGCTGTGTAATATTGCCAATATCATCTTTTACAATAGTTTCATTTTCAAAGATTTTACGAATGATATTATTACGGTCTTTGTTGGATATTTTGAAATGTTTGGTACTGGCTTTATCTTCTTCATATATTTTTTCTCCCAATATTTTATCTATATTCATTCCATTGGTTCTATTAGATTTACCCAAATGGTATAGTTTAATAAGTAGTAATAAAATGGTAGTTAAACGTTGTTGACCATCTACTATAAATATGTCACCACCTTGTTCGTTCAACATAATAGTATTTAGAAAATAGGCTTTGAAATTTTCGCTAACATCTTTTAGAATTTCTGTGAGTTCTGTTTTATCTGTTTTTCTGCTTCGTTTAAAATTGTGTTCAAAACGAAGTTCAATATCTAACAATAATTGCGAAACTACTTTTAGGTCTTTATCATCACTCCAACGATAATCCCTTTGGTACACATCTAAACTATAAGGTTTGTTTTTACCAAAAATGTAGTCAATATCTCTTTCTTCTACTTCTATTAATTTTGCCATTTTGAATTACTTTTTATCTTTTTTATTGGTTTATTATTTTTGTGTTATTGCAAATTTTGCACTAACTGAATTTGAACTTTTCCCAAAATGGAAAGAGTTAACGAGGATTACTCGGTAACTGGAATAGTAAATTATATTGCTAAAAATATTACCAACTATTGATAAAGCGTTGCTTAAAAAAGCATTGATATACAATGAATTAGAATACATTTTGAATTGTGTACGCAGTGCGATCACAATTGGATATAAAGTTAAAATTGCAGTATTTTGCATTTTTTCTTGCATTGTTACAAAATAGTTTCTTATATTTGTATCGGTTTTTGTAAGTATCATAACTCGCAATTGGCGGGGGCTGTCAGTACTGACACGGGACTTATAAGAACTTTTTTTATTTTTATACATATCCATCGTTTCTAAATTTACTTGCATTTTCAATATTGAATGGGTTGGCACGGTGGTAATAATTCCCGCTTTTTTTACCATATTTATCAAAATCATACACATCTATTATTAGGTTGAATTTTGATTGTAAAGCCTTAAAAAATCTCTCCTCACCATTAGCAATGTATCTGTTTAAAGCCCATAAAAGATAATCTACTATACACAATTCGGGTGTGTCCTCACTTCTTACAATATCAAATTTGTATTGAATATTAATTGGTACTTTTCTTCTATTATTATCCCTTTCTACTGCTTTTGCAATGGCTGAACCTAAATAGTGCTGTGTACTTTTCTGCCTGCCTGAAAGAAAGATTTGATACATAGTATCTTCATCTTTGAGCCTATCTTTAATAAGGTGGTGTACAAGGTCAAAGTAAAATTCGCTATCGTTGTTGTTATGCTTGTTTTGAAATGTGCTAAGTCTTTTTCTACCAATAACAATGTAGCATTTAAAGCCATCTAAATTTCGTAGAAATTCAAAAAACTTGGCTCTTACTTCGGGGTGGTCGCCTCTGGCGTGAAGATACCAATTGGGTTGCTTTATAGAATGAATAGAATTATACAATGTATCAGATTTTATATTATTCATAAAATCTACTATTGCTGTACGAATTTGTTTTTTATCGGCAAGGCTTATCATACCTAAATTAAGCATAGGTTGAAAGCCCTCAGTACCTACCAATGGTTTTTTACGCTTTCCGTAAAAAGCACTATCGCCACTTTCGTCTATAAAAAAATATGTTTTTTTAGCTTCTGTCATCTATACTTACTTTTATTTTACCTGTTACTACATCATTAATTAATGTTTTTCGCAGTTCTTTTAATGTTTCTATTTGTGCTTGTAGGTTGGTGTTAATTTTATCAATGGTGCTGGTTTTGGCATCTAAATAATTAGCTATTTCGGTTTGTTCTGTTTTGGTGGGTGGTAGGTAAACTATAAAATCCGTTACCTTTTCCATTTTTAAATTAATTCTTGTAAAACCTTTACCCTCTGTGATTAGGTGGCTTCTATAATTAGTTGAAAGCATCATATAATTTATAAAACTTGGGTAGCAAAAACTTTTAGTTAGTCTATATCCTTTGCAGAAACTATTTAGGTAAGTATCTTTAATATCATCGGCTAATACTGCGGTTTTACCAATATCCTCGTAACCTTCTGAACTCATTAAGAAAAATATATCTCCTTTTCTTACCTTATTCTGTTTTTCATTATCAAATACTACAACTGTACCTAAGTGGTCTTTTTTTAAGTAGGTATTATTTGCAATATTTGTGAATGGTATAAAGCCTTTATTGTTTGGGTTATCGTCTTGGTTAAAATCATCTCCTGCCTTACCTGATAAACCACTATATAGGAAGCCTACATCTTTAAGCCTTTTAGATTTCCAATGTGTAGGAATTTCAAAACCTAACTCACTTTCTTTCAACTTTACATTATTATTTAAACCTTTGGTAACTGCATTATTGATAATTGTTTTTCTTAACTCTTTGTAATATTCAATTTTGGTAGTGAGTAGGTTTATTTTTTTATCTATGGCTTGGGTTTTTGTATCAAGGTAGTTGGCTATTTGGGTTTGTTCGGTGAGAGGTGGAAAGCCAATATACATATATTTAAAATTCTCCTTTCCAACATTTGGTTGACCATTACGATTGATATAAAAATTAATTTGGTCAAATAGATTTGAACTTGACAAAAAATAAAACATATATCCTTTATCTAACCTTTTCTTATTTGGAATAAAACTACCTACACGATAGTTTTGAAGTAATGGTTCGTTAATATTTGTTGTTCTAATTATTTTTCCTATTGTACCTCCTGTAAGAGCCATTAAAACATCTCCGTCATTAATAACAATTTTTCTAAACTCTTTTAATCTGTTAAAATCTATAAAGGAACAATTATCTAATTCTAAGTAACCCTCTGAACTTAATTGAGTGATTTTAATAATTTTAATACCATCATCAGTAAAATCATAATCTCTAAATTGATAACCGTGCTTTAAGTTTATTAAATCATTAAATCTATCAACTGACCAATTTTGGGGTAGAATTGGTAGCCAACTGTTGTTAGTGTTGTAATAATTACTATATGCGTTAATATTACTCATAAACTTAACTCATTTTCAAGGTTAGCTAATTCGGTTTCTAAATCAGTTAAGTTTTTAGAAATGGCTTCAATAGGTCGTAATTGCTCTGATGTATAAAACACTTTATTAAAGTTTATTTCTACGCCTATTACATTGTCTATATACTCAAATGGTTTGGTAATGTACTTAGCCATAAAAGCATCTATATTGCTTTGGTTGGTGGTTTCGTGTGGGTGGTAGGGTATTATTTCATAATCTTTTTGTAGGTCTTTGGTAAGCTCTACAGTAATGGCAATGCTTTTTGTTAGTTTGGTTTTACTGTCTTTTTTGGCACTGGCTTTTATGACAATTTTACCACAACCTAAGGCAGTTTGTTTTTTGCCTATTTGTTCTATTATGGTTTCTTTGTCGTTATCGTAATAATAAATAGCTTGTTTGGTATGTACTGTTAAATCAGCTTCCTTGTAATCTAATTCGGCAATAATAGGTTTAATAATTTCGTCTAAACCTTGATTTTCTTGATTAACGGATTTATCTGATTTTTTCTTTCTGGGTTGTTCTTCTATTTTGTAAGATATTATTTCTTGGGTGTTAGTGGCTTTGTCTAATACAGTTATTTGTTCTGTTTCAATATCTACAGTTATGGTTTTTTCTTCGGTGTCTTGAACAATTTTTTCAACTTCTAATTTGATTGATTTTTCTTCTACAATATCGCCATCCTTATTGGTTTTGGTAGGCATTTGTATAAAGTTTCCATCTTCATCAATATTGGTAAGCATAATGCTTTGTTTGTTGTAATAGAAGTGCCATTTATCAAAAACTTTGGCAAAACTATTGTCCTTAAAATCTGCTAAGGCTTTTACAATTTCGGCTCTATTGCTTGGGTTCATTTGCTTTCGCTTTTTACCCTTACTTTTCTTTAACTGTTCCCAAAGTTCACTGGCATTTATAAGTATTACTTTATCTTTTCTGTTGGCTGGTTTGTTTTTATTGAATATCCATAAATAAGTATAGATACCTGTATTGAAAAATTCATCGGTAGGCATTTGTATAATAGCTTCTACATAATCTTGTTCAAAAAAGTGTTTACGGATATTGCTTTCGCCACTACCTGCATCGCCACTAAATAAAGTAGAACCATTATGTACCACAATACTCAAACCATCATCAGCCAACTTATGTAGTATGTGTTGGGTAAATAAAAACTGACCATCACTAATTGAGGGTAAGGCAACAAACCTTTCTGTAGTGTCGTTTTTAATATCTTTTTCAAAGCCTTTCCAATCTACACCGTATGGTGGATTGGCTACTATTATACTAAAAGTTTTATCCCAAAATTTACCTATATCAGTTAAGGTATTGCCGTATTCTATTTGTGTATCTTTTCTAAAACGACTTTCAATTTTAGCTAAGGCAAATAAAGTACCGTTCCATTCTTGGCCATAAGTGGCAGTAGGTCTATTGGGGTATAGGTCTTGTATTTTATCTTCTACACCAAATAAAAGGTTGCCACCGCCACAAGTAGGGTCATAGATTGTTAGAAACTTGCCGTTGTTTTCAATTTTAGAAGCAATGATTTCAGAGATTAAAGAAATAATATCATCGGGTGTATATTGCTCTCCTGCTGTTTCTGCTGATATATCTGCCCATTTACGCTTTATATGTTCTTCAAGGGTTGTTATTTCAGAATTGCTAAAAGGGGTAAGGTCTATTTCACTCCAAGCCTGTACCGTTTCAAATAAAATTCGTTTCTTTTTGAGTTGTCCTGTAACGCCAGAAATATCTAAAAACTTTTCTTCTTCAGTGCCTTTATATACACCTAATAGGTAACGAGTTTCGGGGTCAAAGGCTTTGAGGTATGAATGAAAATCTACATCAAAGGTTTTATCGTTTTTACAAATGTCTTTCAATGTTTTGTTTTTACGAATTACAAAATCATTGTAGCCTAAGCCTTCCTCCTTGAATAGTTCTATAAAATCTTCAATATCTAAATCTGTATGTGTTTCTTTGAGTTTGTTACTTTCTCTAATCAACCTACTCTCTACCATAATTAAGGCAAAATAGGGCATCATAAATTTTGGAAAATCGCTTTGCTTGATACCTGCACCTAATAGTAAATCGGCTGTACGCCATACATCGCCTTCGTATTTTAGTATATTTATGCTCATTTACTTTTTAATATTTTTAGTTAGTTGTTTAATAGCTTCATTTGCTAAGGGTTCGCCCTCTATCACATTATACATTTGGTCTGCCAACCATAGAGTGGTTAATTCGTTTTCATCTGTTTTTAAGATTTTTGACAAAAGAGGTATTTGCTCTTTCTTTAGTATTCGTTCGCCTCGTTCAATTTTACTAAGGTGAGGCGTATCTATATCTATAAATGGGGCAACCTGCCGAAGTAGCAGGTTGTTTTCTTCCCTTAATAAGCGTATTTTATTACCGAATTGGTTGGACATACTATTGTGCATTAATTGACTTGTCAAATTTATGCAAATCTAAGCAAAAAGAAGCAATACAAAGTAGAAAATGTTCACACTTTGTGAAAGTCTAAGTAGTCTAAGTAAAAATGAAGTGGTTAAAATGGATTGGACTTGTACAGTCCTTTGGTGGGGCTTGATAAATTGCCGTCTTTCTGTAGCTTTTTAAGGCAATTAAACAGTGTGGCTCTTGAAACTATTTTGCCTGTAACGAAATGCTCTTGTAAGTCTTTCAAATAGCACCCACCTTTTTCGGATTTAGTTTTCTCGTCAATGTATTCTAAAATGGCATCTGTGTTTGTGGTATCTTCTCTGCCGTCTGTTTCTTTTAGTAAAACGGATTCTGGTAATTGTATGCCCTCTACTGCAAACTGGTAGGAATTTATATCAAAGGTCATAACATTTTCACTGTCCTCTTGTTTGTAACGAAATGCAACATCTTTTATATAACGCTTACCTTCCGGGCTTTTTCCTACACCTATCATAAAATCTGCTTCTTGTGCTAACATACGACTACCTGCCAAACTATCTATGGTAATAGGTCTTCCTATTTGCTTGGGTGTATGGTGTATTATTATGAGGGTTATTTTTAGTCTATTGCATAATTCTCGTAGCCTTAATGCTACTTTTTTAGCTAATCCGCTATCTTCTATACCTCCTGAATACAAACGGCTTAAACTGTCTATAATTACGAAATTTGCACCATTGGTTTTGATAAGACTTTCTAATAATAACCATTCATCTTCGCTATCAATTTGACGAGGCACGGTATCATCATTTGCAGAATAATTATTTACCCATACATCACTGCCTATATTTTCTGTTAAGTACTGTACTTGTTTAGCATTTCGTTGGCTTCTTGGTTTCCAATATTCCTCTAAGGATAGAAAAAATACTTTGTAAGATCCTTTGGTAATTGGCTGACCCATAAAATCGGTAAGCCCTGCAACTAAGCTCATAGCTAAGTTTTCGCAAATGGTAGTTTTACCACTTTTAGAAGGACCAAAAATAAAACCAAAAGAATTTTCCTTAATTCCACTCCAAATAAAAGGTGTGTCGGGTTCGGTATTGGCTCTGTGAATGAGTTGTTTTAAAGGAACTGCACCTGTTTTAGAAAAATCATTGATTGGTACTACTGGCGTAGATTGCTTAGAAAATTTGCCGTGTTCAGTAATATGGCTTTGGTAGGCACTTTTGATTGTTTGGCTTACTTCTACCTCGTTGTAATTGTAGTGTGATTTTATGTACTGTGTGGCTGATAGTTCGGATAAACCATTTCTATTGCAGTTATTGGCTAATAGATTAATGTAGTTGTTACGGTTGCCCTCTACATAAGCCATTTTGTTATTGGTAAGCTCTACACATTTTTGAAATATACTTAGGTCGTCTGTTGGATGGGTAAACTGTTGCACTGGTGCAATGGTGGTTTGCTTTACTTCTTCGTGCTGTACTAAGAATTTTTGAGCTTCATAATTGATAACTATACTGCTATCGCAACTAAAAAAACATAGTCTGTTAATATCCTTACCTGATTTATCAATTTCTACTCCTGTTGCCTTTTCGTAGATTGCTTTTAGTTGGTTGAATGCTTGTAAATGATTTGTAGGATTGGAATTAACCTTAATAATAATTTTTAAGCCAACACCTGAAGGACTAATAAAACAAGCAAATGTAAATGGTACATCTGCAATTTTTTGTTTGTAATTTTTGATTTCATCTTTAGGTAATTTGTCTATATCCAAAATCAAATACCCTGAATAGTCTTTTAGGTTTTCAGCTTTTCTACCACCCTCGTAAGTTCCTGAAATAATAAATGAAGGAATTTTCTTTTTTAGTTCTGTATAAAGCTCTGTGTTGCCTTCTTGAAATGCCTTTGTAGCTGGGTCAACTAAATGCTTGTATGTACCGTTATTGATTTTGAATAAAACCTGTAATACTGGATTTTGCTCAAATGCTGTGGTGTCCATTACTGTTTTGTATAATGACACTAAGGGATAATCTTTTATATCTTTTGACATCTTTCTACTGCTTTTTAATTTGTTAAAAAATCAAAGTGTTTAAGGGTGCTTACTTCTTAAATGCTTTGTTGTAATGCTTTTTCAATAGTTCCTCTACATCGTTCATACGATAGTAAATTTTGCTACCTACTTGTGAGAAAGAAATCATCCCTGTATCTCGGTAATGCTGTGCAGTCCGTTTTGAGATTTTGAGTAACTGAATGAACTCTTGATTGTCTAACCAAATTTCTTTTGGTTCTTTGTCCTTAGCAGTTAGTTTAGTTTGGATTTCGTCCATTTTCTTAACTAATTCTTGGAATGCTTCTGATTGGATTGTTATTACTTCCATTGCTTTTTAAATTTAATTTTATTGCGTTATTGCAAGGCAAAAGTGAGAAGTAAAAGGAAGGCAAAACAGTCCCATAGGGTCGTAAGACCCAAGCTAAAAGACTTGACTATAAAGGGTTTGAGAGAAAAAAAGTTTTTAAACTTTTTTCAAAAGTGCTATCAAAGTGTGCAAATGAGTAGCCCAAAGTTCCTTTGATTTGGTGTCGGGGTCATTGAATTTTTTAGTAATAGTATCAATACTAATTTCGCCCTCTTTGGATTTTTTGGTAGTAAAGTTGGAAGAAATGAAACGGAATAATTCTGCCTTAGTTTTTACATCAAAAATGTCGGGTTTTAATTCAAACAACATTCTAAAAAGTAAAGCTAAATCGCCTACAGATAAGTTTATTTTTATAGGTGGTGCTTTTGGTTCTGCTATCTTAGAGAAATCAATACTTAAATTAGCATTGACAAAGGATTTAAGACCAATTAAAGCATCTTGTAATTGTCTTGGTATGGATTGTAGATTAGATAGATTATGAGTATCAATATCGTATTTTAAGAAGTCTAATTTTTGAAGCTCCTTATTAATAACAACTAATTTTTTACTTGCTATAGTTGGTACTTCAACTGCTTCTGTAATATCTTGGAAAGTATCGTTAAATATGGGTTCTAACGCCTCAGCTTCTAATAATTTGGAATAAGTAATATTTTCAAGTTTGATTTTATAATGCTGTAAGAAGTGAAGATTTTCCAATGCTTGTAAATCATCTAATAGTATTTTCTTTCTTTTGGCTTCTTCTTTACTGGTGGTATCGGTTTGAAAGTATTTAGAGTAGGTTTCTAATGTATATAAAATCCATTCTAAGGTGGTTTCTTTCTTGTGTTTTGGCTGGTTGATATATGCAGTAACTTTGAAGTGATTAAGCCCTACAGTGTCTTTAATATGGCTTTCTGTGGGTTGTTTTTTCTTTACGATAGTGCTGTAAATACCTGCTTCATCAAATACATTTCCTGTAACATATTTTTCAAACAATTCTTTTACTTCTAAATGTAAACGAATAAGTGTAATGCCTAAATAATCAAGTATAAAAGTATTGTTGGGGTCTTGGCTATGGTTTCCATTTTTGGAAACTTGTATTTTTTGCTGTTGGGTTCGTTGAATAAGTGAATTAATGCCTTTGATTGCACCTATAAACACATTCTTTTTTTCACTATCACTGATTTTTAAGTATGAGAATTTATAGAGGTTGTTTATTAGTCGTGTGGCTTCGTTCTTTATTAGATAGTAGTAAAATGTAGCTTTATTGTTGGTTGGTTCATCTGCAATAACTTCAATTAATGGGTATAAAATTTCATCTACAACTCTGTTAAATTGCGCTTGGTCGTCTGCTAATTCAAATAGGTATTCTTCTTCGTTTAATGTGCTTTTATAGTCAATTAGGGCTTTATTTATAGCATTATCATAGTCTTTTGAGTTCTCTGTAGGGTTTTTGAAATTAGGGGTTAATTTAGCCTTAAAACGATTGTCGTCTTTGTTGCTATCAAGCCACGGTCTTAAATCGTTGTACAGGATACTTTGATATATGCTTAAATCTATTTTCATTTATTTAAAATCATTATGCAAATTTACCAATATAATAATACTATTTAGACTATTTAGATTTTAGACTACTTACTTAATATATTGGTCAACTGCTTTGTCTAATTCCTCACTAATTATTTTTGCATAAATCTGTGTGATACCAATATCAGTATGGTCTAATAATTTACTGACGTGTTCAATTCGCATACCATTGTTTAAAGCATTAGTAGCAAAAGTATGACGGCTTAAATGGAAACTCAAAGTAAAGGGTAGTCCAATGGCTTTGCCTATTTGCCTTAAATTCCAATTGGCAGTATGTCCATTTCTTTCAGTTTCGGTATATTGGTAACGAACATCTGCAAAATATCTTTCTTTATCTGCTATTAATGGAAATACCAAATCATCTGGCTTTGAAAGTGGTGTTTTGTATTTCTTCAAAATATTCAAGGCAGTTTCGCCAACTTTGAAACTATGTTGTCTTCCTGTTTTACGAATAGTTTTAGTTACCCTGTTTTCAGCTTCATTAAATGATTTCCATTGAAGCTCCATAACATCGCCAAACCTTAAACCACCACCAAAGACAGAGAATAAAAACATATCTCTGCAAATTTCGCCTTTACCCTCTGTAATTATTTTATAGTTTTTGAATTGCTCTAATTGTTGTTGGTTCAAAAATAGTCTTGTGCCTTTGTCTCTCTTTATTTTGATTCTGGTAAAAGGATATACACTTGCAGGGATAATTTCTTCACGGATTGCCTCCTTAAACATTATAGACAAAATAAGTAGTGAATAATGCACAGAAGTATTGCTATTTTTCAAAGTAGTACTGCAATAGTTAGCATAGTCTTTAAGCATTGTTACCGTAATATCATCAAAGGCTAAATCTTTACTACCTACAAATTTTTCAAACTTCTCTGTGTACCTTTTGTAATTCATATAGGTTCTAAGGCTCAAAGTATTTTTGATTTTTTCGCAACGGTCATAAGAGTATTCAAAAAAATTTGAGCTGTCTTTTCCTTTGATAGCTTCTTTTAACTTCTTGGCTGAAACGGATTTTTTCTTTCTTTCAAGGTCTGCCACTTGCCCTTCTGCATCAGCTATTTTTTGAGATAGAAAAGCATTCATCCTGGCACTGTTAGGGTGGTTCTTTTTTATCTTCTGTTTTGCTTCGTCCCATTCGCTTGGTAGTAGCTTTACTCCTGTGGTAATGAATTTAGTTTTACGGTCTTTGATAACTCGCAAATACAATGGACTATGCCCTGCCTTGTCTGCTTGGTGCTGTCTTAAAATTAGTTTTACACTTGCCATATATTGAACCTTTAGAAGTTAATCAGTATAACATCTTCCTAAATTTCGCCTTGATTTATTAAGCTATGCAATTGGAAGAATTACGATACAAAGGTACAACATTTAGTACAACAAATCAATATTTTGTGTGCTTTTATTTGCTTTATTTTGCAGTAGATATTTTTACAAATCATTTATTTACAAGCAATTCAGAGAATTAAATTACACAAGGTTGATTATATACGCTAACAAGGTATTGCCAAAATGGGGGCTGATGGAAGTATATCAACATTTGTACTTCTATCAGCTTTTGTACTATATTTGAACTGACGGTTTTCAAATTCCCCCACTTCGGCAATACCCAAACCGTTGTATGCAAGCCCTGACACGACTCTTACTCAACGGTTGAAGCCGGAGTTTA
>CAZXRF010000054.1:0-19260 GCA_964642875.1 uncultured Chitinophagales bacterium | reverse complement strand
CATTTTTTGTCTCCCCATCTTTTCCACTGGCATCCATGCCTTGCAAAATTACCAATAAACTTTTTTTCTCTGAAGCCATTAACACATCTTGCAATTCTTTTATTTCATCAATAATCGTTGCTGTTTTTGCTTTAGTAGCTTCTTTGTCTATGTCTTTCGGTGCTTTTGTCGAAATTTTTGAAATTTTTATCTCGCCCATTTTTTCTTTTTTATCTTTTCAACATTCCTTTTAATACGCCCAATAATCCACGCGTGATAGTTGTAGTAGCGGTTCTTGCTATTTGTCTTGTTACAGTACTATCTAATACTTTATCTAAAGTGGATTTGCCTTGCGCAGCTGTCGTTCTTGCAGCTGGCTGCGGTGCTTGTTCTTGTGCTGCTTGCGCTTGTTGTAATCTTGCATTTAATATTTCAAATGCAGATTCTGGATCTATATTGTCCTTGTATTTATTGTACAGTTTTGAAGCGTGAATCAATGCTTGCATTTCGCTGTCGTTTAATACATCCATTCGAGATTGCGGCGGTGTCATTAATGCTTGAACCAATGGCGTTGGAATACCTTTTTCGTTCAATGCAGTTACAAATGCTTCTCCGATTCCTAATTGGGTAATGGTGTCTTCTACTTTGTAAAAATCAGTGCTTGGATAGTTTTGTGCTACCAACTTTATATCTTGTCGGTCTTTAGCGGTAAATGCTCTTAGTGCATGTTGTATTTTTAATCCTAATTGCGATAAAATACTTTGTGGAATATCATTTGGATTTTGCGTGCAAAAGAAAATACCTACTCCTTTAGAACGAATGAGTTTAATGATAGATTCTAATTGGTCTTTTAATGCTTTTGAAGCATTGTCAAAAACTAAATGTGCTTCGTCGATAAAAATCACTAATTCCGGTTGGTCCACATCGCCACGTTCTGGAAAATTGTGATATACTTCTGCCAGCAAACTAAGCATAAACGTTGAAAATAATTTAGGTTTGTCTTGAATATCTGTTAATCGGACAATATTGATATAGCCCATTCCGTTGTCATCTTTGCGCAATAAATCATTGACATTAAAAGAGGTTTCGCCAAAAAATAAGGATGCACCTTGTTGTTCCAATTCTATTACTTTTCTTAAAATGGTACCAACTGTAGAAGGGCTTATTGCACCATATTCTTTTTCAAAAATATCTTTGCCTTCATTGGTTAAATATTGTAATACTTTTTTAAAATCGGTTAAATCGACTAAGGGTAATTGTTGGTCATCACAAAATTTAAAAATCATGGAAACTACGCCTTGTTGGGTATCGTTTAAATCTAATATTTTAGACATTAACACTGGTCCAAATTCAGTAACGGTAGAACGAAGCCGCACGCCATCTTGAGCCGAAATACTCATTAGCTCTACAGGATAACCTTTGGCAGTCCATGTTGTACCAATGGCGGCAACACGTTCGGTAATTTTTTGATTAGGTGCACCAGCTTCTGCAATACCCGAGAAGTCGCCTTTAATATCCATCATCAAAACAGATACGCCATTTTCTGCTAATTTTTCTGAAAGCGTTTGTATGGTTTTAGTTTTTCCGGTTCCGGTTGCTCCGGCAATTAATCCATGTCGGTTGAGGGTTTTAAGTGGTATTCTTACTGGGGTATTGGGTACAGCTTGTGCATCTAACATACCGCCACCAATTAAAATAGAGGTACCGCTAAAGGTGTAACTTTGCTGAATGAGTTGCGCGAATTGTTCTTGGTTTGCCATAAATAAATTTAATGAATCGTAAAAGTAGCTATTTATAAAATAGATGCAAAATAATAAAGTTATAAATGTTAAAGTTGATCTTTTGTGCTGTGATTTTAGTGGGCTCAATTAAATAATGTGCTAATCCGCAACTTTACCACTAAGATACTATAAGCGATAGATTTTCAAAGATATTGTATGCTTTTCTATGATTAAATTTAAAGCTAAACTCATTAAGATAATTTTGTAGATAATCTTCTTTAATACAATGAAATATACCTAGTAAATATCGCTTTAAGTTGGATATGATAATGTTAGTCCATTTAAACATTGGTTCTTCAAAGTTTTTACCATCCAGTTTTATATGCATACTTACACATTGTTTTAAGTTGGTGTAGTTTAGTGCGCTATCCGAAAACAGTACCGCTTTATCATTTACATATTTTCGTACTATATTTTCGGCATCAACTGCCTTTTCCGATTTATTATGAATGAGCGTCAAGTTACCACAAAATACAGCAACTGCATTATCATTTTCGATCGGAATATTTTCAAGCATAGCAGTTATTTTACTTTTTGATTCGCTACCTTTTCCACGCCTAAGGCTCGCTTTGTTCGCCTTTGGTGTAGGTGGAAATAAAAGCATCATCAACTGTAACCGCCATATTTAATTGACTATCCGGTTTCATTGCATGACGTATTATGTGTAATAATGACCAAATAGGTTCATATCGTTTATGACCAAGTTGACGCCTTAATTCGTGTGCAGAAAATGATTTTTTGGTACTAGTGATAAGATGCATCGCTATATACCAATATTGGAATGGAAGTTTGATATTTTGTAACACAGTTCCACTTTTAAGTGTTGTTCTAAACTTACAATTTTTACATTGGAATTGTTCTTTGTTTTTTAAGAAATAATGTTCTTGATGACTACATTTAGCGCATACTACTCCTTTTTTAAGTCGAGTAGATAGAAAATGAGCTTTGCACGCTTGCTCGTCTGGAAAGGTCTGATGAAATGCAATAATATTCATGTCGTTTTTATTGCAAAATAAACACAACACTACGCCAAATATTGACGTACTAAAACATTTATTAGGTAAAGTTGCGGATTAGCACATTTTTTAATAAAAAAAATTAATAAAAATAATTAAAATGGTATAAAATTATACCATTTTAAAACAAATTATCGTATATTGTTTTCTAATTTTATTTCATCGTATTGCTGTTCTTATTATCTTTTGTTGATAAATCTGATTTTGTATGAAGTATAAGACTTTTTACATATTACTCTTATTAGCGTATAGCATAGACGCTATGACACAAGATAGCTCTAAAATAAAATATACATTAGAGAAAAATGAAATTTATTTTTCGTACGGATTCTTATCTGTTTCAAATATGATTATTGATGGAGGATTTTTTAGTAGTTACAACCCACAACTGCTAAGTGTAAGAAATTATAAGACAAATGAAAACTACTATACAAAATTCATAAATATACCACCAGCAATTGGCTCATTGAACTTTGGGTATAAAAGATATTTATTTAAAAATAAGATAGGGGTCTTTTTAAATTCTATTTATTGTCAAATAAATGCAATATATACCTCAAAAAAAAATGATTCATTAAATTACAAAACAAAGGATAGAGTTTTTTGCATTATGCCAGGTTTTGAGTATCACTATTACAATAAAAAAATAGTACAATTATATTCTGGATTTCAGATAGGAGTCTGTTATTATAATCAAAAAGAATTCGCTATATCAAATAATAATAAAACTATTCATAACCAATTCAAATTTGCATTTCAAATAGATGCGTTAGGAATACGTGTTGGTAAAAAAATAGGAGGATTTGTAGAGTTTGGCATTGGTTATAATGGCATAGTAAAAGTAGGTATATCAGGTAGATTTTAAGTGCTAAATTTGTTCATAATTTTTTTACTTCAAATTTTTAGTAGTGTAATTTCTTACACATCATCTAAAACTTTTTCTGAAATTTAAAATAACAAAAATGACGAAATTTAAAAAACTAATATTTGCTATTATAATAATTCTAATAGCAGCATGTACTCAACAACAACAAGATCAACTTTGCCCACCATCAGTAAATAGGAAATTTGGGTTTGGTGTACAAAATATTTACATCATTAAACATGAGGATCCAGCTATTCAAGGTAATTCCGATGAACCTTACATCATGAACATTGGATTCAGGTCAACCTTAGGCAGACATTGTAGCTCAGTTACACAAAATATGTCATCTTTACCATGTTGGTCTTCAGTAAATTGGTCATCATCTGGTGATGGAATTACTGTGCCAATACCTGATGCGATGGGTTCAATGTGGTTTGACTCTTGTTGGGCAACAAATGCAAGTGACATTCCAACTATTTTAAACATAATTCAAAAAGATGGTTTGCAAGTTATGGGAAATGTTGTAGTTGTACTAGAACAAGACAATTGGCCACAATCGTTAAGAAATCAAATACAAAATGCACTTAATGATGCAATAAGAATTGTATTACAAGAAGTTGTTGAAACCGGTGGGCAAATAAATAATGCACAAGATTTAACGACTAGATTGTTAGATGTTACTTCACAAATAAATGTTAGAGCATTTAGAGCTTTGCGAATATTAATGGATGCTTCATTTGATACAGATGATGACTTAATAGGTGTCCGATTAAATTTAATTTTTAATCTACCAAATAATTGGATGGATTTATTAGGAATCACAGATCAACAATTTAAAGCATCTATAAATGTGGGGGAAGCATTACAGTCAGCAGTTTCTAATAGAGGACAATATATTCAGAACCAAATTAAAAATTCTCAAGGTAAAATAGATTTTGTAATGGCAATACGAGGAATTGGATTTGGACTACCTAGTGGTGGTTCTACAGAACCTATTACGACCATATTTAATATGTATGACCAAAATGATGTTTGCTGAATTCAAGCTATCAATTGAATTTTCAAGCTCTTGCTGATTGTTCAGGAAATTCTGTACCTCATCCAAATTTTATACATAAATCAAACACATCTTGTCCGTAATTAAGAAAAAGAATTAGACTACATTTATTGATTTTTTTAAATGCAAAATTATTGTTCCAAATAAAACTGCATTTATCACTTGATTTTTGCATATTAATGTATCGAAAACGACCGATTTGATTTTATTTGAAAAAATTAACGTACGTTGTAATTGCTAATTTTTATATTTGACCCTATAAACAAACTTATGCTACAAGAAATTTATAACGATATACAGGCTAAAATACAGCAACAAATACAAGAGAAATTTGGATTAAGCTCCGATCAAACTACTCAAAGTACCAACGTATTGTTGGAGAATTTTAAGAAATTTTTCTCTGAAGATTTAATGGCTGGCGGCATGAGTGGCTTGCGCGAGCTGATGAGCAACGGACTTAACGATATAAAAACTAATCCGTTGTTAAATAATTTACGCGATAATCTATCCAACGATTTAGTAAATAAAGTAGGCTTATCCGAAGAAACAGCACAAAAAGTACGTGATTTTTCGCTTACCGAAGTATTTGACAGATTTAAAACAGAATTTATGGATGAAAACGGAAAACCAGATATCGGTAAATTGATGAGTAAAGTTCCATTGGAAGAGTTGAAAGATAAAGCACAACAGATGATGGGGAAAATGGGCGTTGATTTTGGGAAGTTATTTGGAAAATAACAAATGCCAAAATTGCCTAAGTTGCAAGTTACAATAATTAGATTTATCTTACAATACATTTTTTATCAGTCAACTTTAAAATAAAATATATGAAACAATTATTTTTATTAACGATAACGTTTTTCTTAGTTGCACAAGGATTTGCACAAATGGAAATAAACGGTGTAAGTTTGCCGGCAAAATTAAAAACATCCACTACAGAATTATCGCTTAATGGTGCCGGTGTGCGCAAGAAAGCATTTTTTAAAGTGTATGTATTAGGCTTGTTTTTAAAAGAAAAAAGCAAAGATGCCGCCGCAATAATTAAAGACAATGAAGAAATGGCGGTTCGCTTACAAATTACCTCCAGCGTAGTAAGCAGCAGTAATATGTCTGAAGCCATAATAGAAGGATTTGGAAAATCACTAAAAGGAAATATAGCACCGCTGAAAAGTAAAATTGATGCGTTTATAGAAGTATTTTCCAAAGATAAAATCAAAGAAGGCGATGTGTTTTTATTGGATTATGTACCGAGTGTTGGGGTGAAGGCATTCAAAAATGGTAAACTATTATCTACCACCGAAGGAGAAGATTTTAAAAGAGCACTTTTCGGAATTTGGTTAGGAGCAAACCCAGTTGATTCAGGTTTGAAAACAGCAATTTTAGGTAATTAATTCTTTCTCAATATACAAAATGAGAAGCCAGAAACACTGCTTCTCATTTTTTATTTATTATGCTTAATAATACAGCACTACAACAACAATTTATTTCGGTTTTTGGTACACCTGTTTCCGAAACTTTTTTCTCGCCGGGGCGTATAAACCTCATCGGTGAGCATATAGATTATAATGGTGGATATGTGTTGCCGGTAGCAATTTCATTAGGTATTACTGCGTTCGTAAATAGGAGAGCAGATAATATAGTACGAATTTACTCTCAAGAATTTAAAGCAGAAACTTTAATCGATTTAACAGTCATTTCTTCGGAGATGATACAACAGGGAAATATACAATGGCAGCATTATATTATAGCAACTTTATTGGTTTTAAAAGATAAAAATATTGAATTGCGTGGCGCAGATATTTTGATCGCCAGTGATTTACCTTTAGGCGCAGGCTTGTCTTCTTCCGCAGCAATAGAATGTTTGATAGCCTATGTTTTTAACCCAGAATATTATTCAAAAAACAGAACTGAATTAGCATTAGATGCACAGCGTGCTGAAAGGCAATATATTGGTGTGAATTGTGGAATTATGGATCAATTTGCAGTGGCAAACGGCAAACAAAATCAAGCACTTTTACTAAATTGCTCCACTTTGGAATCTCAGTTAATCTCCGCCGATTTTAGCGGATATCAACTTATTATAATAAATTCCAATAAAGCCAGAACTTTAGCCGATTCTAAATATAATGAACGCCGAGAAGAATGCGATACTGCCTTTGCGTTACTTTCTAAATTTGATATTGCTGCAGATTTATGTCATGTACACGAAATTTCATTAGCCTATTTAGAAGATGATATTTTATATCAACGCGCAAAACATGCAGTGATGGAAAATAAGAGAGTGCTACATGCCGTTGAAGCATTAAAACAAAATAATATGGATGTCTTTGGGCAATTGCTCACGGAATCACATATTTCTTTAGATAAAGATTACGAAGTAAGTTGTTTTGAATTGAATATGATTGTACATTACGCAACTCATTTTGATGGATGCATAGGTGCACGCATGACAGGTGCAGGTTTTGGAGGATGCTGTATTGCAATGGTAGAAACCGATCGGGTGCAACAATTTATTGCTTACATAGGAAAAAAATATACAGAAAAAACCAACTTAAAAGCCGACTTTTACCTTGCGGAAATTACAGATGGAGTAAGAAAAATATAATATGGATAACGTAGATAGTTTAATAATAGAAAATAAAAATCCGGAACCGGAACGCAACGAATATCAGATTGTATTTTTAGTTGCTTTTATCGGTTTTTTAGCTTCAACGGATTCCATGTTGCTGATGCCTTTGAGTAATATAATTATGAAAACGTATGATGTGTCCGCACAGGTGTCCACATGGGTGATTTCGGTGTATTCTATTTTTGCCGGAATTGCAGGTTTTTTGTCGGCGTCAATAATGGATAGATTTGATAGAAAATATTTACTGATAGGCACATTTATCGGATTTACAATAGGCACATTTTTGTGTGGCTTTGCGAGTAATTTCGGACTATTTGTATTGTATAGAGGAATTACGGGGATTTTTGGAGGTATTGTAGGAGGCGTGGGCGTTGCAATAGTAAGTGATTTAATTCCTTATAACCGCAGAGCAACTGCCATGAGTATTATCTCATTATCATTTGCCGTATCTGCAATTATAGGCGTACCGATAGGTATACATTATGCTAGTGAATACAATTTGGCATTACCTTTTAAGTTATTAGCTGCGGTATCTACACTTACGCTTATTCCTATTGTATTTTGGTTGCCAAAAGTAAACAAACATCTTGCAGATTATAAACAACCTGAATCAGCTTTAAAAACTATACAAGAAGCAATAAACGACAAAAATCAAGTGTTGGCATTGCTGTTGGCTGTATTGATTGTATTTAGCCATTTTGTGGTGCTGCAATTTATAGTGCCATACATGGAAAATAATGTGGGTTTTAGTGCCAAATTAGTGCCGATAATGTATTTTATTGGAGGAATTTGTGCAATAGCTTCGGCTCCATTTATTGGTAAATTTTCAGATAAAAAAGGAAACTTACCTTCTTTTACTATTTTGATGGGATTGTCATTTGTTCCTATCGTATTAAGCACACATATTAGCGTGGTGAGTATGCCGCTGGCATTATTTATTTGTTCTACATTTTTTATTTTAGCAGCCGGCCGTATGATTCCTGCATATACGATTATGAGCGGTGCAACTACTCCAGAAAAGCGTGGAGGATTTATGAGCATGCGTTCAGCCTGTATGGAAATTGGTACAGCACTGGCCTCTATTGTCAGCGGATTTGTTGTGGAAATTGGAAAAGATGGAATTGTGCATCACTTTAATTATGTAGGATATATCTCTGTGGCAGTGGGATTAATTTGCATCTATATTGCCGCCCATATAAAAATTGTGAGTATTGAGTAGTGTTAATTAAATTTTATGTTGACAGTTTTTACACAAAAATCCCTAATAATCATTAAATTTGTAAAAAATTGACATTTATATGGCTAAAATGACTAAAGTTTTCGGTGCTATTTTTTGTGTACTTGGAACTATCTATCTTATCGTTTCTGTGTTTTTATATATGAATACATCTGCTTTTTTAAATTACAATGAAGTAAAGCAAATGACTTTTATTCACTCTAAAACACCATTTTACTTTTTGGTTTCTATATTGTTGCTAGCAGCAGGAATTGTATTTGCGAAAGACAGAGTTATAGACAATAAGAAACATTAATTTTTCATTTGTTTTCATGGTTATAAGTTTGTCCCCGGTTTTTAGAATCGGGGATTATTGTTTTAATGCGCAATTACTCCACTTCCGATAAGTTCGTCTTCAACATACCATGCACAAAATTGTCCGGGAGTAATACCTTTTTGCAGTTGCTCAAAAACAATATATAAACCGGTAGCTTGTTGGTATAAACAACACGTTTCGAGTGCTTGTCGGTATCTTATGCGGGCTTTGTAAATACAATGTTCTCCTATCTGCATTCTTAAGTCATCACGTATCCAATGAGTATCTTCATTTTTTATAAATAGTCCAGCACGGTTAAGCCCTTTGTGATGTTCACCTTCTCCTAAATAGATAGTATTTTCTTTTGTGTCTGTTCCAATTACAAATAAAGGTTCTTTAAATCCCCCAATTTTCAACCCTTTGCGCTGTCCAATGGTATAGTAATGTGCGCCATGGTGTTCGCCGATTACTTTTCCGTCTGTCGGAGTAAAAATATAAGGAGCAACTAAAATCTCTTGCATTTCTGAATTACATTGGTCAAATATATACGTTGGTTTTTCTGTAATTCGTTCGTTGTTAATTAGGATAACATTTCCTTTTTTTGGTGCTAATTGTTGTTGTAAAAATTCAGGAAGTCGTACTTTTCCGATAAAACACAACCCTTGCGAATCTTTTTTTTCAGCAGTAATAAACTGCAATTCTTTTGCAATTTTTCTTACTTCAGGCTTTGTTAACTCTCCGATAGGGAATAATGCCTTGCTGAGTTGTTCTTGGCTGAGTTGGCAAAGAAAATAACTTTGGTCTTTATTGTTATCTTTTCCTGCCAGCAGGTGATAAATTTTTTTATTGCCCTTTGATATAGTTTCGCTTTTTCGGCAGTAATGCCCAGTTGCTACGTAATCTGCGCCAATGGCGAGCGCATGTTTAAGAAAAATATCAAATTTTATTTCTCTATTACATAGTATATCAGGGTTGGGAGTTCTGCCCGCTTCATATTCAGCAAACATATAATCAACGATGCGTTTTTTGTATTCATCGCTTAAATCCAATGTTTGGAATGGAATGCCTAATTTTTGAGCTACCATTAATGCATCGTTACTATCATCTATCCAAGGGCAATCGCCTTGAATAGTAACACTGCCATCGTGCCAATTTTTCATAAATAAACCAATCACCTCATAGCCTTGCTGCTGTATTAAATAAGCAGCCACGCTAGAGTCCACACCTCCCGATAATCCAACTACAACACGTTTTTTCACCTTGCAAAATTAGCTAAAATAGACTATTGTAAATATTAACTATTGGTAATAATAAAAAAAACCCGCGATAGAAATCGCAGGTATAAACATAACATTCATTAAATAACCAAAAAGATATTGATTTTATTTGCTAACTATAATTTTTCTAAATGTATTTCCTTCCGGTAGTGATAACTTTAAAACATAGGTACCAGCTGACATATTGGATAAGTCTAACGTGGTTTGTTTGTCTCTAATATTATTGTATTCTTCTTGTAATACGGATTGCCCTGATAAATCATATAAATCAACTTTTACGTTTTTAAACTCTTTCAGAGATAAATTTAGATTTACATAGTCTGCAGCTGGATTGGGATAAACATCTATTTTTTCAAAACTACTTTCTGCATTCATCACACCTGTAGTTGTTCCTACAGAAAATGAAGCACTTTGTACACAATTGTTGTTATCCTTTACAAAAACACTATAAGTTCCAGAGGTCAAATCATTTATTATATTACTGTTTAAAAGTGTTTGATTGTTTAATAAATAATTGTAAGGTTCTACGCCACCAGTTACGTCGATTGTAGCAGAATATGTACCATTTACGAAAGAGTTTATAGGAGTAATACTTACCGACAATTTTTCTGGTTGTGATAGTGTTTTTGAGGCAGTTACTGTGCAGTTAAAACCATCAGTAACGGTCACGGTATAATTTCCGGCAGCAACATTGTTTACGGTTGCACTAGTTTGTGCGTTGCTCCAATTGTAAGCATATACGCCATTTCCTCCGGTTGTAGTTGCTTTTAAAATTCCGTTTTTATTTCCATTGCAGGATATATTCTGAATAGCATCTACGGTTAATTTTAAAGGAGCAGCTACTGTTATCAACGCTGTTTTAATAATTGAGTCTTTTGTATTTGCATTTTGTGTAATTAATTTTACTGTATATGTACCAGGAGTAGTAAATGTATGTGTTGGGTTTTGTGATGTATAATCAAAAATGCCGTCATTATTAATATCCCATTTCCAAATAGTAGGTGCTCCGGTTGATTTATCAATAAGGTTCACTGTTAAAGGTGCACATCCTGTTGTTTTATCAACGATAAATGAAGACGTTATTGGAGTGGATTGTGCTGTTGATGTGCATGTAGTGGTAACTGATTTGTGTTTTGAAAACCCACAAAAAGAGGTAGCTGTACTTCTTGTAATAACATCTTTAATACTTACTAAATCGGATGCTGGATTTAATGTTCGTTTAGAAACTCCATTTGCAATAGATGGATACATAATTTCATTGTAATCTAAATTATGCCCTTGCCCAAAAGCATGCCCTAATTCATGTAAAGCGACACTTTCAAAATCATATTGAGTAGAAGGTATTTTATTTTCATCCCCAAAATAAAAATTAGCACTTGGTGAAAAGATCATGTCGATACCATCAGGAATTACTGGAGAATTTGCACAAAGAGTATAAGAAGAATAAGTGACTGCTAATGCTCCAGCCGGTAAAGGACAAGAGTTAGTGGCAAAAGAAATTACATTCACATTATCCATTTGGTTACTACAGGTTGTGCTTGTTGTATTTGGGTTAATAGTAATATTTACACCAGTCTTACATTGCCATTGATTTAATGCTTTTAAAAAACTATTTTTAGCAGCCGTATTATTGCTTAAATCCGTATTTAAAGTAAAAGTATAACCACCTAGCCCGTTTTGGTCCATTAAGGCTATTTTATTTCTTTTGTATTCAAATTGGTTAAAAGAAATAGAAAGAGGAGCTATAGAGGAAATACTTGCACCATCAGAAGTGATAACATTAAAAACACCACTTCCTGCACCGCTTTGTCGATTGGCAGATGCACCTGGTACTAATACTCTAATTTCAGTATCTGTCCATGATAGAATGTAGCTCGAATCAGGTAAATTAATGAAAGCAGAAGAAGAAATGCTGTTGGCATCTCTAAATTGTACCGTTGCAGCACCAGTTCTTTTTCCAAAACCCCAACCGTCAATAGTTAAGATGCTTTGTGTGCCGGCAGAAATTGCAGCAGGTGTAAATAATGTAATTGATGCCCCACCCGACGTGCTGTTCGTAATACCAGTTTGGGTGTCTATTTCTCTATAAGCTATACCAGTAGTTTTTTGTATTGTTCCTAATAAAGAAGTGCGGCTTACATAAGAATCAAAAGCATCATTATATACACCTGTGGTTTTGTCTTTTTGGATAAAACCTTGTGAAAGTGCATAGATTTCATATTTTATGTACAAGTTTTTGTCATTTAATGCAATGCTGTTTTCATTCAGTAAAAAAACTCCATTAGAACCTATATTTAAATCGGCACTCGGCTCTACTACTATTAATTTTCCATCGAGTTCACCGCCCGGCGTTACAATTTCAAGTGTAGTTGGCGCACTACCTTTTAAGATACCATTTACCATTATTGTACTTACTGTATAAATCATAGATTTATCCAAGTTCCAACAAGAATGTTGTTCAGTTACTGTCCCATCAATAATAGTTTTGGAGTTTTGTATTCGCTTGTCGATACTTAGCTTCGAAAGCATGCAATTTGCGTTACTACAATAGCTATACGCTATTGCGAACAATAATAAATAGGGTTTCATGTTATGTCTTTATGTTTCTAAAAAAAAATAGGGTAATGCAAACTTAATATCTTTTTATCTATTTGTCAATAGTGAAATAAAATATTTGTAATACATTAATTAATATTGTTTTATTTTTTGTGTATTTTTGCTATATGTTAGGATTGAAATTAGCTACAGATCCGAGATGGGCAGATTTAGCTTCTTTATCATTAGAAGATATACTTACAGATCATGCTTTTTGTGAACAAAAAGCAGCTACTAACTGTATCACACTCATACAGTTATATCCTGAAAAATCATTCATGGTGGATAGGCTTATTCCAATTGTAACCGAAGAATGGGCACACTTTAAAATGGTAGTAGAAGAACTTAAAAAACGCAATCTTCTTTTGGGAAAGCAACGCCCGGATATATATGTAGCTGAGCTGCAAAATTTTATTCAAAAAGGTGGAAAACCAGATGGTCGTTTTTTAGACAGGTTGCTTTTTGCTGCACTTATTGAAGCACGGAGCTGCGAACGATTCCGGCTATTGTCATTAAATATTAGCGATGATGCACTCAAGCATTTTTATCATAAACTTATGATTTCTGAAGCAACGCACTATCGTTTATTTATAGAACTTGCAGAATATTATTTTGATAAAGAAATTGTAAAAAAAAGATGGCATCAATGGTTGGATTATGAAGCTGAAGTGCTACAAAAAATAGAATTAAGAGGCGATAGAATACATTAATACTAAAGTATGAAAATAGAACTTGAAACAATAAAAGAATATTTACTGCAATTACAACAAGATATTTGCAATGAATTAGAAATTTTAGACGGCAAAGCATTATTTATAAATGATAAATGGGAGAGGCCGGAAGGCGGAGGAGGCCTTAGTAAGGTTATACAAAATGGCAATATTTTTGAAAAAGGCGGTGTCAATTTCTCGCATGTGCATGGGGTGTTGCCCGAGGTACTGAAATCGGAGACTCGCTCAGCACAATATTTTCATGCTACCGGTGTGTCTATTGTAATACATCCACAAAATCCTTTTGTACCAATTATACACATGAATGTCCGCTATTTTTGTATGTCCGCTACTTTAGATGGCGAAATATCAGAGGAGTGGTTTGGTGGAGGTATTGATATGTCGCCGGCATACCCCAATAAAGTTGATGCAGTGCATCTACATAAAACATTAAAATCTGCATGCGATAAATATGATGCTAATTTTTATGCTAAGTTCAAAAAATGGTGCGATGAATATTTTACCATAAAACACCGAAATGAAATGCGTGGCGTGGGAGGCATTTTTTTCGATCATCTTCGTCCCAAAAGCGAATCTGAAAAACAACATTTGTTTTCATTTTTGCAAGCTGTAGGAAATAGCTTTATTCCTATTTATTCAGAAATTGTACTCAACAACAGAAACCGCTCTTTTACAGAAAAAAATAAAGAATGGCAATTTATACGTCGTGGACGATATGCCGAATTTAATTTAGTGTACGACAGAGGAACACATTTCGGATTAAAAACCAATGGACGTATAGAATCGATACTAATGAGCTTGCCACCACATGCCGAATGGAAATATAATTTTATTCCGGAGCAAGATAGTGAAGAAGCTATAGCAGCAAAATTTTTCCAACCACAAGATTGGGTGAGTTGATTTTTATCAGATTATGCTCCAAAATAGGTTGTTAAATGTTTAAAGATATGATTATTATCATCTTTTTTAGTAAAATATACTATCTTTGCCTTAATTGATTACCATAAATGAAGCCTTCTTTTGAACATAATGAATGCAAGCATTGTGCTAACAGATTCAATTCTGTCTTTTGTAAGATGGAAAATGATAGAATGGAGGAAATTGAAGCTGTAAAAGTGTGCTCAATTTTCAAAAAAGGCGAAACCGTATTCCGACAAGGAACCTATGCTTCTGGTGTTTTTTGTATAAATGCTGGAAAAGTAAAATTATCGATGACCGGCGATGAAGGTCGTGATCAAATTGTCCGCTTAGCAAAACCTGGTGATATTATTGGCTACAAAGCGTTGCTATCGAGCGATAGATATAGCGCAACCGCAGTAGCTTTAGAAGACACCAATACTTGTTTTATTCCGCGTGAAATATTTATGTCTATTCTTCAAAAAGATGCTACATTGTCATTTGAGATGATGAAAGTATTATCGGATGAACTTAGAAGAGCCGAAGGAAAGATAACCCATTTAGCACAAAAACCGGTACGTGAGCGAGTAGCAGAGACCATTTTATTCTTAAAAGAAACCTACGGCTTGGATGCAGAAAACCATGTTAATGTAGCACTTACCAGAGAGGATATAGCTAACTTAGTAGGTACCGCTACTGAAACTGCAATCCGACTATTGTCAGAGTTTAATAAAGACCATATTATTGAATTATCTGGAAAGAAAATCAAAATTTTAGACCATAATAAGTTGGTAAAGACCGCCAATTTATACGACTAATCTATTCTTCTTATGTTGCATTTCTCGGAATATGATATAAATCATGTTTTAGCGTGATTCGTATCAGTAAGTAATTGAAATATACATCCTATTTTTGTTGAGTATATTTCTATGAATCCTACTTATATCATAAATTACCACGATTTTTCTGTTGTTGAATTATGTCAATATCTAGATGAACGTTGCTACTCTAAAATATTATTGGATATGGATTCTATACAAGAATGCATATTACAGCTGATAGATGAAGAGGATTCCGAGTTATTGAATATATTAAATATCGTTTTTTATCAACTACGAATAGAAGTAAAACAACTTTTTACAAAAGACAGAATACTATTGTTTCGGCATATAAAAAGCAGAACTGAAACGCATATAAATCTTGTTCCGGTTTCACAAATTCATCAAAAAATCAATACAATATTGATGCAATTGCGTAAATTACTAAATAATTATGTACAACAACCTGATTGGTCTAATACATTTAAGATATGTTTTAATGAAATCTATTTATTAGAACAGGCACTACAACATGTATTGTATTTGAAAGAAAATTTTTTGTGGACTCAGGTAAATAAATCAATAGTGTGAATGCAGAAATAATTCATAAAACGTGCTTCCACTGTGGAGAAGATTGTAAAGGTGCTAAGATTCACCTTCAAGAAAAACATTTCTGTTGCGATGGTTGTAAATTAGTATATGAACTGCTAAATGAAAACAATCTATGCACCTATTATGATTTGAATACAAATCCGGGATTAGCACAAAAAATAAAAGTACGTGAAGATAAATTTGCATTTTTAGAAGATGTTACTATCCAACAAAAAATAATTCAATTTACAGATAATGAGCAAACACATGTAACTTTTTATTTGCCGCAAATGCATTGTAGCTCCTGCCTTTGGCTGTTGGAACATATTTATAAAATTAATAACGGAATAATTTCCTCTAAGGTTAATTTCTCTAAAAAAGAAGTATTTATTATTTTTGATAATTCAAAAACTATTTTGCGAAAAGTAGTGGAAACACTAACTGCAATCGGCTATGAACCACATATTAGCCTGCAAGAATTAAACGGTAAAAAAGTAAATAAAACAGATAAAAAACGCCTCTATAAAGTTGGTATTGCCGGTTTTTGTTTTGCAAATATTATGATGATGAGCTTCCCCGAGTATTTGATAGCAGAAGGCGCAATTGAAGCAAATATCCGACAGTTATTTCAATATTTGATTGTCATATTTTCATTACCCGTTGTGTTTTACAGTGCTACAGAGTTTTTTGTGCAAGCATGGAAGGGATTAAAACATAAGTTTTTAAATATCGATGCGCCCATTGCATTAGCAATAGCTATTACCTTCGGAAGAAGCTTATACGAAGTGTTCTCACATACCGGCTCAGGGTATTTTGATAGCATGAGTGGAATTGTGTTTTTTATGTTGGTAGGAAGAATATTGCAAGATAAAACATATCAATCTATTTCGTTCGATAGGGATTATAAATCGTTTTTTCCAATTGCAGTAAATGTATTAAAAGAGCAAAAAATAATACCTACAACTATCGATAAAATTAAATCGGGAGATATTATACAAATATACAGCAATGAACTTATTCCGGTCGATTGCATTTTGTCGAAAGGAAAAGCAGAGATAGATTACAGCTTTGTAAGTGGAGAAAGTGTACCTGTAATAAAAGAACCAGGCGAAATAATATATGCAGGTGGTAAACAAATTGGAGGTGCACTAGAACTGCTCGTTGTGAAAGAAGTATCTCAAAGTTATTTGACAAATTTATGGAATAAAGATGTATTCAAAACTAAAGAAGAACTGCCCGATTCTTATATCCATGTGATAAGCAAATACTTTACATTTATAGTATTTGTAATTGCAGGGGTTGCTGCATCGTATTGGTATATGCAGCACGAATATAAACTTATGTGGAACACCATTACCACGGTATTGATTGTTGCATGCCCATGTGCATTGTTGCTGTCTTCTACTTTTACCAACGGAAACATTTTACGAATATTAAGCAAAAATAAATTATACTTGCGCCATCCCGATGTAATAGAACATCTTTCAAAAGTAAATCATTTGGTATTTGATAAAACAGGAACGCTTACCCAACAATCAGATGTGTCTGTAACGTATAGCGGCAATAAATTAAACGAAGACGCACAAACTTGTATCACTTTGTTGTTATCGCAATCACCACATCCATTAAGCAAAGCTATCGTTCAGTATTTAGATAAAAATATAGAAGATGCTACTGTTGAAAATTTCAAGTGGACTACCGGAAAAGGTGTTGAAGGCTGGATAGAAGATAAATACTACAAAATAGGCTCCCGAGAATTTGTATTGGGTGAAAAAGATAATCAGCAAATAAATAGTACTGTTTGTGTGAAAATTGACAATATCTATTTTGGTGAATTTAAAATTATCAATAAATATCGCTTCGGATTTTATCAGTTAATGGAAAATTTAAAAACCAATTATCCTATATCTATTATTTCTGGTGATAATGATGCAGAACAGCAGCATTTAAGATCGGTATTAGGAAATTCAGATATTTTATTTAATCAAAAACCAGATGATAAACTAGATTATATTTTGCATTTACAAAATGTGAAAAATAAAAGTGTAATGATGATAGGAGATGGATTAAATGACGCTGGTGCATTAAAACAAAGTAATGTAGGCATAGCAATTACGGAGAATGCGAACAATTTCAGCCCTGCCTGTGATGGAATTATTGATGCTTCGCAATTTTCTAATATGGATAAATTTTTAGCATTTGCAAAATCAGGAAAACGCATTATAATGATGAGCTTTATTCTGTCCATTTTATATAATATAATTGGACTATACTTTGCCGTTCAAGGGCAATTATCACCATTTATAGCAGCAGTATTAATGCCATGCAGCTCCATAAGTATTATCTTAGCTACTTACGGAATGAGCGAAATGGCTGCGTGGAGGATTAAATTAAATAAAACGTAACAGAATGCTTTACTTATGTTGACAAGCACCAATTTTAAAAAATATATCTTTGGAACTTTAGAAAATAATTATACAGAATGAGCGCAATGATATTAATGCTAATAGGAAGTTTAATTATAGCCGCAGGCTTTTTAACCGCATTTTTATGGAGTGTAAAAGATGGGCAGTATGACGATGATTTTTCGCCCGCACACCGTATGCTTTTTGACGATACAAAAAATAATAACAATACAAACCAATCAAGTAATTAATATGGAATTAGAAAAGTTTTCTTACGACAATCGAATGCCACGGTATTTTGCCATGGCTACAGTATTCTGGGGCATAGTAGGTATGCTCGTTGGAGTTATCGCAGCATTTCAGTTAGCCTTTCCAGCACTAAATTTAGATTTAGCAGCTACCACGTTTGGTAGATTGCGTCCAGTACATACCAATGCAGTAATTTTTGCATTCGTAGGTAATGGTATGTTTACCGCTATCTACTACTCGCTACCAAGATTGCTGAAAACAAAAATGTATAGCGATTTATTAAGCAAAATTCACTTTTGGGGTTGGCAGTTAATCATAGTAGCCGCTGCGGTAACGCTGATGGCAGGCTTTACAGTAAGTAAAGAATATGCAGAATTAGAATGGCCAATAGATATTGCTATTACAATCGTTTGGGTGATTTTTGGTATTAACATGTTCGGAACAATTCTGACAAGAAGAGAAAGACACATGTATGTAGCTATATGGTTCTTTATAGGTTCGTGGGCAGCTATAGCTATGTTACATATTGTAAACTCTATCGAAATTCCGGTGACTTTATTTAAAAGTTACCCAGTATATGCGGGCGTTCAAGATGCTTTAGTACAATGGTGGTACGGACATAATGCAGTTGCCTTTTTCTTAACTACACCTTATTTAGGATTAATGTATTATTTTGTACCTAAAGCTGCTAACCGTCCAATTTATTCTTATAGATTGAGTATAGTTCACTTCTGGTCGCTAATATTTATTTATATATGGGCAGGTCCTCACCACTTGTTATATACAGCTTTGCCGCAATGGGCACAATCATTAGGTACAGCATCTTCTATCATGTTAA
>CAZXRF010000053.1:0-19405 GCA_964642875.1 uncultured Chitinophagales bacterium | reverse complement strand
GCCATTCTGTCCCAACGTGCAAATTTTGCTGCTTTACGATATTCAAACGCGCGTCCCATATTATATAATTTATTTAGTATTTCTATTTAATAACTGCATGCAAAGATAAGGATATCTAAGGAGTTCAAAAAAAAAATGTAAAAAAAACTGGATTAAATATCTAAAAAACGACTGCTCGTTTCTTTGCTTGGAAGTAAACAAGTGTCTTTTTTGCCAAACCATTTATATCTATATTTTGAAATAATATCATAAAAGAAATCAGTAATAAATACTGGTAAAATAGAAAAATATTGTAATCCGCTCCAATATCCTCCAAAATAACGGGCTATGCGAAAAGCAGCGGCAGATTTAGAATATAATTTAGAATTTTCAATAAATATAACTCCATCTAATTGTTGTTTGTATTTATATTTTTCTAAAATTTGTTTACCTAATGCTGATTGTAAACTAGCAAATTGTAAAGAATTTGATTTATCGTGTTTAAGGATAAATTGTATACTATATTCGCATAAATTACAAACACCATCAAATAATACAATTTTATCTAAATCATTATTATTCACTTTTAATGAATTTTGCTGTACCAATTTGTTGGGTACTAAGATTGGTTAGATGTATAACATAAATGCCTGTTGGAAGTTCATGAACATCAATAAAATCTGATTGTGTAAGAATAGTTTTAGTTTGCAAACTACCTTTTATATCATAAATTTCGATTGTGCTTTTTTCTTTTATGCCTTCAATAAATAATTTATCTTTAGTTGGATTAGGATAAATTTTCACTTCATATTTTGGCAGTTTAATTTCTTTCACTGGGGTTAAATTATCAGGTAATACTTTTCCCATTACCGGATTTATTATCATAGTGCCAGGCAGTGTAGATTGTCGCCATTTATTCGTGTTTCCTTCTACATAAAAATTATAGGGAGAGCGGTTATTGTTTCTATCAAATCCTACTATTAATGACAATTGATTATCTACAATTAATCCTACTGCAAAAGTATCGCTTAAAACCAAAGGATAAGTAGCTCCATGCAGCACATAATCGGGTTTTATGGGTGCATAAAAGTACCCATTTAATGTATCTACTCCATATTCTTTTACCAAGTCTGCTATTTTAAGATTGGATTGTTTATATATCAAATCATTATCGTTATATACGGCATTTCGAGAAAAATTTTTCCATACACAAACACTAAATATTGCCAAATTATTATCAGGAACTACCGGAAAAAACTGAAATTTTATAGCCTGTAAGGTATCCGGATGACGTAATCCGTATTTTACTGCCATCTTATAAAAATCCATTCCAACACCTGTTTTTAAATCCCCAACAACATAGCCCCGTTCTGGTGTTCCATCATCATAAGCAAAAAAATTGCTAAACACTTGATTGTGCGTTACTGCATTATTTGCCAATACTTTTGCCGGCTCTCCTGCTTCAGCAGAAACATCAAAATGATAATCTACTTTTACCACTATTGTATCGCCCGAAATATTAATGGGTATATTGAATTTAGGATATTTTATTTCATTAGAAGTTAATGGTCCAAAATCACGAGAAGGACCCGTAAATGCGGAAATATTCTGACTTGTATTGACCACCGTAGCACTGTAATAATCAATGATATCCGTGGTATTATTTATAAAATTATTTTTTACAAAAACACTAATCGTATCTGCCAAATCTGTGGTGTCAAATTGGGTGTATGGCATTACAAAATAGTTTTTCAATAATGATTTCGGCAAAAACTCATACGCCATATCTTTTACATTTTGTTCGGCAAAGGTATCTCTGTTTTTATCTAATTTCACATAATCTAAATGCCACAAATCATTTGCGCCATTTAAGTTTCCGAAAGCCTGAAATCGAAATTGGAAATTGCTATTTAAATAAGCCGAATCTACTTTGATGAATACCTGTCGCATAGCAGCACTATCTAAGGCTGTTGTTTGCCATACTATATTCCAATTCCCTGATGTATCTTGAAATTGTACTGTAAATAAATCATTTGGTGGTGAAGGTGATTCACCATATTCTCCTTGTAAAAAATAAAAACTTAAATATACATTATCTGCACTTGTCAATCCTGATAAATTAATAGGATTTGAGGTTAATTTATCGGCAGGTCCGTTTACAGGAACACCTGAATTATTATATGGTATTCCTTTAGCATCAGTACCGTCGAATGAAGCTACGCCTACCGTTACGGTTTCTTTGGGATAAGAGGCATTAATAAATACAAAATTATCTTGCCACAAACTAGGATCTGGGAAAATATCTTGTTGGTAGAAATCATCGAAAAAAGGTAACGTTAAAGCAGTTGTTCGCTGTGTAGTTTTTTTTATTTTGAAAGCAGCATCAGTTACTGTATTCATTTTGGGATGATACCGCAAAGAAGTTAAAGATTCGTGTTGTCCATAAACATTAAATGCACAAACCAATAAAACAGTATATAGAATAAGCTTATTCATGAAAATTATGGTTCTTTAGCCACAGCTGGCTGTTGACGAATGAATAAATTTACTGTATTTCCAGCACCTAATTTTGCGTTTTGTCCAAACTTTGGGTCTTGGTCATATACGTAAGCGGAAAGTGTATCTTCTATGGTGCCATCTGCAAATAACATTCCCAAGTTTAGATGTACAGCATCTAAAACTGCTCTTGCTTCTAAAACGGTCATATCCGTAACGGGTGGTACTTCTGCTACTTGCGCGCCAAATCCATCACCCAATACTAAGTCTATAGATGTGCCTTTTGGTACTATAGTTCCGGGTTTTACTATTTTTCCATTCACTTGAATATTTAGCACCGCATCTTTTGCCATATCTGGAATATAGATTAATTGTCCTAATTTTAGTCCCCAACTGTTCAGTATTAATTCTGCTTGCCTTCTTGAATTATCAATAATCATTGGTATCTTCACACTTGGCGGTGCAGAGGCATTCAGCGTCAAATAAATTTTTCTATTTGATTTTACTTTAGCACCTTTTATGGGTTGTTGGTCTAAAACAGATAAGGGAGGTTTGGATTCATCATAAGTAGAATCGGAAATGGCATATTCTAAGTCATAATTATTTAATTCTTTTTTAGCTTCAAATAATGATTTTCCTTTTACGCTGGGTACAACTACATAATCGCCATGATCGGTGTACCAATTTAAAGCTAAGAAAGTTAAAAATATCAAAGCTGCCGAAGCACCTAAAATATATAAAAAAGTTAAAGCAGTTTTGCCCATTTTACAAGTTTATTCTTCCAACGTCAAATATATCTATTTATGTTGTAAGGAACATTTATTTTAAAATAAAAATAGCAATTTATTGTTCATATTTTGTTAGTAACTCTATCTTTGCAGCTATAAATAAATAGAATGTCTGTACGAAAAATTGGTTTAGTTTTTGGCGGCAAATCGCCGGAGCATGAAGTTTCTATAATTTCAGCACGTAATATTTTCAACGCTATCGATAAAGAAAAATTTGAAATAACGCTAATTGGAATAGCGCAAGACGGGAAATGGTATTTGGAGCAAGAAGGTAATTTGCAAGATAAAAATTGTATTATTGGAAAATCAGGTGTACAGCTAGCGGTTATATTTGGTAATGAGGAGAAACAAATTCTGCGTTTGGATAATCAGACATATTTAGAACGTTTTGATGCTGTTTTTCCAATTACACATGGTCCAAATGGTGAAGATGGCACCTTGCAAGGCGTATTTATGCAATTAGACATTCCGTTTGTAGGCCCTGGTGTTTTAGGCTCGGCAGTTGCAATGGATAAAGATTTCACTAAACGCATATTAAGAGATGCCGGGATTGGACATGCCAAAGGCATCACTTTTTATAAACATGAAATAGATAAAATTTCTTATGCTAAAACAATTGAGGAATTAGGAAATATACTTTTCATAAAACCATGTAACATGGGTTCTTCCGTTGGCGTAAACAAAGCTACCAACGAAGTTGAATTTTTTGCAGCATTAAAAGAGGCCTTTAAGTTTGACTCGAAAGTATTAGTAGAAAAAGCTATACAGGGCAGAGAATTAGAATGTGCAGTATTGGGAAATGAATCCATTGAAGCCAGTACCGTTGGAGAAATTGTGATGGAAAAGGGATTTTATGATTTTGAAAATAAGTATGTAAACGACAATGCCAAAATATACATTCCTGCACCAAATATTTCCGAATTACAATTGAAAAAAATTCAGGAAACGGCACGCAAAGCATACCAAGTTTTAGGATTGGAAGGGCTTACAAGAATAGATGTGTTTTTAACGGAAAAAAATGAAGTTATAATTAACGAACCCAATACTTTACCAGGTTTTACTTCCGTGTCTATGTATCCGAAATTATGGGAAGCATCGGGATTGAAATACGCAGATTTAATAGAGCGATTAATAGAATTAGCAATTGTCCGATTTAACAGAGACAGAGCTTTACAACGTATAAGATTGAAGTAATTTTTTTGATTTTAGCATTTTTTCGAGGCAATATCAGATATGCTTTTATTTTACATCGATTTTACAAACTCATACGCTGTGTTTATTTAAGTTTAAAATTCACATTTCTTTAACTTGTCTTTTACACAAGCAACATTTTTAAATCAAACTATCATAATTGATATTTATTGACAAAGGTCAATTAATTAATCTAATTTTGTATTGTCAATTTTGACAAACAATTTAAATCTTTTTAAAAATGGAATTCGCACAAAAATTCAAAGAAGCAGTTGACAGTTTTACTGCAGAAACAAAAACTAACGTTACAGAATTACGTTACAATGTTGAAAATACTGTAAAAAACGCTATTAGCGAAGGACAAGAAGAAGTAGAAACATTGAAAAACCATTTCAAAGCTACATCTGAAAGAATCCAAGCTAAATTAAAAGGTCCTTTCACTTTAGAGAAAGTACAAAGCGACGTTAAAGAAGAAGCTGAAATTTTAGTTGCTGACTTCAAAACTACATTAAACAGAAATGCAGGAAGAGTAAAAAGCCTTTTATCTGATGCATCTGCAAAAGTTGAAAAACAAGTAGAAGAAGTGAAAGAAGAAGTAAAAAAAGCTACAAAAAAAACAAAAGCTAACGCATAATTTGTAAGCAAATAGTATTTTTAAAAAGAGCCGCCATATTTAGAGCGGCTCTTTTTTTATTTTATATTTGCAAAAAAAACAATATGCGTATAGTTGGTTATATCCCTCATCCGATAATGAAAATAACGGTAATGCAAATGAGTGAGCGATTTGTATTAAAGTTAGAGGTAAACTCCATAGAGCAAACTTATAAATTTAATGAAGACGATAATTTGCGTACTATGAAAGATATAGAAAAGGTAGTCGATGAAATATTTCTTATGGAATGTTTAAAACGTTTTAGCGAAATGAACAAAAGTGTAGGAGAAGCATATCAACGAAATATGGTATAATTGAGAAGGATTATTCTCGTTGATTTCCTAACAATCTAACAATTACTTCAGCGCCTTGTATTTGCGAGAGAATCACTTTTGTAAGCACCATCATCGGTACGGATAAAAACATACCGTATATTCCCCAAAGATAGCCCCAAAATAACAAGCCCATAATTACGGCGATTGTATTTAAGGAGGTGCGGTTGCCCATAAAAACAGGCTCTATCAGCGAAGCTAATAAAAAATGATAGCCATAAGATGCAACAATTAATCCAAAAGAGGTGTAAATAGAATCAAACTGAATGATACCCATTACAAATACAGGAATCAAGCCTATTACGGCACCAAATACCGGCAAAAAATTCAATACAAATCCGATAAATCCCCAAAAAAATGCAAATTGCAATCCGAATAAATAGCAAATGAGCATTACCCCTAATCCATACATAAGGCTCATTATAAATTTCACTTTCATATAAGATACAATAGCACTTTTAATATCTTCAAATGCTTTAATAAATTTTAAGCTTCTGGTCTCCCCTCCTAAATAACTCAAGTAATTTTCATAGCGCATTATTCCTGATAAGATAATAACTAATAAAATGGCTGTTAATAGAAATTCTTCTAACAAAGAGCCTAATGCGCCAAAGATAGTACCGGAATTATGCATTATAAATTCGGAGGAAATACCAGATTTTATATTTTCTACTGTACCTTCAAGGTCGAGTTCTTTACCTGTAATTTGATTATATAATTGCAGCCAACTACTCAGCTTTATTTTTACATGCGTATATATAAATTCTTTTTCGCCAAATATTTGTGAGCCCGTTTTATAGATAACCGTACCGATAGTAAAAATAACCACCAATAATCCAATCCAAATAATGCTAACACTTAGCCAAAGCGGTAATTTTCGCTTATCGAACCAAACCAATAGTGGCTGTAAAAGTAATGCAATAAACAATGCCAGCATCAATGGTACTAATAAATCTTGTAATAAATACAGCAAGAATAAAATCACGATTCCCGCAAAGAAAATCAGTATCATCCTTATAGTGGCAAGTTCATTATTCATTATGCATTTTTTATAACCAACGTTTTCTTCTAAAATAAATTACAAAAGAGATAGTAATCAACACACTTATTACAACAACAATTGTGAATGCATGTTTGTGATGCTGAAACGGCAAATCTACATTCATTCCATAAACTCCTGCTACCAATGTGGGCAGCATTAATGCAATAGTTACAGCTGTCAGCCTATTTACCACATGTCCTAAATTATTAGAAATAATAGAGCCAAATGCACCCATCATATTTCCAAGAATATTCGAATATACGTTTGCCATTTCTACCGCTTGAGAGTTGTCGATGATTACATCATCCAGCAATTCTCTAGCAGTTTGATCATCTTGTAATTCTAAAAAATTATTTCTTTGAATTTTTACTAATACTAATTCGTTGGCACGCAAGTCGTTTACAAAATAAATCAAAGCTTTCTGAAGACGTAATAATTTATTGAGCTCTTGGTTTCTGCTGGAGTAATTTAATTCTTTTTCAATTTGTGAAATGCGTTTATTTATTTCTCGCAAATAGTGCAAAAAGTAATATACATTGCGTTCAAAAATGCGGATGACAAATAAATTTTTATTATTCAATTCTATATTTTTCAATACGTTTTTTTCGAACCATTCTATCGTAGGATTATTTACTGAACATACCGTAATTAACACTTCTTCGGTAAGAATAATACCAACAGGAATAGTTATATATGTTGCTTCATCTTCTACATCAAATCCTTCGTTTAAAATAGGGGTATTAATTACAATGAGTTTTGCGTTATCTTGTTTTTCATATCGGGAGCGCTCATATTGGTCAATGCAATCAATAATATAATCATAAGGTGCGTTTAATTGTTTGGCTAATCGCTCAAGCTCTTCCATATTAAATGGCGGCGCAATATTTACCCAGCAGTTTTTTTCGGGTGCTGGTATCAGCGTTAAATCGTTACCTTCTTTTTTATAAAATCGAATCATAGAAAAACGATAAAGTGTTGTAAATATTATATCTGTATTGTTCCTTCAAATACTTGTATTGCAGCGCCTTCTAACCATACGTCTGTAAAAATATTATTTTTCAACACAAAAGAAACTGCTAATTTTCCACCCGGAGTTTGGATATCTACCGTTCCTTTTTCCAATTGATTTTGTCTGGCAAAACATAGAGCTACTGCTACAGTTCCCGTACCGCAAGATAGTGTTTCATCTTCAACTCCTCGCTCATAAGTACGCATTTGCACTTTGCCGTTATCGGCTTGCACAAAATTTACGTTTATACCCTCTTTGGAAAATATTTCATTATATCTAATTTTATGTGCCTCGCTAATAATATCTAATTTATCGATATCTGAACGAAAGCTGACATAATGTGGAGAGCCGGTAAATAGAACATAATCATCTACCGCAATTGAATCATGTTTTATTTCTTTTACATCTATCATCTGTAATCGTACAATATTATTATTATTGATTTCAAATTGATGCAAACCATCTATAGCGATAAAGTTGCCTTTTTCCTGCGATACTCCTAATGTATATGCAAATGCACTAATGCATCTTCCACCATTACCACACATGGTACTTTCATTTCCATCGGCATTATAATATACCATTCTAAAATCTGAATCAGGTGTATGTTCCAACAACATTAAACCATCTGCTCCAATACCAAATTTTCTGTCACACAATTGATGGATTAGTGCATGGTTTTCTTTGGGAAATATCAACTCTCGATTATCAATTATCACAAAATCATTCCCTGTTCCTTGATATTTATAAAATGCTATTTTCATATTTAATTTTTAGAGGAGGTTGTATTAATATCAAACTATTTATCCATATTCATTGTTACTAATAAATACAAAATAATACAAGGTTCAAAATTAGCGTATTCACTTCATATTATTACTTCTAAGGTGATATATAGTTAACTTTTTTTAACCCGATTTTATAAAACTTTAGAAGTAAAATTTGTTGAAGGCTATATAAATTTATACCTAACAAACATGTAAAATTATTAATTATGAAGAAAATTATAGGATATTTTGTTGTGGGCATCGTAAGTGCGTTTATAGCTATTGCTATTTCCAATCATTTTAATTTCAGAAATTCAACTATTTTAAAAGAAACCAACAGCACTCCTTTTAAGCTTACCAACTACAATGGAACATTGCAGAGCAATGATGCATTTATACAAGCTGCAAAAATAAGCACACCAGCAGTGGTACACGTAAATACTGTAATAAAGGCAAAAAAACAAGATAAAAAAATGCAACGGCAGATGAATCCGTTTTATCAATTCTTTGGTGATCCATTCGGAAATTCTCCGTATGACATGCCTCAACAACAAGACCAAGAGGCTTCGGGTTCCGGTGTTATCATTAGTAATGACGGGTACATCGTAACCAATAACCACGTGGTAGACGGTGCGGATGAGATAAACATAAATTTATATGACAATCGAGATTATAAAGCAAAATTAATAGGTTCAGACCCCAACACCGATTTAGCGGTTTTAAAAATTGAAGCGAAAGACTTACAATATTTAACCTTTGCTAATTCTGATGAAGTACAAATAGGGCAATGGGTTTTGGCCGTTGGCAATCCATTTAATTTAGCCTCTACTGTAACTGCTGGAATTGTTTCTGCAAAAACCAGAAACATTAATATATTAAGAGAGAAAGCAGGAAATTTAGCTATTGAATCTTTTATACAAACAGATGCGGCAGTAAACCCCGGAAATAGTGGTGGTGCCTTAGTAGATTTAAATGGAAATTTAATAGGCATTAATTCTGCAATTGCTACCCCAACGGGTTCTTATGCCGGCTATTCATTTGCAATTCCTTCCAATTTAGTAAATAAAGTAGTGAAAGATATTATCGATTTTGGAATTGTGCAAAGAGGGTTTTTAGGGGTAAATATTCGTGAAATTGATGATGAATTAGCTAAAGACTTAAAATTAGATAAAATTCAAGGAGCTTATATTGCTGAAGTAAACAAAGGAAGTGCTGCCGAAAATGGCGGAATAAAACGTGGTGATGTAATTATAAAAGTGGGTGATGTAACTATTAAAAATGCTGCTGACTTACAAGAACACATTGCAAGATACCGCCCAGGTGATAAAATAAAAATTACAATTTATAGAGATGGGAAGAATATAGAAAAAGAAATCACCTTACGTTCGAAAGACAACTCTACTGCATTACTAAAAAAAGAAGAAGCACCGAAAACCGGAAGTGTGTTAGATAATTTGGGTATAACGGTGGAAAGTATCAGCAGTTTGGACGCAAAAAAATTAGGCATAAGCAGTGGCTTGCGCGTTACAAAAATTAAAGACGGCATAGTGCAACAAAACACCAATATGAAGGAAGGTTTTGTAATTACTGGAGTAAACAATCAGGCAGTTTCTAAGAAAGAAGAGTTGGAAGATATTGTAAATGACAGTAAAGGAACAGGCATATTGCTACAAGGAAAATATCCCGACCAAAACGGACTTAAATATTATGCTTTTGGTTATTAAATCTAAAAGATGGTTGATTGTATTGTTAAAAAGCCGGGCATTTTCTGCCAGGCTTTTTTATTTTAGACTAAAAATATTGATGTAGATTTTACTAAAGAAAATTACGACAATAAACCTTGGTAAGTGCTTACCCTGCGTTGTTCTAAAAGTGTTTTACGTTCGTTTTTAAATTTATGGATATACTCATAATCCGGATAATGGCGGATAGTAAGTATCATCAAATTTTCATCTATAGTAAATTTAAATTTCTCTTCTAAAGCTGCTTTTATTTTTTCAATTTTCTCTGGAATATTATCTACTACTGCTTCAAAAGAAATAGCACCTTGCTGCATCATATTTAATTTCAAATTCGCTTTAAAAAACGAAGAGAATATTTCTGCTACTACTTCGTCTTCTACAAACGAGAAATCTTTAGTATGCAATGTAATTAAGGCTTGATTGTTTTTCACGATACGGATAGGTGGTAAATTATTATCACTACCACCAACAACTGATCCTTTCCCTTCTGGGTTGATGAAAGACTTTACTAATAAAGGAATGTTTTTATTTTGTAAAGGCTTTATTGTTTTAGGGTGAATTACCGTTGCGCCATAAAATGTCATTTCAACGGCTTCGTTAAAGGAAATTTCATCTATAAACACTGCGTCATCAAACACACGAGGATCGCCGTTCATAACACCTGGTACATCTTTCCATATCGTCTGATTTTCGGCATCTAACATATTTGCAAAAATAGCTGCTGTATAGTCAGAGCCTTCGCGGCCCAAAGTAGTTGTAAAGTTTTCTGTTGTGCATCCAATAAATCCTTGTGTAACTACAATATTATTAGCTACTAAAGGTTTTACGATACTTATCATTAGTGCTTGTGTTTTATTCCAGTCCACCACAGCTTCTCTGTATGTGTTATCTGTTTTCATTACATCTCTTACATCTAACCAATTGTTTTTTACACCGGAAGCGTTCAAATATGCACTAAGTATTACAGATGAAATCGTTTCACCTTGTGATACAATTTGGTCATAAACATAATTATATTCTGCCTTTTGTGTTTCTTCCAATAAATTATCAACTTTTGTATAAAGTGCTTCTAATTTTTTATATACCTCTGTATGTTCTTCATTAAATAAATCAGCACATATTGTTTGGTGGTTTTTCTTTACTATTTCAAATGCTGCTTTAGCATCTGTATTGTCAAAATAAGATTTAACAACTACTTCTAATGCATTTGTAGTTTTCCCTGTTGCTGAAACTACTACCACTAAATCTTTTTCTCCATAATTTTGAATAATAGAAGCTACATTTCTAATTCCTGCAGCATCTTTTACAGATGCACCTCCAAATTTAAATACTCTCATTTTTTTTTAATTTTTTCAAACGCACAATTATTCCGATGCGTAATTTTGTTATAAATTTTCTTTCTCAATTTTTACTGTAATCCACGAACTATCAAAAGTTACTGGATATTTTTTATAAAATTTAATAGCATTTTCATTCCAATCCAATACATGCCATCTCATTTGGTTGATGCGTTCTTCTTTAGCAATTTTAATTAGTTCATCTAACAATTGTTTGCCAATACCTTTTTTACGATGTTGTTCTTTTACCACCAGATCATCTAAATACAGCATGGAACCTTTCCATGTTGAATACCCATAATAATACAAGGCAATTCCTAAAATCTCATTTTTTTGTTCCGCTACTAATACATGAAATCTAGGTTGTTTGGCAGTGCCTTCTTCTATAAATTTTTTCAGAGGGTTGCTTGGTTCGTCGGGTGCATTTTCAAAAATGGCTAATTCTTTAATTAAACCATATACAGCTTCCAGGTCATCTGTATCTGCTTTCCTTATGCTTATTGAAGTTTGTGATTTCATTATTTACACTACAAAATTAGATAAATACTTATAGTGTAATGGAATACGATTATTAAGGAATAATTAAGAGGATATATTTATCAATAGATATATTATAAATTTACGGCAATATTAAGATTCATTTTTTTAATGAGATTTCAATTATTAATCCTATGTATTTATATCTTTGCAGTACAGAAACACATTCTTTATGCCTCTAATTACACTTGATGAATTTATTGCCGTAAACCAAGAAAAACATCCGGAAGCGACTGGCGAACTTTCAGGCTTACTGCGAGATATTGGATTGGCTGCCAAAATTGTAAATCGTGACCTCAGTAAGGCAGGTTTAGTGGATTCTATCTTAGGCGATGCCAATGACATCAACGTACAAGGCGAAGAAGTGAAAAAATTAGATATTATCGCCAATGATACACTAAAAAAATGCCTACAAAACAGCGGTGAGTGTTGTGGAATTGCAAGTGAAGAGGAAGAAACATTTGTCGCATTTCCTAATAGAAAAAATGCCAAATATGTTGTATTATTTGACCCATTAGATGGCTCCAGTAATATAGACGTTATTGCTCCGGTAGGCACTATCTTTTCTATATTTGAGCGTGTATCTCCAGTTGGCGAACTTTGCAGTATGGATGATTTTGTACAGCCCGGAAATAAGCAAGTAGCTGCTGGCTATGTAATATATGGTTCTTCAACCATGCTGGTGTATTCAACTGGCGAAGGCATAAACGGATTTACATTAGACCCTACGATTGGAGAATTTTGCCTATCACATCCAGAAATCAAAACACCTGAAACAGCCAAAACTTATTCTATTAATCAAGGTAATTATCACTCATTTCCTGAAAATGTGAAAGAATTTATCGCCTATTGCCAAGATGCAACAACAAAAAAAGCCTTTTCTCTACGCTATATCGGGTCTATGGTGGCGGATTTTCATAGAAATTTATTAAAAGGTGGCATTTTTATCTATCCTGCCACAAAAGATGCTCCAGGGGGTAAATTAAGATTAATGTATGAATGTAACCCGATGGCATTTTTACAAGAACAAGCAGGCGGCAAAGCTACTTGTGGTGACAAACGCATTCTGGATATTGTTCCAGAAAAATTACACCAACGGGTAGTAATATATATTGGCTCTACAAAATTAGTGGATATGCTTTCAAAAAACTAACCTTATCTCTAAAATGAAAACCAAACCCTCTACCCTATTCATTATTGTAATAATGGTAATATTACTAGCCTATTTATACTCCATGTATAAAGTAATCATATTCAATCATTCCAATACAAGTATTCAATCTATAACTATTGACAGTAAATATGCGCATAAAATTGCTACCAATGTTGCTAATAATACAACGCTTCAGTATAATATCTTCAGTCCTTTTGATAAAAGAATTCATATTGTAATAAAACAACCAGATAATATTAAATCTATTACTTTTACATTAGAAGGATTATTACCTCTAGAGCAACAGAATCAATTAGAAATACTACCTGATGGATCTATACGCCATGGAGCTTTAGGATTAAAACGACAACAAAGAACGAACTAAAAATAGAAGCCCAACACCTAATAATAAACTATAAATAGTTTTATTGAATTTGTGTTCTGGTATTTTTTTTCGTATATGATGCCCAAACCATAAAGCAAATAATAAAAAAGGGAGACTAATTACATAGTAATGTAATACCATCTTATTGATTAATCCGGTAAAAAATTGACCTGTAATAATAAGCAAATCATTAGGCAAGAAGAATCCTTGTAAAGTGCTAATAAACTGTAATTGAGTCCATCCGCTAAGCGTACCAAAAATTACAATTGGAGGTCCACCTGTATTAAATGCACCACCTAATATTCCTGCTATAAATCCAAATAAATACACTAAACTTGGATGAGCTTTAATAGTCTTAATTTCATTTTTAAAAAACAAATTGTAGATGGAAATCCCTATAATAATAATACCTAATACAATTTTAGTGTAAGATTCATTGCCATTTTTTAAAAAATAAATACCAAACGGAATACCAAATAAAGCAGCTAAAATAAGTTTCTTTGCTCGTTCCCAATCTACTTGTTTATAGTGTTTTATAAATAACAAAATTGCTAATGTACAGCCATTTAAAGTCATTAATGGTGTAGCTGTTTTCACCCCAATAACCATAGACAAGAAAGGCATGGCAAATAATGCGTCACCAAAGCCGAAGATGCCGTATATCAACGAACCAAAAAAAATTATTATCGGGATTATAATATCATCTGGCATCACTGAAATAGTCCTTCTTTTGTGTTAGCGTCTTGTTCGTATTCTAAATCAACAGCTAGTTCATCTCCATCTGCGGCTGCCGTAGCTAATTGGTCACATCTGTTATTTTCAATATTTACTGAATGTCCTTTCACCCAAACAAAGGTAATATTTTGATATTCATAATATTTTAAGAAACGCTTCCATAAATCCCTATTCTTTTTTTTTGCAAAATCTGGCTTTTTATCCCATTGAAACACCCACCCTTTTTCTACAGCTTCCACCACATATTTCGAATCAGAATAAATAGTAATACATAAATCTTTCTTTTTCAATGCTTCCAATCCTGCAATTACGGCTAATAATTCCATACGGTTATTTGTAGTATGCCTGAATCCTTTAGAAAGTTCTTTTCTATGTCCGCTTGCTAAAAGCACTACCCCATATCCGCCCCTTCCAGGATTTCCGCGGGCAGCACCATCTGTATAGATTTCAACCATTGTGGAATTATTATTCGCTAAGATAAGATACTTCTTTTTATTTTTGGAAAGTGACGAAGAAAGAAAAAGCAACTTTTATTGTACAAACGTTGGAGGAGTTGTATCCCAATCCGCCTATTCCACTGGACCATAAAGATGCTTATACCTTATTGATTGCGGTTTTGCTATCCGCACAATGCACAGATGTTCGGGTAAATTTAGTAACCCCACATCTTTTTGCATTAGCTGATAATCCAATGGATATGAGCAAAGTTGAAGTTTCCAAAATAAAAGAAATCATTCGACCATGTGGATTATCACCTAGAAAATCGCAGGCAATATCTGATTTATCTAAGATTTTAATAGAAAAACATCATGGCAAAGTACCACAAACCTTTAATGATTTAGAAGCGCTTCCAGGGGTAGGCCATAAAACGGCAAGTGTAATAATGAGTCAAGCTTTTGGTGTGCCAGCATTTCCTGTAGATACACATATTCACCGATTAGCATATCGTTGGAATTTAAGTTCTGGGAAAAATGTAGAAGAAACTGAAAGAGATTTAAAAAGAACTTTTCCAGAAGAATTGTGGAATAAATTACACTTACAAATTATATACTATGGTAGAGAATACTGTACAGCACGAAGCCATGACCCAAAAGAGTGTATTATTTGCTCCCAATTAAGTAGAAAAAGTAATGAAAAATTAAAATAATTTTGTATTTTTAACGTCTAGTAACAAAAAACATGTTAATGAAAAAGATCACCTCAGCTTTATTATTATTTTCTTTATTATTTTCTGTATCAGTTGTTATAGCAAATGATACAGAAGGTAGTGGACATGATGTTGGAATCTCAGTAGGCCCAAGTTTTGCACTTACAGATGTCGGTGGAGCAAAATTAATTGGAGCACCGTTTTTAAGAGACGTAAATGGGAAAGCTACACGTTTTGCAATTTCTGCTTTTTACAGATACAACGTGAATAAAATATTTGCGGTAAGAGCCAATTTAATGTATGGTATGCTTAAAGGTGATGACAAATACACAGATGGCAAACCTCCTCGATATGATGGAAGTGGGAATTACTTAGCTCCTGATGACAGTTGGTTTAGAGCGAGAAGAAATTTAAACTTTGAAACACATATTGTTGAATTTCAAGCAATGGGTGAAGTAAACTTAAAGAAATACATCCACACAGATTCTAAAGGTTCAAAAGAAAGATGGGCGCCCTATTTAGCGGGTGGTTTGGGATTTTTTTGGTTTAACCCTTATACCTATTATAACGGACAAAAAGTTAAACTTAAACCACTAGGAACTGAAGGGCAAAATATTGGCTATAAAAAACCGTATAGTAACTTTCAATTTGATTTGATAGCTTTAGCTGGAATTAAATATAATATTACAGAGCGTTTTTCTATTGCTATAGAAGGAGTATATCACCAAACATTTACCGATTATATAGATGATGTAAGCGGAAGCTATGTATATCCTCAAGATTTATCTAAAATGTCGCCACTAGCACAAGCCTTACAAAACAGAGCTAATGATGGAAGGTACCCTGATCATAAATTTGATTTTGTAGAAGGGCAACGAGATTGGCGACCAAAGTTAGCTGATGGTGTGACTCCTAATCCTAACTTTGGGCAAGTATTAACAACTGGCGTTGGACAGCAAAGAGGTGACAAGAAAAATAATGACCAATTTTTCCATATACAATTAACTTTTGCTATTTCATTAGGAGAAGCAGGAAGACAATTTGGATTAGGTAGTTGCGGAAAACGCAACCCATACCGAGTTAAATTTAGCTGTCCTAAATGGTAATAACTACTAAATTATAGCCAATTTATAATAAAGAGAAACGAGCCGTATTGGATACGGCTCGTTTCTCTTTATACAAAGAACTGATTAGTATGCTCTAATACTTTTACCCTCTATATAATTTATAAATGCGCTTAGTGCCACCCTATTTCCTCCCGGTGTGGGGTAATTGCCTGTAAAATACCAATCGCCTAAATTAGTTGGACAAGCTTCGTGCAGATGTTCAATGGTTTGGTATATAACCTGAACATCTGAAAATATATGTTTAGGTTTTATGATGTTAGCAATTTCATTGGAAATATCTTCATCTGTAAAAGGAGAATAGACATCTTTTACCAAATTAGTCATTTCCAAAACTGGTTTTTGTATTTCTTCTTTACACCGCAGATATAAATCACTTAAAAACGTACTGTCTTTCTGTTTCCACAATTGTACTGCAGCCTGAAATGCCACAAAACTGCCCATTTTACTCATATCTATACCATAACAATCAGGATAGCGGATTTGTGGCGCTGAGGATACGACAATGATTTTTTTGGGTTGCAACCTGTCTAACATCGTTAAAATACTTTCTTTCAAGGTAGTACCCCGAACAATAGAATCATCTAATACAACTAAAGTATCTTGATTGTTTTTTACTAAGCCATACGTAACGTCATAAACATGATGTACTAAATCATTACGCGTAGTATCTTCCGTAATAAACGTTCGCATTTTCACGTCTTTGATTGCAATTTTCTCTATGCGTGGCATTATGGAAAGTTGCTCATTCAATGCTGTAGCAGATTTTATTTTCCCTTGTTCAAATGCTTCTAATTTTAGTTGTACATGCTGCTTTTGAACTTCTTCTGTCATACCAAGAAAAGCCACTTCTGCCGTATTGGGTATATAGGAAAATACGGTGTTTTTAAAATCAAAATTTACGGCATTTAAAATTGCCGGTACTAATAATTTTCCTAATTTTTTTCGCTCTTGATAAATTTCAAAATCACTACCTCTAGAAAAATATATACGCTCAAAACTACATGCTTTACGCTCTAATGGCGTTGTACATTCCACCTCTCCTACACTTCCATCTTTTTTTATTATTAGTGCATGCCCTGGTTTTATTTCTTGTACCTTACTTCTATGTATATTAAAAGCTGTCTGTATTGCGGGACGCTCTGAGGCAACTACCACTACTTCGTCGTCTTTATAATAAAATGCAGGTCGAATACCATTGGGATCTCTTAAAACAAACGCATCGCCATGGCCTATCATGCCAGCCATAGCATATCCTCCATCAAAATCTTCAGCAGCGTTTTTCAATATATTTGCCACATTTAGTCCGTTCTCTATTAATGGAGTAATTTCAGCATTCGACAACCCATATGGTTTATATTTTTTAAATTGCTGCTGATTCTCCATATCCAAGAAATGGCCAATCTTTTCTAATACCGTCATGGTATCGGACATCTCTCTTGGAAATTGACCTAAAGAAACCAATCTGTCGAACAATTCGTTTACATTGGTCATATTAAAATTTCCCGCTACAATTAATGTTCTTGTTTTCCAATTATTTGCTCTTACTCTCGGATGGCAGTTACTCATGTCATTACCGCCATGCGTACCATATCGCAAATGACCTAAAAGCAATTCTCCCATAAAAGGATAATTGTTTTTTACATAGTTCATGTCTTGAAGTTGCTCTTTTTCTTTATCCGATAGATTTGCAAAGCGACGAAAAACTTTATTGAAAATATCTTGTATGGCTTGCTTATCTACGCTTCTTTCTCTATCAAAATAGGCCTTTCCTGGTTCACTATCTAACTTAATAGTTGCTAATCCGGCGCCATCTTGTCCACGATTATGTTGTTTTTCCATTAACAAATACATGCGGTTTAGTCCGTAATGCAAGTCGCCGTATTTTTCTTTGTAATACGAAAGAGGTTTGAGTAGCCGAATAAGGGCAATACCACATTCATGTTTGATTATATCGCTCATTTCCTTAAGGAAAATTAGTATGCACAAAAATACGATTTGTTTTTGAAAGGGAATTGTACAAAATATAAAGCCTAAGTTATTATTGTGGATATTGAAGATAAATTCTTTACAATCAAAATCAAAACGATAGTTTTCAAGAATTGATTATTTTTACTAAGCAATGTCAAATTCCTATTTTAAGTTTAAACAATTTACAATACAGCAAAATAAATGCGCCATGAAAGTATGTACAGACTCTTGTTTGTTCGGTGCTTGGATTGCTGAAGTACCTAATATAGAAAAGGCATTAGATATTGGCGGAGGTACGGGATTATTAAGTTTAATGCTGGCACAACAAAATGAAGCGACTATAGATACCATAGAAATAGATAATGCTACTGCATCACAAGCTAAAGAAAATATTCAGCAGTCGCCGTGGGCAAATAGGATAAATGTTATAAATGGTGATGTACGTTATTTTTCTCTTCCAAACAAATATGATTTAATTTTTACCAATCCTCCATTTTATGAAGGTGATATAATTTCAAAAAACATAGGTGAACAAGCAGCAAAACATTCTTCTCATTTAACTTTAGACGATTTACTTCTTATTGTAGTAAAGCAATTATCTCAGGATGGCATCTTGGCTATCCTTTTACCCTACAAAAGAAAAATAGAATTTGAACAAAAAGCGGCAACATTCGGATTATTCCCTTATAAATATTCAATAATCCAGCAAACACCTAAGCATGCATATTTTCGATATATGGCATTATTAAGTAGAAATAAGAACTACAGCAAAATTAAGAGCGAAGAAATATGTATAATGGATAGTAATAATGAATACACAATATTATTCCAAAAATATCTACGGCCCTACTACTTGCATCTCTAAAAACAAATGGTTATACATTGAGGAATGCTGTTTGAATCTTTGAAGAATAAAATATGAAACATATTATTTATTAAATAGTTTGGCTAACTTTAGTAAAAATTCTAAGTTCAAGTAATAAATGCAACAAGAATCATCAAATATAAGTGGCGTACG
>CAZXRF010000052.1:0-19785 GCA_964642875.1 uncultured Chitinophagales bacterium | reverse complement strand
TTTGATAAAGATATAACTTTTAATGAATAAAACTTACTTCCGCACAAGTACGCCACGCTTATTGCTTAACAGCATACTTGCGCTTGTTGGAGGTTAGTTTGTTTCCAGCTTTAACTAAACACCATTCCAAGTACAATGAAAAAAAGAGCAGTGAGTGTACTCATTAGGATATACTACAAAAAAAAGTTATAAAAAAAGAGTTGCCGAATGGCAACTCTTTACATATTATTATAAGAAATAATAATTATTTCCCTGGGCGTAAGCCACGAACGACTTTACCCGTTTGCCACATTTCAGAGTTTCTAATTTCTGCTAATTCAGCTTCTAATTTTTCTCTATAATCTGGTTGTGAGTTGGTATCAATAGAGCGTTGTGCTTCTTCGCCAGCTGCTACTTTTGCGTATAGTTCTTTGAATACTGGTAAAACCGCTTCACGGAATGGCCCTTTCCAATCTAAAGCACCACGTTGTGCCGTAGTAGAGCAGTTGCCATACATCCAATCCATACCGTTTTCAGATACTAATTTAATTAATGATTCTGTCAATTCTTCTACAGTTTCATTAAATGCTTCAGAGGGTGAGTGACCATTTTCACGCAATACACTGTATTGTGCTTCCATGATACCTGCTAATGCGCCCATTAATACGCCTCGCTCGCCAGTTAAGTCAGAATATACTTCTTTTTGGAACGTAGTTTCAAATAAATAACCAGAGCCAATACCGATACCTAAAGCAATAGTTCTATCGTGTGCTTTTCCGGTTGCATCTTGGAAGATAGCATAAGAAGAGTTTAACCCTTTTCCTTCTAAAAATAAACGACGTAATGAAGTACCTGAGCCTTTTGGAGCTGTTAAAATAACATCTACATCAGCAGGTGGAACGATACCCGTGCGTTCTTTGTAGGTAATACCAAATCCATGAGAAAAGTACAATGCTTTTCCAGCAGTAAGGTGTTTTTTTACGGTAGGCCACATTTCTATTTGTGCAGCATCAGATAATAAATACATTATTATAGTAGCTTTAGCAAGTGCTTCTTCCGGTTCGAACAAAGTTGTACCTGCAACAAAGCCATCTTTTTCTGCTTTATCCCAAGATTTGGAAGGTTTACGTTGCCCGACGATGACGTTAAAACCATTGTCGCGCAAATTTAATGCTTGTCCAGGTCCTTGTACGCCATATCCAATAATAGCGATTACTTCATCTTTTAATACTTCTTTTGCTTTTGCTAACGGAAATTCTTCACGTGTTACTACGTTTTCTTCTACTCCGCCAAAGTTCATTACTGCCATGATTTTTTGAGATTTGAGATTTAAGATTTAAGATTTATGACTTTAATTTTATAATATATATTATTTAATTAATTTAGTTTCAAAAATATCTATTTGTTTATTTATTTGTTTTAATAAATTTTCTGCCGCCCATTCTTCTGCGTTAAATTCTATGGTAAATTGTCCTTCCTCTTCCTTTATTTTGGTAAAATAAAAGTTTGTTACATCAATACGTCTGCGAGAGAAAACAAGCATAAATCTGCCAATTAAAACAGGTTGATTATAGGATAATATTTGTAATTTAAATGGTTTCATGTTGTTTATTGTGGTTCTAAAATTACGTCGCTGCAAGCTTTTCCACTTGGTACCATCGGAAATAAATTTTCTTCTTTTTCTATAACTACTTCTAAAACATAAGGCCCTTTATGCGCAAACATAACATCTAATGCAGCACTTAGTTCCTCCCGTTGTTCTACTTTTGCAGCAGCTAATCCAAAACCTTGTGAGATTTTTATAAAATCAGGGTTTTTCAATGCTACGGAAGAATAACGGTTGTCAAAGAATAGTTGCTGCCACTGGCGCACCATACCTAAGAAATTATTATTAAAAATAACAATTTTCACATTTAGGTCGTGCTGCCAAATTGTACCTAATTCCTGCAAGGTCATTTGGAAACAGCCATCTCCTACTACAACTACCGTAGTTCTGTCCGGTGCTGCCATTTGTGCGCCGATAGCTGCCGGAATAGAAAAACCCATTGTACCTAATCCGCCGCTGCTTACCCAAGAATTGGGCTTGCGGTAATTAAAGTATCGCATTGCATACATTTGATGTTGTCCCACATCGGGAACAATAATGACATTCCCTTTGGTTTTTTTATCTATCAAATTCATGATTTCGCCCATTTTAATACCACCGTGAGTAGGATGTATCGCATGTTCAATAACCAAAGCTTGTTCTTGTTTGTCTAATTCTTTAAACGTTTGTATCCAATCGGTATGATTATTACTATTTACCAAGGGCAGTAACTCGGATAACGCATCTTTAGCATCTGCCAAAATTCCTACAGTAGATTTTACTACTTTGTCGATTTCTGCTTCATCAATATCGATGTGAATGATTTTTGCTTGTTTGGCAAATCGGGTTACGTCGCCGGTTACACGGTCATCGAAACGCATACCAACGGCAATCATCACATCACATTCGTTCATTTTTATATTCACGGAATAATTTCCATGCATACCGGGAATTCCAACGTAATTTTCATGATCGGGATTCATCCCTCCCAAACCCTGCATGGTGAGCGTAACCGGAATACCCGTTTTAGTAGAAAACGCCTCTAATTCTTTCTTTGCTTTTGAAATTATAACTCCTTGGCCTGCAATTATTAAAGGTTTTTTAGCTGAATTAATGATTTCAGCGGCAGTTTTTAATTTATCAATAGCTGCTTTAGGATGTGCGTTATAGCCTCTTACTTCTGTGCAAGGTGCATATCCTTGCCATTCCATCAATTCAAATTGTGCATTTTTGGTAATGTCAATAAGTACTGGTCCAGGTTTTCCGGAGTTGGCAATAAAAAATGCTTTTGCCAAAATGGTAGGTATTTCCGCAGCTCTTGTTATTTGATAATTCCATTTTGTAATTGGCATAGAAATCCCAATTACATCTGTTTCTTGAAATGCATCGGTACCTAGCAAATGCATCGGTACTTGTCCTGTAATACAAACCATCGGCGTGCTATCCATAATGGCATCGGCAATACCTGTAATTAAGTTGGTAGCACCTGGACCTGAAGTTGCAAAACATACTGCAGCTTTTCCTTTAATACGTCCCCAGCCTTCTGCTGCATGTACAGCACCTTGTTCATGTCGGGTAAGAATGTGTGTTATTTTGTCCATATAATGCCAAAGTGCATCATATATCGGCATTATTGCACCACCCGGGTATCCATAAATAACGTCAATTCCTTCGGCTATCAATGACTTAATAACTGCTTCTGAGCCTGTAATTTGGTTTTTTGCTGATTCTGACATTGCAATACACTATGATATTTTACAAATCTAACAAATTCACTTCTTTTTATTTGCTTAGCTTATTCCTACTATGGAATAATAGTAATTTCTTAATGTAAATAAATTATACCCAAAAAAGTTTCAAGCAAGATGAAATTAAGGGAAATACTATCGTCAACAGGAAAGCAAATCTAAAAGATGCTTCCATTCTTGGTTTATGGTCAAAAAGTGTTTTCCAGTTTTATGTAGTGGAGTGGTAATAATGGAGTTATTTTGAATACCTACCATTACATTAAAATTTCCAACTGCAAGTGCATCTACTGCGGCAACCCCTAAACGTGAGGCTAAAATCCTATCATTTGCAGATGGATTTCCACCACGAAGCAGATGACCTAATACCAATGTTTTTATATCGTATTCAGGATGTAAAATTTTAAATTCTTTGGCAATTTCCAATACACCACCTGCATCATCCCCTTCTGCTACAACAATTATATAAGATTCTTTTTGTTTTCCTTTTTTTAATTTAATTGATATTTCATCTAAATCTGTTTTTATCTCAGGAATTAAAATATCTTCCGCACCGGCTGCTAATCCAGCAGCAAGTGCAATTGTTCCTACATCTCTGCCCATTACTTCTATAAAAAACAACCTTCCTAAGGCATTTGCCGTATCTCGTACTTTATCTATTAATTCTACTGCTGTAGCTACTGCCGAATCAAATCCGATAGTATAATCGGTACCGTATAAATCGTTATCTATAGTTCCGGGAATACCGATAAAAGGCATGTTATATTTTTGTGTAAATGCATGAGCACCTCTAAACGTACCATCACCTCCAATTACTACAACGGCGTCAATTTCTTTATTTTTTAAATTTAAAAATGCTTGCTGCATACCCTCCGTTGTGGGGAAACGTTTGCTGCGTGATGTTTTTAAGACAGTACCTCCCCGATGGATAATATTTCCTACAGTACGGGAATCCATTTCAATAAAATCCCCGTCCACCATACCATCATATCCATTTTTTATTCCAAATACATTTATCGACTTGGAAACGGCTGCCCGCACTACTGCGCGGATGCAGGCATTCATTCCGGGTGCATCGCCACCTGAAGTAAGTACAGCAATATTTTTCATTGGCATCTTCAAATTTTTATTTATAAAGCTACAACTTGATATTCATATTAAACAAAAAAAAGACCTATGCTTTTAACACAAGTCTTTGATATAAATAAAACAGGCTTATTCAAAGAAATAAACTTAAATATCATCTGTTACGCAGCCTTCACTGGCGGAGGAAACGCTTTTGGCATATTTATACAATACTCCATTTTTTGCTTTTAATGCTGGGGCTTTCCATTCGCTTCTTCTTGATGTAAGTTCATCCGTAGATATTAATACATTGATGGTATTATTTACCGCATCTATTACTATTTTATCTCCATTTTTTATCAGGGCAATATTTCCGCCGGTTTGTGCTTCTGGAGTAACGTGCCCAACAACGAAACCATGAGAGCCACCACTAAATCTGCCGTCAGTAATTAAAGCTACTTCTTTTCCTAATCCCTCTCCCATTAACACAGAAGTTGGTTTTAGCATTTCCGGCATTCCGGGGCCGCCTTTTGGTCCGATATAACGAATAACAACGACATCACCAGCTTTTACTTTCTTAGCTTGCATGGCATCAATAGCTTCTTGTTCTGAATCAAAACAATTTGCAATCCCTTCAAATCTTTCACCTTCTTTTCCTGTTATTTTAGCAACTGCGCCTTCGCTTGCGATATTTCCATATAATATTCTTATATGGCTGGTTGCTTTTATTGGATTGGATAAGGGATGTAATAAATCTTGACCTTCGGGTAATGCGGGAAGCATTTCTAAATTTTCAGCTACTGTTTTACCTGTTACAGTTATGCAATCTCCGTGTAATAATCCTTCTTTCAGTAAATATTTCATTACTGCTGGCACGCCACCTATTTTATGTAAATCTTCCATTACATATTTACCACTTGGACGAAAATCTGCTAATAGAGGTGTAGAATTTCCTAAACGTACAAAATCTTCAATAGTTAATTTTACACCTATTGTTTTTGCCATTGCAATTAAATGCATTACAGCATTGGTGCTGCCTCCTAAAACGATGACCATGCGGATAGCATTTTCAAATGCTTTAAAAGTCATTATATCACTTGGCTTGATGTCCTTTTCTAATAAATTACGAATGGCTTTAGCAGCTTCTGTCAATTCATTTTTTTTATCCTCACTCATCGCCGGATTACTTGCTGAATATGGCAAACTCATCCCTAGTGTTTCGATAGCTGAAGCCATGGTATTGGCGGTGTACATTCCACCGCAAGCACCTGCTCCTGGGCAAGCATGTTCTATCACGCCTTTAAAATCTTCTTGTGAGATTGTGCCTGCAAACTTTTTGCCTAATGCTTCAAATGCAGAAACAACATCTAATTTCTCGCCTTTATAATGTCCTGGTGCTATAGTTCCACCATAAATCATTAGTGATGGACGATTAAGTCTGGACATTCCCATTATAACACCCGGCATATTTTTATCACATCCGGCAATTGAAATAATTGCATCATAAAATTGAGCGCCAGCATTGGTTTCGATTGAATCCGCAATTACTTCGCGTGACACCAATGAATAGCGCATTCCTGATGTTCCCATAGAAATTCCGTCACTTACACCAATGGTATAAAAATTAAGTGCGACTAAATTTTGTTGTGAAACTAAACTTCTCAGTTTGGTGGCTAATCCATTTAAGTGCATATTACAAGGGTTGCCATCCCAACCGGTGGAGACAATTCCAACTTGTGCTTTTTTTAAATCTTCGTCTGTTAAACCTATCGCATGGAGCATAGCTTGTGCGGCGGGTTGGGTTGGGTCCTGTGTTACAGTTTTCGAGTATTTATTAACTTCTGACATACATATTTATTTGAGTTGGCAAATTAACAAAAGTTTGAGGATATTTTACGACTAAAAAGAAATACGCAGTTGTGAATAACTGTTTGGGCGAAAAATTAATACTAATATTAAATTTAAGTAAACGGAAATAATATGGAGCATAAGAAAATAGAAATTGATGTCCATAAGTATTTTACCACTTTATTTTTAATAGTGCTTATTTCGTTATTCTTGTGGGTTACTTTTGGACGTTAAAAAAAAGAGTAACTGTACCCCTATTGATTCTACAAAAGAATCATACCCCTACTTTTTCTGCAAATCTGTGGTCGATATTTACTGTTGCATTTAACTTAAATAAAATGGAATATAATCCGAAAAATGCACGATGTAAATAAATGGCATGTTTAGAGCCTCTTAGGGCATTAGGGTTTCTGAATTGTTTATTAGAAATTATATCTTCTCCGTGTGCTCTTAATTCATCATAATATTGTTGATTGCCAAAATAAAATGTATCTGATTTCATTGGTTTTGAAATATTTTTTATTGCACGTAAAGCATTTTCATAGAATAACTTTGTGGTGTCCATATCATCGGAATCTCGCAAGAAATCTAACCCTTTAAGGCAGGTAAATAATTTTTTATCATCATTTACCACCTCCTCTTTTACCAAAGAAAAATAAAAATTATAGAAATCATCAGGAATTGTTTTCACACAACCAAAATCCAATACTACTAACTTTATGTCATCTGTTACTAAAAAATTCCCAGGGTGCGGATCAGCGTGGAAGCGGTGGTGTTCATGGATAGAAGTGTGCAAGAAATCCATCAATGCTTGACCTATTTTATTTTTTTTATTTTGGTCTGTTTCTGTATCTATAAATTGTTGTAATGGCATAGCCTCTATCCATTCCATTGTCAGTATTTTTTTTGCTGATAATTCGGGATAGTATTTAGGTATAATTAAATTCGGTATATCTTTAGATTCTACTGCTATTTGAGTTCCATTTTTTAGTTCTAATTCAAAATCACATTCATCGGTGAGGCGTTCTTCAAATTCTTCAAAATACTGTTGCATATCTTTTTCTTTTACGCCAAGTATACGTAAAATCAAAGGTTTTACTAAGTTTAAATCAGAATGAATACTATCCGCAACACCAGGATATTGTAATTTTACGGCTAATTTATTTCCATTTTTCCAGGCTTCGTGTACCTGCCCGATGCTGGCAGCATGTACCGCTCTCCTATTGAATTTATCATATATTTCTTCGGGAGGTTTTCCTATATATTTTAAAAAAGTATTTACCACTAAAGGTTCACTTAAAGCCATTGCACTATTTTGTGCTAATGCCAATTTATCGGCATAGGCTTTTGGCAGGCTGTTTTCCATGCTTATCATTTGCGCAATTTTCAGTGCCGTACCTTTTAACTGACTCATCAATTTAAATAATTCCTCTGCATTTTCTCTGTCAAGATCTTCATCGTTAATATCTTTATTAAATACTTTTTGTGCGTTATGCTTTAGATAATTTGCGCCAACTTTCATACTTGTACGAAATACACTCGAAGCACGTGCAACTTTGGAGGTTGGAATTTTATTTTGCTCTTCTGTCATTGGAATTAATTTAAAGTGTATTTAGTTCGTAATTTATAGTAGAATATTTATTTCGTCAATAACCAATTATGATTAATTATTTCATCACAGTTTTATTTTTTTGTAGTGCGTAATTTGTATAAGTTTTGTAACAAATCAAATCCTGAATCTATGGCACTGGGTGCTAATAAATCAAAAGAAAAATGAATCGTTTTTTCTACCATCACATCAGTGTTCTCTTTATAGTTGCTTTTATCATTTGACCAAAAAAGCAAAATAGTCCAAAAAGCATTCCACAAAATATTTTGATAATAATTAGCAATAAACGGGCGGGCTTGAATTTCACCGGAGTTTGTGCCTTCAAAAATCAAATCCTCCGTAAATTTTTTAAAATCAGATTTTAAATCTTGTATTCCATGTTGTTGCCACGGATATTTATTTCGTTGTATGATAGCAACAAAATCTGAATCTTGCTTAGAAATTGTTTGTAAAAAAGTAAAAATAAATGCCAACATTTTCTCGCGAACGGAATATTGTACATAATTTTCATCTGTATGGCAAATTGATATTGTTTTATCAAAAACAGTAGTAAAATCAGGTGTTGTAAATGCAGTCATTAGAAAAGGAATCAGTTATTAAACAATGAAAAACATAAAATCGTTTTGAGAATTTATCATTTATTCAAAATTACTTCTATTAATACATTATTTTTGTTAGAAATTGTTAAGCATGAATAGTATTGAAACTTTAAGAGAAATTTTTATAAAATATTTAGCTAATGAGTCTTTTAAGGAAGAGCCAAAAAATTTATACGAACCGAATAATTATTTTTTACAAATAGGCGGAAAACGCTTACGTCCGACCTTGTTACTTTTATCTACTGAATTATTTGGAGGTGATATTTTTGCGTCGCTTCCGGCTGCATTATCCATCGAGTATTTTCATAATTTCACATTGATACACGATGATGTAATGGACAATGCGCCGGTAAGACGTGGGTTTAAAACGGTGCATACAAAATACAATTTGAATACAGCGATATTAAGCGGAGATGTATTATTAGTTAAAGGCTTTCAGTACTTAAGCAAACTAGAAGAAAGGCATTTAAAAATAATATTTGATATATACACAAAAACAGCCGTTGAGGTTTGTGAGGGGCAACAACTCGACATAGATTTTGAAACACAAGAACAGGTAAGCCATGATGTATATATAAAAATGATTCGGCTAAAAACATCTGTATTGCTGGCTGCGAGTATGCAAATTGGAGCTATTTTGGGTAATGCAACAATAGACGATGCGAATTTAATTTATCAATATGCTGAAAACTTAGGGTTGGCTTTCCAAATACAAGATGATATTTTAGATTGCTTTGGTGAGGAAGCCTTAGTAGGAAAACAACCGGGCGGCGATATTATTCAGAATAAAAAAACACTTTTATTGATAGAAGCGCTGAAACGTTGTGACCAAAATAATGACATCCGATTAAAAGAATGGATAGCAAAAAAATCATTTTCTGCAGCTGAAAAAGTAGCACAAGTAAAAGCCATTTTTGAGCAATACCAACTCAAGGAATACGGGATTTCTGTTCGCAATTCTTATGTGCAACAAGCTATGAAAGCATTGGAAAATATACAACTTTCTGAAGAACGGAAAACCGTATTAGAAAGTTTAGTTGAACATTTAGTTATAAGAGAATTTTAAAAAAGTTAAAACTTTAAATTTTTAGCCCAATTAATTACTAATTGTTTTTGAGCATCTGATAAAACTGCATTTTGATGTATAAGTGTGTAGCTTTTTAGCGGCATATCTCCTGCTTCAATTTCATGTGCAATTTCACGCATTTTTTTTACTTTACGCTCAGGCGTATAATCTCCAAACTCAGAAAAATTCAGTTTTTTCTTACCGTTGTTAATGTGTTTTTGCAACCAAAATGCTACCGGCTGTATATTATTGTACCAAGGGTATAATGTATTATTGCTATGACAATCGTAGCATGCTGTTTTTAAAATATGTAAAACGTCATCGGGAACTGTAGTCACTTTTGTAATATCCGCAGGTAATATTTCTGTACTTACGTTTTTCTTAGGATGTATAAATTGTAATGCTACAAGAATTAAAATCACTACAATTGCAATATTTCGTTTCATAATAGATATATTTAACAGCAAAACTAACAAATATACACTACAAATGTCTCAATTATTCTATTTATGCATATTCACTTTTACTGCAGCTAACATACATGCCACTGAATATTTAAAAGTGATGTACGTTGCTGATTCTACAACAATCTGTGGTGAAAATAAATGCCTATTGTACCGAAATTCTCCGGAAGAGAATTATCAGCCATTGGCTACAACTATTGAAGGATTCACCTACAAAGAAGGATTTGAATATTGTATTTTGGTTACTGCAAAAACTATCGATAGCACGCATACAACTTATAAGCTGCAAGAAATAAAATCAAAAAATAAAAGAACAATAGTAAATAAAGACACCTTACATTCTACCGTATTCAGTGACACTACTTGGATGCTATATAAATTGCGCCTGAAAGATGGCAACACCCGCTCGTTTACGTTGCAAAAGGCATATTTAAAATTAGATTTCTACACGCATACAATTACCGGAAACAGCGATTGTAATTCTATCTCCGGAGAATTTACAATTACAGATACTGCTATAAAATTCGAAAATATAGTATCCTCAAATACTGCATGTGGGAAACATTCTATAGATAAAGAATTTATGCAAATGCTTTATACTGCCGATAAAATAAAAAGAAAAGGAAAACTTTTATATATAACGAAAGGGAAAACGCTGTTAGGCTTATTTACCTTAAAGAAATAAATTACAATGTTTTAATTTCAGCTACTAATTCAGTCAATGCTTTTTTTGCATCTCCAAAGAACATAGAACATTTTGGATCGTAGAACAATAAGTTGTCGATACCCGCATATCCTGCATTCATAGAGCGTTTGTTTACAACAATATGTTTAGCTCTATCTACTTCTAAAATAGGCATACCATAAATTGGAGAACTTGGATCTGTTTTTGCTGCTGGATTTACTACATCATTAGCCCCAACTACCAATACAACATCTGTTTGTTCAAATTCAGGATTTATATCTTCCATTTCCACCAATTTTTCGTATTCTACATTCGACTCTGCCAACAATACGTTCATGTGCCCTGGCATACGTCCTGCCACGGGATGTATAGCATATTTCACTTCTACGCCACGTTCTTCCAATAATTTTTCTAACTCATGAATTACGTGCTGTGCTTGCGCAACTGCTAAACCGTAACCTGGCACTATCACTACTTTCTTTGAATAGTTTAACAAAACAGCTAAATCAGTTACTTGTATATCTTTTATTGTTCCTTCTACTTCAGAGTTTCCGGCGGTAGCACCACCGCCGCCAAATGCGCCAAAGATTACATTACTTAAAGGTCTGTTCATCGCCTTACACATAGCTAAAGTTAACAAAGTACCAGCAGAACCAACTAAAATACCGCCAGTCAACATTGGTTTGTTATCATATAAGAAACCACCAAATGCAGCAGCCAATCCTGTAAAAGAATTTAGTAATGAAATTACCACCGGCATATCAGCACCACCAATAGGAATCGTAAATAAGATACCATATATAATTGCAACAGCAAATAACACCCAAATTATAACACTAGGTAATGTATGTGCTTGTATAACCACAAATACAGAAAATGCAGCTACGATTAGTAAAAGTAAATTGTTAAAGATATTGTATTGCGGAAAACGGATAGGTTTCTTCATAGTACCTTCCAATTTCAGATAAGCAATAATAGAACCTGAAAAAGAAATAGTTCCAATCACCATTCCAGCGATGATAAATGCTAATGCTTTCGGATTATTTAAATTATGCTGAAACTCTGTCAAACCGATTAATGCAGCACAGGCTCCCCCCATGCCGTTAAACATGGAAACAAGTTCCGGCATCTTTGTCATTTCTACACTTTTAGCTTTCCACCAACCAATAGCAGTACCGATAGCTATAGCTGCAAATATTAAGATAAGTTTTAATGCGCTACGAGATACTTCATCATATTTAAACAAAAATATAGTGCCCAAAATGGCTACAGACATACCAAATGCACCTATTAAATTTCCTTGACGTGCAGTTTTGGCATTACCCATCATTTTTAATCCCAATATAAATGTTACTGATCCAATTAAATAACATAATTCTAAAATTCCGTTCATTATTTTATTTTAATTTAATAATTGAATAATTAAATAATTCAGTAATGTTTTTATTTTTTTCATTAATAAATTACTTCATTAATTAATATAGTTGATTTATTTTTTCTTAAACATTTCTAACATTCTATCGGTTACCACAAAGCCACCTACTACATTTAGCGTACCTAAGATGACAGCTAAAAATCCTAAAGAAAGACCGAATATATTATTAGGTTCTGTATCTAACATTACAATGATTGCCCCAATGATTACCACGCCGTGAATAGCGTTTGCACCGGACATCAATGGAGTGTGTAATACAGTAGGAACGCCACCGATTACTTCTACCCCTACAAAAACAGCAAGTATGATGAAGTAAATCATCTCTCTATTATCTACAAAAAAATTGAATATTTCCATAATTATTATTTAGTATATATTTTTTATTTATTTTGCTTTATTCCGTTATGAACAATTAAACTTCCTTTGGTAATCTCCTCATCCATTTCCCATTTAAATCCATCTTTAGTAGCTAAATGGTATAAAAGTGTTTGGATATTTTTAGCATATAAATCACTAGCATTCATTGGTAATAAGGAGGGAATATTACCTTCGCCAATTATTGTAACTCCATTGATATTTACATTTTCATGTAGTTTACTTCCGACTACGTTTCCACCTTGCTCTACTGCCATATCTAAGATTACAGAACCAAATTTCATAGATTTCACCATTTCTTCTGTTACCAGTACCGGTGCTTTTCTCCCTGGAATTAATGCGGTAGTGATTACGATATCTGCCTCTGCAACATGTTTGCCTACTAATTCTTGTTGTTTTTTCAAAAACTCCTCAGAAACACCTTTCACATAACCGCCTTCCATTTTTATAGTGTCGTCGCCTTTCACTTCAATAAATTTTCCGCCTAAAGATTGTACTTGCTCTTTCGTCTCAGGTCGAATGTCAGATACTTCTACCATGGCACCTAAGCGTTTTGCTGTTGCAATGGCTTGTAGTCCGGCAACACCGGCACCAAAAATCACCACTTTAGCTGGCTTTATAGTACCCGCAGCGGTGGTCATCATCGGAAAAATTTTCCCTAAAGTATCGGCACACATTATTACAGCTTTATAACCTGCTAAGTTGGCCTGTGAGGACAATGCATCCATTTTTTGTGCTCTAGAAATACGTGGTACCGCATCCATCGAAAAGGCGGAAATACCAGCTTTTTCGCAAGCACTCACCAAATCTGGATTAGTAGCTGCCCACATAAATGAGATTAAGATGCCACCTTTTTTCATAAGTGCAACTTCATCAGGTTGCGGTGCATTTACTTTTAATACAATATCGGAAGCATATACCGTATTTTTATCTATTAATGTAGCTCCTGCATCTTTATAGTTCTCGTCGGAGAAATATGAATTTAAACCTGCGCCAGTTTCTATTTGTACTTGGAAACCTTGTTTTATCAAATCTTTTGCGATAGTAGGAGTAATGGATACTCTGTTTTCTTTAAATTTTGTTTCTTTTGGGATACCTATAATCATGAAACGTAAAAATTTTGTTCGCTAAAATAAGAATGATAATCCTTTTATTCTCTATTGTAGATAAAAATTCAACTATTGTTAAAATAAAAGTGTTTTTTTGCAAAATTAGCAGCAATTTAACGTCAATATCAAAAAATAGTATATAGAGAAATGGAAAAACGAATGGGAATACCTATTTTATTTGTTGTATTAATGTGGGTAATCAATATAATACAGTTTATTTTCCATTTAGATTTTGGTGGTTTAGGAATACATCCAAAAGACAAAAGCACTTTGATAGGCATTCTTACCTCTCCGCTTATACATGGAAGTTGGGAACATTTATTATCCAATACATTACCCTTATTTATATTTGGTGTTTTGTTGTTTCTTATTTATCCAAGCGTTGCATTACGAGTTTGGATTTTAAATTATATTGTTACCGGATTTTTAGTATGGTGCTTTGCACGTACCGGCTCCTATCACATTGGAGCAAGCGGCATTATTTATGGCTTAGGCGCATTTTTATTGTTTAGTGGATTTCTAAGAATGGATATTAGCTCAATTGCTATTGCAAGTGGCGTATCCATCTTTTATGGTGGAATGGTATGGGGTTTATTTCCATTACAGCCCAATGTATCTTGGGAGTCACACGTCGTAGGGGGAATAACAGGAACTGTTCTTGCTTTTATCTATCGAAATAAGATAGAAAAATATGTAGAAATGACGGCGGAGCCAACAGAAAACACAAAACGAAAAACTTTTGATGATTTTATTAATCATCAAAAATAACTTCTTTAAATGGATTCCGAATAGTGTATTCCGGTGGTTTTATGCGTTTTAAAAGATAAGGAATGGCGGCATTCATAAGAGCGTTGCTCATTTTCATATAGGCTTGTAATGGCACCGGATATGCTCCTATAGTCGTTTTTATTTCTGTAGCTGTTCTGCCAAAATGTATCGTTTGTTTTTTATGTTCAATACCAATTCGTACAAAATCCAATAACATACGGTTGTATAATTTCTGTTGTTGGTTAATAGTGTAATCCAAACCTATGTAATGCACATGAAGGGTTAAAACATCAACATTAAAAACACATGCAAATCCTACCATTTCTGAATTTTTAAAATAACCAAGTAACATACAATTATTTCCAAATTTCTCTTTTGCTGTTTCAAAAAAATCAATGTTCAGCGATGCCATATTAAAGGCAACATGATTAACGACATTATTATATAATCGGGCGATATCAGATTTGTGATTTTTAATTTCTTCTAATGATAAATTTATGACTTCTAAATCTTGAGATACAGCAAATACTTTCTTTGCTCTAATTCTGTATTTTGAAGACAATGCGTTCAAATAATCATTAAATGTAATCCAATGCGAACGAACTTGCAAAAACAAATCAGGTTCAGTAACAAATGGATGAAAGGAATTACGACATAAATCCATGCATTTTACGTCTTCTTCTTTATATACATTTGACAACAAAAAAGCATTAGGTGCATGTTCTTTAAATGTTTTTTTTATACTGTTAAATATCTGTTCTACATGTGGCAAAATATCTTCTTCGTTAGTACAAATAATTCCTTTATCTCCTGTAAAAAAAACATTTCCTAAATTTAGCAAGTAAGTATGTTTATTGGAAAAATAATTTTTCAAAACACCCTTTACCCCTTTATTTCCTTCGTTAGAATAGTGTGTTAAATTTTTATAAGGAAAATGAATTCGTTGAGTATATAAAGCAGCAATTATTTTTTGTTCTTTATAAACTAATACATATCGGAAAGCAATTGTTTGCTGTACTTTTTCTATAATTTTTAAAAATGAAAACGTTTGAAAAAATAAGATTTTTTCGTTTACAGCATTCCATTGCTCTTCTCCTATTTTATCAATAGTATCAAAAATTTGGATAGAATAGGTTGTATTTAACGGTATCGATTGTATCGGCATATAATAATATAACGCATTGTGCGGTTTAATTTTAGAATGTATTTTTTATTCAATTGATTATCAAATCAAACTTTTGTCACTTTTTTTCTTAGTCAAAAAAAGTAACCAAAAAAGACAAGGCAAAACCAAATGCTCCGCTGGTTTTGCCAGCCCACGCTTCTTTAGATACTACTTAAATCAACTTTTTTATTTCAATTTTTTAATTATTTAAACCGCACAACGCGTTAATTTACTGTAACAACAAGCAACAATTTTTGTTTCAAATTTTTAAAAATAGCAGGGAAAATCAGTTTTTTTTAATTATATTGGTATAAAATAATCAGCATGTTAGGATTTGTAAATGGCTTAATTTTCTCCAATGCCTTTGAATGGTATTTCCATAAAAATATATTGCATGGACAAGGAAAAAAGAAAGGAAACTTTTGGCGTTTTCATTGGGCTGTACATCACAAAACTACAATACAGCAAAATTTCCGCGATTCAGATTACGAACATACCCTTTGGGAGGCTTGGGATCCGCAGAGCAAAGAAGCGGTTGCATTAGCTACCGGTGCCGCTATTGTTTCGCCCTTGTTTTGGGTAGCACCTGGCTTTACGATGGGTGTTTGGTTTTCTGCATGGAATTATTATCGAGTGCATAAAAAATCGCACCTCGATCCAGAATGGGCGTATAAATATTTACCGTGGCATTATGACCACCACATGGCACCCGACCAAGACAAAAATTGGTGCGTTACCTTTCCGTTATGGGATTATGTAATGGGCACACGGCTGCATTACAAAGGAACGGAGCGAGAGAAAATAGACATCGAACGCAGGATGCGCAAAGCTACTGTTACAGCAAATAAAAAAATAACGCCGACTTCATTTACAAAAATTACTGCTAATTAAAATTCTTTGTACTATTGTACATGAATTTCAAACACATACTTATCACCGCACTCGTATTTATCGGGTTATTATTTAATGCATGTAAGCAAAAGACAAATTCGGCTTCTGATAAATTTGATGCCATAACAAGCGACTCTTTAAAGTACTCTTTATTTTCACTAGATACTACGGATGCTGCTTGTTTGCAAAAGTATAAAAACTGTCCCAATGCAACCGTTAGTTATCCCATTTTCAATACACCTGATTCTGCATTAAATTCTTATTTGAATACTGAAATTTTAAAAATTGTGTTGTACAATACAGACTCTTCTTCTTACTCTTCGCCTATCCAATCTTTAGAAAGTTATTTTAAGGATAATGCCGATATGAAAAAAGAAGGGGATTATGATGATGAAAGTTCTGCATGGACGTATGACAATAATGTTTCCGTTTATAATAAATTAGGACAATATATTACAATAAATTCTTATCATCAATCCTATCAAGGTGGTGCACATCCAATTGCGACTAATAATTTTTACACATTTGATATTATAAATAAAAAGCAGCTTAAAGTAACAGATATCTTAAATACAAATGACACTGCACTATTGAGAATAGGACAGCATTTTTTTAAAACTAATAATGACCTAGAAGACACCGCTTCTTTATCCGACTTAGGCTATTTTATATTCGGCGATGGCGATAATTATGAAGAAAGTGCGGCTTATGGCAAATTCCGATTTAACGACAATTTTGCAATTACAAAACAGGGAATTGAATTTCAGTATAACCCTTACGAGATAGCTCCGTATGCTGTAGGTGCACCTAGCGTTACGATTCCATACGCTGAAATTAAACCTTTTTTGAAAATTAAAATCTGGTAATTAATCAAACACAATTACTTTATTATTTTTATTTCCATTGATAGATAAAGTCAGCATATACGCACCTTTCGGTAAGTTTAAATCATTATTGGAAAGTTGAATTTGATGGGAGCCAATTTCTACATTTTGTTTTTGTTGATACAATAATTTTCCTGTCATATCCATCAATTCAACAACAACATTCGATGGCTTTTCGGAAGTATATTGTACTGTAATAAAATCTGCTGTAGGATTAGGGAATACCTGCCATTCAACCGCAGTTTTGGAAATAGTTTTTCGTTCTTGTTTTATTAAAATACTGGTGGCAGCAAAACGCTTTATTTCATTTCCATTTGCAAAAACAGTTACGGAATAAACGCCTTCAGGAATATCTAATTTATTTTTACATACATAAGTAGCTTTAGCGTCATCATACACGAAAGAAATCGGTATCATTTTTTCTTTTATTACATTTCCATTTTCATCCATATTTCTACTTAGATAGCCTTCTACAGCTGTTGTTGACGGTGATTCCGACCAATTGTTTAGCTTTACTTCAAAATCTAAAGGTTCGTCTTTATAGCTTGTTTTGTCTGAATGTGTATTTATTTCTATAGATGCAGAATTTCCATCTTTCAATAATCCTATAATAGGAACAGAAGTTTGTACTGTGTATTTCTGATTGGCGGGTAAAGTAGATAAATCTATTTCATGGAAAATATCCAACATACCTTGCGTGCTTAAACTCAATGGAATGGTTTTCACTAAACGTTGTTGTTCATCATATACATTTAATTTTTCATTGGTACATGTTCCTACCAAATACAATTTATTTTCTAAAGTAGTATTAATAGAAAATTTATTTCCTTGAATGAATTGCATATCTGAAGCGGCGGTAACGCTAATGTCTGTAGGTATATTTTCTGTTGCAAGGGACTGATTTGCTTTTCTCAATACTGGATGTAATTTAAAATATTCAATTTCAGGTTGTACTATATTCCAAGCATAAGAGGAGAATAATTCGTCGATATGGTTTAAGTATGATTGCTGCGATGGTGGCCTTTGCGAAATCTCAATACTACCAGGTCGTAAGCTGGAATAATACGGCGCTAAGCCATCGTTTAAATGATGGTTTTTAGCAGGATTTTCATATTTAGGTTGCACATTAGAAATATCTGTAAGCAAACCCGTGATACCCATGAACGTTGACATTAAGCCACCTGCAAAATTACCAAATCCGGGGATATCTAAACATAACGGTTGATAATCTCGAAACACAACTTTAAGCATATCGTCGGGAATGGCGCTGGGTAATTGTGTGGCATGTTGATACCCCCAAGCTGCAAAGCAATGGAATTTTTCTGGTCTATTATTCGGATGATTATCTATCATCGGGCGTACCACTCCAGCCATATATGCTGTTTGCATTTGGTAAGTACCTTTACCCTGAAATATCGGCCCTACAATAGGTATTGCTTCTAATATGGTACGAAAAAAAGGAACAGAAATTAAATCGGCTAATGGTGCGCCCCAATATGGTGTAGATAAAGTAATTACACCTTGCACAGAGTCCCATACATTTTCATTATACAAGGCATAATCCATATCGTAGCCGCCTTTGCTATGGCATACAGCTATTACTTTATCTGTGTTGTAGTGTCGGCATGTTTCGCGTATCATCTGTGCTATCACACGTCCATTGTCCTCAAAGGCATCACTAAAAGAATGAAAGAAAAATGCGGTACGGTATCCTGCATTATAACTACTTTCGTACCATTTATTTTTTGCCATAAACCACGCAAAGCCATTATCAAACCAGCCGTGTACAAAAACGACCACCGGTTGGTTTTGCGCATTGGGTGGTATTGCACCATAAACAATATTATTTAGTTTGGCAGGTACTTCATTGCAACGCAATAATGCCGGCGGTTTAATAACTGTTGACGTTATCGTTTGTGCAAAAGATGTTGCATTAAAATACAACATTATAAATAAGGCATAAATTGCTCTCATAATTTCTGTTTTTATTAAAGAAAGATACAGAAATATTAATAAAATAAAAAAAAGAATTGAACTAGTATTATAGGATTCCATCCGTTTCGCCGATACCTTCTCGCGTAACTACAGGTGCATCGCCGGTACAGTCAATTATTGTCGATGGCTTGTACCCGCCGATTCCGCCATCTATTACCATATCTACTAAATTTTCATAACGTTCGTAAATGGCGTATGGGTCCGTGATATAATCGATAATATCATCTTCATGATGTACCGATGTAGTAAGAATTGGATGCCCTAACTCTTGTACTATCATTTGTGGTATTGGATTATTCGGCACGCGGATACCAATAGTTCGCTTATTGTTTTTAAATAATTTGGGTATGGAATTATTGGCTTTTAAAATAAAGGTATATGGCCCTGGCAAACAACGTTTCAGCAATTTATAGGTTGGCGTATCTACATTTAAAGTATAATCACTAATATGGCTTAAATCATTAAAGATGAAAGAGAAATTCATCTTCTCTACTTTCACTTTTTTTATTTTACAAATT
>CAZXRF010000051.1:0-19794 GCA_964642875.1 uncultured Chitinophagales bacterium | reverse complement strand
GTTCAGCGCAATCACCTCTTTATTGGTTAGAATTTCTATTGTTTGCGGACTCATTTTCCGCAAATCATTGCCAGCTAGCAATGGAGCATTGAGCATACACCACATTGTAAAATGAGTTTTATCTTCTTCGTAACTCATGCCTCTACCTACTTGCAACATATCCATATCATTGTAATGCCCAGCAGTAGCATATTTATATAAATCAACATTCTTGTCTATGATATGTAGAATAGACGAAAATTTATCTCGTATGTCGCTGGATATTCGCCATGAATCCGCTTTTTTTATTGCCCATTCACCAGGGAATTTCCAATTGCAAATATTGAAAGTAATATCGCTGTCTATTGTTTTTACTTCGCTTATAATTTTTGTATATTCTGTTTCTGCGTTTAGGTGCATTCTTTTTCCACCACACCAATCTACCTTAATAAAATCGTACTTCCATTCTTTAAAAAAAGTATTACAATCTTGTTGTATATGCCCAAATATTCCTACGCCAATCCCATAAATATCATTATCATATACGGAGCCACATGTATTTTTTCCGGCATCGGTATATATGCCTGCTTTCAATCCTTTGCTATGAATATAATCTACACTGGCTTTCATTCCCGATGGAAATTTAGAAACATTTACAATGAGCTTGCCTGTGCTATCTCTACCGCCAAAATATCCGTCATCTATGTTTATAAATTTGTACCCTGCATTGTATAGCCCACTTGAAATCATTGCATCTGCTTGTTCTCGAATCATTTTTTCGTCAATATTTATGTGAAAATGATTCCAACTACTCCAACCCATAATTGGCGGTTTAGGTTTTTGTGCGAAACAAAAATTTAGCAAAAATAAAGTAGCGAAAAGACAAATGAAATATTTCATGTAAATTGCAATTTACAAAACACTTTTATATACCGACATCATATTTGCTGTCATTTTTTCCGGGTTGAATTTTTGGACTTGCTGCATAGCTTTTTCTTTTATTTCTTTGGCTAAATCTAAGTTGTAATAAATAAAATTAATAGCCGCTGAAATTTGTTCTACATTCGTTGGGTCGATAAAGATGCAAGCATCGCCGCCTACTTCGGGCATCGACGATAAATTGCTGGTGATAACAGGCTTTCCACAGCGCAATGCCTCTAAAATGGGCAAGCCAAAGCCTTCGTACAAACTTGGATATACCAAGCCTTGTGACATGTGGTAGATAATCGGCAACTCAAACCATGGTAAGTCTTTCAAAAAAAAGACTCTGCTTTCTAAGTGGTTTTCAAAAATAAATTCTTCTGCTTTTTCATATTCATCACCGCCATTGGATACGGCTACCAAATGTTTGTCTTGGTTTTCTGGTAGGTTCATAGCTTCCAATAAGCGCAAAAAGTTTTTACGCTTGCTTACAGCACCTACGTACAATACAAAATCGCGAGGTAATCCATATCGTGCAAAATATTCTTCTTTTAATACATAGCTGCAATCGTGCTCATATTCTTTATTCCAAGTAGGATATACTACGTGTATTTTCTCTTCGGGAGTTTTGGTGAGGTCTATTAAATCTTGTTTGGTTTGCTCGCTCACTGCAATAATTGCATCGGCAATGTGGCATGCTTTTTTAGTTTTGTACGCATACATTTGCCGGTCTATAAAAGGAAATGTTTTAGGCAGTTTGTGAAAAATCACATCATGTATAGTAACAATTTTTTTGATAGATGCCGGTAGGTCAGGTACTTCATTGCTTAATCCATGGTAAATTTGAATACTATGCTGAGCAATATCTTCCTCTATGTTTCTAAATCGCCATAAGTCTGCACTAAAAGCATCAGACACAATAGTTTTATCTACAAAATAGGGATATTTATAAGGACTGTTTTCAATATATTTTTGATGTACAAAAATTTTGTATTCTTCATTTGGATAAAAATTTAAAAGCCGATGCAATAAAGTACGGGAGTAATTTCCCAGTCCCGTTTTATTGTCATACAATCTTTTTCCGTCGAAACCTATAGTCATAAGTAGATGTTTAGACTTTTAGCACAAAGATGTCTTGATTCTAAAAGTCTTGTTTCTTAATATCTTTTATACCGATAAATTAAAATCTCTCAATGCATCGTTTAAAGAAGTTTTGGTGTCGGTGCTGGCTTTGCGTTGCCCAATTATTAATGCACAAGGCACTTGGAAAGTTCCGGCAGGAAATTCCTTAGGAATTGTTCCCGGAATTACTACACTTCTTGCAGGTACTACGCCTCTGTATTCTTTAGGTTCGCTCCCCGATACATCTATGATTTTTGTGGACATGGTAAGCACTACATTTGCGCCCAACACGGCTTCTTGTTCTACACGCACCCCTTCTACTACAATACATCGTGAGCCTATAAAGCAATTATCTTCAATAATTACAGGTGCTGCCTGTACAGGCTCTAAAACACCGCCAATGCCCACGCCTCCGCTGAGGTGTACGTTTTTTCCTATTTGCGCACAACTGCCCACGGTAGCCCATGTGTCCACCATAGTGCCGCTGCTTACATACGCACCGATATTTACATAAGAAGGCATCATAACCACTCCACGTTCTAAAAATGCACCTCTACGGGCAATGGCGTGTGGCACTACTCTAACGCCTAAGGCTTCGTAATTTTTCTTCAAAGGGATTTTATCGTAAAATTCAAACGGACCCACTTCTATCGTTTCCATTTTTTGTGTGGGAAAATATAAGATAACGGCTTTTTTTACCCAATCGTTTACTTTCCAGCCCTTTGTAGTGGGTTCTGCTACGCGCAAAGTGCCGCTGTCTAGCTGTGTAATTACTTCATTTATGGCATCTAAAGTGGAGGTTTCTTGTAAAAGTGCTCTATTGTCCCAAGCATTCTCTATGATTTGTTGTAATTCCTGCATAAAATTTCCGAAATTTGAACTTCAAAAATAAAGATTTATAGATATGGATAAAATTAACCTACGATTAAATGTTACCACAAAATGGTTTTTATTATTGTTTGTGTTAACAACTTTTTCTTCTTGCAGCAATAAACAGAAAGTAGAAGTGAAAAATAAAGAAGGTGTAGTGGTAGAAAGTTATTTTGTCGACAAAAAACATCCTGACCTTAAAATTGGTGTTTACCATAAATTTTATGATGATGGGAAAATGCTGGAAGAAGCACGATACGAGGGCGGAAAGCTTATCGGCAAGCGTACTTTATATTATCCTTCTGGAAAAATTATGCAAAGTGAGAACTACGTAAATAATAAGTACGATGGCCCATTTGTTTCTTATTTTGAAAATGGAAATTTGCAGCAAGAAGGCACATACAAGGATAATATGATGAATGGCGTTTGGAAGAATTATTTTGTTGCCCCAAAAAATAAAATAAAAGAAGAAGTAACTTTAGTAGATAACCATGTAAATGGGGCTTATAAGGAATATTATGATAATGGAAATATCCAAGCCTCGGGGGTGAAAAAAGAAATTATGGAAGATATAGATGTGTTTGATGGGGAGGTCTTAATTTTTGATTCTTTAGTGAATAATAAAGTAATTCGTAAATTGCATTTTGAAAATGGAAAACAAGTATCCAAAGAAGAAATAAAATAAAATAATAGTATTATGAAAAGTATCTTTTATTCATTGTTTTTTACAGCAATTTTTACCGCTTGTCAGAATGCTCCTAAAAATTTAGGACAGACTTTTACCCCTAAGCAACCGGTGTCGGTCAGTACAGTGATGGGGGAGCTGAAAACCACACCTAAGCTGAACGATGTGCAGATTGAGGGTGTAGTAGAGAATAGCTGCAAAGGCGAAGGCTGCTGGTTTACCATCAAAGATTCTGCCGGTACAGAAATTACGTTTGACATAGCAGATAAGAAGTTCAGCATACCTAAAGATAGCCCTGGAAAGACTGTAGTCGTGTTGGCAGACGCCGCTCAAGATAGTTTGGCAGAGCAGAAAGCAGTATTATCTGTAAAAGGGTTGATGTTTAAATAAGCGTTAATACCATAAAAAAAATAGTATAATCTTGCGGATTAACAAAAAAATACTATCTTTGCACTCGCTTTAGTAAAAAAGCAATGATTCCGTAGCTCAGCTGGTAGAGCATTACACTTTTAATGTAGGGGTCCTGGGTTCGAATCCCAGCGGGATCACAGGTGCCAAACCCAAACGCTTGTTAGTCAGAGGACTTCAAGCGTTTTTTTATTTTGAGAAAAATTAGAATCCTTTGTTTTTTTCTCGATTTCTTCGGTTCTTCCACCTTTCAACTATGAACTACACCAGAACAATCGTTTAGCGTAGCATGGCTTTAAGCGGAAGCAAGTATTGTTTATTGTCCACTACGAAGTAAAGTATAGGAAACCTTTGACGATGCATAAAACAAGTTTGTTATCTGCTAAAAACAAAATAGCTTTTTGAGAAATATAAAATGATAATTTCCTTTCCCAGTAGAGTCACTCATGAGTGGGTGGGTAGCATAGCTTATGGAATTTGCTGGACTTTTTGTATTGCCTACTTTATTAGATGCTCTAGGAAGTAATAGATTAACTATTTTGTCTAATACACTTAACAGGATAGTATCGTCTTTAATAAAAAAACGTAGTTTTTTTTATTAAATAAATATTTGCATATTACCTAAAAAAAACTATCTTTATATAAATTAAAAACTAAAAATTATGTATTACAAATATCAACACAAAAAAACTTCATTTATTGCTTTAATGATTTTAGTATTTAGTTCTTTGATATTTTCATGCACAACAAATAATTACAATGGAATCAATCCTGATTGTAGTAATACTTCTATAATTGTAGGAACAACATATTCTAATTCATCTGTTAATATTCACTCTGGTTCAATAACAGTTATATCTCCTTTGGGTCAAAATTATACATATAAGATAAATTCAGGTTCATATCAAGTCAATCCAACTTTCTCTAATCTTGCACCTGGTACATATATAATAACTGCTAAAAATGCACAAGGCTGCACTGGTGCTACAAGTGTAACAATTACAAGTTTTGATTGTAGTTCAACTTATATTTCAGTTTCAGGTAATACAACTACTAATAGTATAACAATTACAAGTCCGATAGGAAATGGCTATACTTATAGTATTAATGGTTCGACATTCCAATCAAGCAATGTATTTAACGACCTTTCTACTGGCAAATACACTGTTACAGCTAGAGATATTAATGGATGTACTGGCTCAAATGCTTTCGATGTAAACATTTGCTATTCAACAGCACAAAGAGACACAGGTGCTCATACTGTTTTTATTGATGCACTCAACCCTGGACTTGCTCCTATAAGAGACACATTAAATGCTACATTTTCTGGTAACTTGGTTCATGTATATTCTAATGCTTTAAATAGAACTTTGTCTGGTTCTAATAATGGAATAAATTGTAATGAATACGCCTTAGATTCTATAATTTTTGCTAATATGGATACATTAAAAATACCTTCTACACTCGTATTAGGAGGTGTTTTGAAAATATGGAACGTTAGAGCAGATGGCACTATTACATACAACTCAACAGGATGTACAACAAAAATTAATATTGCTAAGGGTAATACTAATCTCACAACTCCTATAAATTTAACTAATTTAGCAGGTATAAAATTAAATTTAAGAGGTGCTTTCTTGAAAATATTTTAGTAATTTTAATATAGTTTTTCCTTATGTAACTTAGAATTTACATCTATTTAAATTCAGCACAATAATCGTTTGGCTGTGTAATAAAATTTTAATCTTAGTGTAGTAGAGATACAACCAATAGATAAAAAGCTATCAACTTGATTTATTTATTGTCACAAGTTTACTACGTATCGATTGCTACACATTTGCGACAGCAATCGAAAGGTTTAATAACCGTCTTTTTCGCTATTAAACTATTTTCTATTATTAATGGAAAAATTTATCAAAGAATCCTTTGTTTTTTCGACTCTGTCAGGTGGCGCTTGCTTGTTACCATTGCCTTGCTTTAGCAAAACTTCTGTCATAAACAAAAATAAATTGCATACCGCCACAAATTAAAACAGGTCAAAAGCAGAGAAAAGGCACATAATAAATAAAAAACACAAAGCAATATTTACTGCTTTAATTTCAAATAAACAGGGCAGTGGTCGGAGTGTTTTACATCCATAAATATTTTGGCTTCTAAAAGCTGCGGCTCTAATTCTTTAGTTGCTGCCAAGTAGTCGATACGCCAGCCTTTATTATTATTTCGGGCATTGGCACGAAAACTCCACCACGAGTATTCTGCTTTTTGTTCCGGATGAAAATACCGAAATGTGTCTATAAATCCACTGTTGAAATATTTAGTCATCCACTCGCGCTCTTCAGGCAAGAACCCAGAGCTGTTTTTATTGCCTATCGGGTCGTGAATATCTATAGCTTGATGGCAAATGTTATAATCGCCGGCTACTATTATTTTTGAGTTTTCCTTTTTTAAATTGTGAATGTAAGTATAAAAATCCGCTAAATATTCCATTTTTACTGATTGTCGTTCGTCGCCGCTGGAGCCCGATGGAAAATAACTATTTACAATTGTAATATCGCCGATATCCATGCGGATAAGTCGGCCTTCTGCATCAAATCTGGGAATATCCATCCCTTTCACTACCGCTTTGTGTGGCAATTTTACTGCAATTCCAACACCCGAATACCCTTTTTTTTGAGCAGAAAACCAATGTGTTTCATAGCCAATCTCGTGAAATAATTCTGCAGGAATATCTAATTCATTGGCTTTAATTTCCTGAAAAAGATAAACATCAAAGTTGGTGGATTTTATCCAATCTATCAGTCCTTTGGAAGTAGCGGAGCGAATTCCATTCACATTATAGGATATTATTTCTAGAGTGTTCATTATTTAACTATCTTATTCGTTCAAAGATTTAGTAACATTTAATATCTTCACGACTCGTGTCAGCCGTAAAAGCAAATATACTAATCCTTTTTTTGTTTGGATGTTTTTCTATCAAAGCGCAAACTTTTATAGACGGTCGTGTATTGGATGCCAAAACAAAAGCACCGATAAGCTACGCCAATATTTACATAAAAGGAAGCACCATAGGAACTACCACGAATGATACAGGATACTATCAACTTACCATTTATACAGCTTTTGATTCATTGTCGGCAGCACTTCTTGGATATGAAGAGGTCACTCAGCCGATAAAAAAACAAAGCAAACAACATATAAATTTCTATTTGAATGAGTCGCAGAGCATGCTGGCGGAAGCGGTAATTGTAGCAAGAAAGGAGAGCTTAGAGGATTATTTAATCCGAAAGATTTTAGATAATAAAGATAAAAACGACAAAAAGCATTTGCAAAACTACAGCTACGAATCTTATAATAAAATAGAATTAGATGTAAAAAATTTGTCGGAAAAATTTATGGATAAAAAGATTTTTAAGCCTTTCAAATTTGTATTTAAAAACATAGACAGTACCTCTGAAGAGGAGCCTTTTTTACCCATTTTATTATCAGAAAGCCTTTCAGACTTTTATTACTCCGACAAATTCAATAAAAAACGGGAGGTGGTAAAAGCCTCCAAAATGTCGGGCGTGAGCGATGCCAGCTTTAATGAGTTTTTAAGTGTCGCCTATCAAGATATAAACGTGTATGATAATGCTTATACAATCATCGGAAAACAATTTATCAGTCCAATTGCCAATTCCTGCAAATCTTTTTATAAGTATAAAGTAGTAGATACTTTAGTGTTAGATAATGTAGTACATTACAAAATGATTTTTGAACCCAAAACTAAAGGTGACAACACTTTTTTTGGGAGCTTTATTGTGTCGGAAAATAATTATGCCATAAAAAACATACAACTGCGTATGGCACCACACGTGAATATCAATTTTGTAAAACGCATAGAAGTAAGCCAAGATTATGATTTTGTGGGTGCGCAAACTTGGATGATTTCAGGCAATCAATTGTTAGTGGAATTTAAACCTTTAGAAAAAACGCCTGCCATCATTACCCGAAAAAATACGATATACAAAAACTTTAGAATTAATTCGCCTTACAACGATTCGATGATCAGTAGATTGAAAGAAGAGGTAACGATAAACGACAATGAAGTAAAGAAAGACCAAGCCTTTTGGGATACATCACGATTTGTGCAGTTGACCAAAAATGAAGCCGCCGTATATCATATCATCGATACACTGAAAACAGTTCCTGCGTATAAAACCTATGTCGATATTATCCATACGCTTTTAACAGGATATTTCCCTATCGGGCCGGTAGAACTGGGGCCGGTATTAAACACTTTTAGTGTAAATAAATTAGAAGGCTGGCGTTTTGGGTTTGGATTACGCACCAATGAAAAGATGTGTAAATGGGCACAACTCAGCGGACATATTGCTTATGCACTAAAAGATAAACGTGTAAAAGGTGATATCACTGCACAATTTCTACTTACAAAATATCCGAGGCAAATTATTGGCGCATCTTTTATTCATGATGTAAGCGAACTCAGCAGAACTACCGATTTGCTTGCATCCGACAATTTATTAAATATAATCATCCAACGACGAAGACCACAATACAGACTGTTATATTACGATTTAGGAAAAGTAAATTATTCTATTGAGTATAAGCAAGGATTTAGTATGGGCGTTGTATTACAAAATCGCCGAATAGAACAAGGATTAGTTCCCTTTCAATATTTATACAAAAACAAAGATGCTGTCTTAGATACATTTAAAACACTGCGTGAAACAGAGCTGGTTTTTAATGCTCGTTTTGCTATCGGGGAGCGTTTTATCAACAAAAATTCTCTATTCAGAAGGAGTATAAATTATTATAAAATCCCTGTCATTCAATTGGAATATGTTTGGGGTATGAAGCGATTTCTAGGCAGTCAATTTAATTACCACAAATTGACACTATCATACGCACAAACGATTCCGATACGCACCATCGGGCGGTTGGAAATAAACGTACAGGCGGGAAAGGTTTTTGGTACTGTTCCATTCTTATTGTCGGAAGTACATGACGGCAACCAAACGTATGCTTTCAGCAATACTGCATTTAACGTGATGAATGATTATGAATATTGGAGCGACCGATATTTGCAATGGAATTTTTCGCATCATTTCGATGGTTTTTTCTTAAATAGAATTCCGGGAATACGAAAATTAAAACTTAGAGAAGTCATACATACACGAGGGGTTTGGGGCAATGTAACTGCAAAAAATAAAGCCTTTAATGAACTCAACAGCAGCTTTATAAAACCATTAGGAAAAGTGCCTTATGTGGAAGTTGGTTTTGGAATCGAAAATATTCTGAAATTCTTACGTTGGGATGTGATGTGGCGCGTAACACATAGAAACGAACCGAAAACCTATAATTGGATGATGACTTTTGGTTTTAACTTTAATTTTTAGACAAGTACGCCATTTATTTTATACATTTACAAAAAACAATACGCTTTGTTTGCGCAAGATTGCATCGATTCCTCTATTCCATTTATTCGACTTACTGACGAAGTGGGGTTTGTAATAGATTTAATGCAAGAATTTAAAACCAACCGATTGGCAGTCATCGACAACAGCCATTTTGTAGGGTGTATAGCAGAAGATACTTTGCTGGAACATGACGATTTAACGAAAATAGAGCAGCTGAAAGAATATTTTTTATCAGATAAAATTATCGAAGGCACTCATGTTTTTGATATTCTAAAAATGGAGGCTGATTGTGCCATTTATTTTCTACCTATAGTTACCCTAAAAGATGAATATATCGGCATGATTACGCCGCAAAAGCTACTTCATAATCTTACACAAATTTCATCTTTGACAAATAGTGGCGGCATTATTGTTTTAGAATTGGAATCCCGGAATTACTCCCTCACCGAGATTTCTAAAATTGTAGAATCTAACAATGCTATTATATTGCATAGTATGGTTACAGCATCTGCCGAACAAGCATTGATTCAAGTTTCTTTAAAAATAAACAAAAACGATTTAAAGGAAATTCAAGCTTCGTTTGAGCGCTACCAATATACAGTGTTGGCGGTATTGCATCAATCGGAATTTGAACAACAATTACAAGAAAGATACGACAGTTTAATGCGTTATTTAGAAGTGTAATTTGCGTTTTACAAGCGCAAAAATTTCTACTGCAAATATTGCTCCCGATATATACATCAAAGGAAATAAAGGTATCAAATATCTGGCTTCAAAATAATTAAGCACTATCAGCATATAGCCACAATTTACCCCTACAAATAAATAGGTTGCAAGTAACAATATGTAGTATTTTTTAAAGAAAAATAAATTCCCTATCAATGCAAAAAACAAATAAACGTTTAATAAAATCAACAGCAACTTTATAGTAAAGGAGATTTTATTCGTGTGATAATTATCCAAATAAGTCATCGTAGCAGAATTGCTTTGCACTATAATGCTTTTCAAAAATATCATTGGCATTAGCACATAATGTTGTATCGGATGTTGGTGAATGTAATGGTTTGTAATAGTGCGCACTTTTTGTATGCTTGCATTTTCGGCAGAGTCAATGTTTACTGCATTCGGCATGTTGAATTTGTACGAATAAAAATCATAAACGGCACTAAATACCTGTACAATTTCTTCTTTATTATATTTGGTTTGAACCGCAGGCGGAATGGTCGTCATTAAAGAATCTAATAAGGAATTTTTAGTTTGTTTTCTTTGCACGTTTTCTATCATTTTATTAGAAATTCTTTCAGAACTGTACTCTGCGGGATTTATCCATGTAGAAATCCACTTTCTAAGTTCAATATTTTGCATGCCGTAGTTCATAGGGTCATTATAATATTTTTCGAGCAATACAAAATCGCCATTTGTTACTTTATAATTTCTAATTATATACGGCGTAAAGAGGAGCAAAACAGCAATACCAAAAGACAATCCGGCTTGCAGCATTGCTTTTATATTTTTCAAGTATAACAAGAAAATCATTACCGCTACAGCACCTCCAAAAATAAATATCGTAGGGCGGCAAAGTGATGCTATAGAAAATAAAATTCCTGCAATAAACCAGTCTTTGTTGGACTTATAGCGATAGGCACGTGCCAGGAAATAAAGCATAAACCCAACTAATGCCGGTGCCAACGATTCGGTGATAGTATAAAACGTATAACTGATTAATGTGGGATTAAATCCGAACAAAAAATAGGATAGCCACGCCACATACTTATTTTGTGTAAAATAAAATACGGCAAGCAGAAATGCAATGGCAGCAAGTGCAAATAAAAAAGTTTGTGTAATACGGATAAACTTAAAACTGCCTTGTTCTCCAAAAAGCAAATAATGTATGCCGTAAAACATTGGATATACCGGCGTTCGTCGTACTAGCAATTTTGTGTCAGTAGTATCGCACGTAAAGCCTTTGCCAGCCAGATAATTATGAATTTGCGGCAAATACCAACTATTGTCAACGGAAAATATTGTATAATCAAACACTAATTCTTTATTCAGAAACTCATTGCTTTTATCCGATTGATTTCGGATTGCATGTATATTAATTGCATTTAATAAAAAGGCAAAAAATAACACCGCAAAAAAGGCTATTACCAAATTTCGTTTACACGTCAGTATTTCCATTTTTGTAAAATAAAAAGAATTTACTAGAATATACTATGCAAGTACAAATTCTAATGGATTAAATCTAATTGCACTGCCGTTTTTATAAGAATAGCGGTATTGCTTGCTTTCAACTTTTCTAATAAATGTTTTCTGTGCGTATCAACCGTGGTCGTGCTGATAAATAATTTTTTTCCGATTTCTGCGCTGGTCATTCCCTCTGCAATAAGTTTTAGAATTTCTTTTTCTCTTCGGGTTAATAATACGCCTTGCTGATTATTCTCTCTTCTGTTATCGGCTACCTCTTTAGACAAATATTGTTTGTTTTTCGAGGTGCTTTGAATGGCTTGCAACATTTCTTGTTTGGTTGCATTTTTTAGTAAATAGCCATTTGCTCCATTTTCCAACATGGCATTGATATAACTATTTTGGTTAAATGTGCTCAGTCCAATAATTTTTATTGTCGGATATTTTGATTTTATTTCTTTACAAATATCTATGCCACTTTTATCGGGCAAGTTGATATCTAAAAATATAACATCGGGTTGCAGTCGTTGCAAAAACGCCATACAGCTTTCCGCATTTTGTGCATATCCCACAATTTCAATTTCAGCTTCGTATTGCAGTAGCGAAACAATCCCTTCAATAATCATGTAATGATCGTCCACTATAAATAATTTGTATGGTTTCATGGTTTTGTTTTTATAGTTTGAAGCTAAGATAACGCTATTTCTATCGTTACAGAAGTGCCATTAGCCGAATCGGAATCTACCTCTAATTTACCGCCTAAATAGTTTATCCTATTTTGGATATTTGTCCAACCGGCACTTTTAAATGTGCCTATTTTATTTTTGTCAAACCCGATGCCGTTGTCTTCCACTGTAATGTGTAATAAGTTATCGTCTTTCGTAAGTTGTACTATGGCTTGCGTAGCTTTCGCATGTTTGATGATATTGTTAACCAACTCCTGCACAATCCGATAAACAGTAACGCTTATATTTATATCTGCATGATAGGTATCCATTTGCAAAGATGAATATTGTATAGCAATGACATTTGTTTTGGAGATGGAATTACAGTAATCATTCAGAGCGGTATCCAATCCAAATTTCACTAAGTTCTCCGGCATCATATTGTGTGCAATGCGTCGCAGTTCCTGAATGCCGGAGTCGAGCATGTCAATGCTTCTTGAAAAAGAAACAGCATTTTCTGCACTTAAAATTACATTCTCTTTCATATCGTTTAAGGAATATTTTACACCGGATAAAAGTCCACCTAATCCATCGTGCAAGTCTTTTGCGATTCGACTGCGTTCTTCTTCTTGTCCTTTAAGAATGGCTTCTGTGGCTTGTAGTTGTTTTTCTTTTTCGAGTTCATCAATTTTGGCTTGTTGCAACTTTTGTTTATGCCAATAAATGCGGAAAACTAGAAACGAAAGCAACAGTAATGCAATTGTAATAGCAATAAGGAAATAATTAAGAATTTTTCTTTGTTTGAGTTGGGCTTGTTGTATTTGTATTTGAGCTTCTTTCTTTTCCGTATTATATTTTATTTCCATTTCCTCCGTATAAAAATTTAATTCCTTTAAATTTTGTGCAGAGATTATAGAGTCATATTGGTAAAAATAATTGGAACTGGCTGGAATATTTCCTTGTAAATAATATAATATAGAATACGTTTGATAGAGGTTTCCTAAAGCATCTGTATTGCCAGCCAATTTTGAAATATTAATACCATTGTCTAATTGTTTTTTAGCAGCTGCATAATTTTTTATTGCAATATTATTTAATGCTTTTGCATAATAGATTTGAGCAATAGCTTGACTATCACTTATGGAACTATTATACTTATCTAATTCTTTTGCATAAACCTCTACTGCTGCGGTATTTCCCATTTTAAAATTGTCAGCACATAAATTAATTAGTGCATATACTATATTTACAATATCTTCTTGTTGTTTTGCTAATTCAAGTTGTTGTTTTTGTATATAAATAGAACTGTCTAACTTGTTTAATCCTGAGTAACTTGCCGCTAAATTATTTAAACCCATTAGATGGGCAAATGAATTGTTATATTTTTTTCCGTATTCTATTGCTTTTTTGGCGTAATGTATAGATTTATCAAATTGTTTTAAATCGTAATAAGTATTAGAAGCGGTAAGATTACGAATTGGAAAACTTAAACTGTCTTTTGTTTTTTCAGAAATATCAAGACATTTTAGAATGTAGCCTATTGCCAATTTATGAAACCCAAAATGATTATATATTGCAGAGAGGTTGTTATAACTCTTAGCCATTTTTTTTAAATCATTTTCTCGTTCAGCAATTTCTTTATTTTTTAAGGCAGGTACTATTGCTTTTTTGTAGTCATTGTTATAATAATAGTATTCGGAATAGCCGATATTAATTAGAAAATCAAAGTCCTTAGTTTTTAATTTTTTTGTAAGAACTTCAGCTTTGTTTAAATAATACAATGAGCTATCGAAATTTTTTGTAGCGTAATTTTTCTGTATTGCGATAAGTAATCTAACTTTTGATGTATCTTCTTTTGCTAATCGCAATGTATTCATTAAACTATCAATATTTGTAATATTTTGAGCAATACCACTAAGTGACAGATGTACTAAAAATAATATAGTTACTACTTTCCTCATAAAATATTGTAATATAGAAAAATCTATTGTAAAGAAACATCATAAAAGTTAAAAATGAACTCCTATTTTCTCAGGATTTTTACCATACAAAAAATCCTGATTTTAGAGGATAAAACTACCCCTCGTTTTGGTATAAGTTTGTATTAATAAATTATCTAACATTTTAAAAACAATACCTATGAAAACGAAAATGAACCACAAATTAATGAAATGGCTTTTGCTTGCCCTGATAGGCATCTTATCTGCCTGCGATAAAAAAACAGATACGCCAGTTGATGGTATCGCTACTGTAACTACGGCGATTCCCATTAAAGTAAATGACACTACTTATACTTGTGGCGGAAATGTTACTAATCAAGGAAGTGCTGCTGTTACGGAACGTGGTATAGCCATTACCCTAACACCGAATCCTGTGATTAATGACCCTGATGGCGCTACAATACCAATTGGCGATGGCACCGGCGTATTCTCTACCGATATCGCTCCATTTGTCGCAGGACATACATTTCACCTCCGAGCTTACGCTAAGAACAGTAAAGGCGTAGCTTACGGTGCTGATGTAACTATTAACACTGGTGCAGTAAGCAGTAGTTGCGATACCGTGGATGTAAATAAAAACATTACCGTGCCTACTACATGGCTAGCTGGTAAAGTATATATGGTGCGTACTTGGGTAAATGTGAATGCGCCATTAGTAATACAAGCGGGTACAATTATTAAATTTAAAGATAGTAACTGCGGCATGGAAGTTTATGCTAAAATTACTGCAAACGGCACAGCCGCCAATCCTATTATTTTCACATCTTACAAAGATGATTCGTACTGCGGAGATAACAATGGCGATGGCGCTGCCACTACTGCAAGTAAAGGAGATTGGGGTAGATTAACCATGCGTGGCGACCAACACGGTTCATTATTTAGATATTGTAAATTTTTATATGGCGGTGGTAACGGAAATGGCGTTGTAAATGCCAATACAGGCACCGGTAATATACATGATTTTACGTTCGACTATTGTACTTTTGCGCATACTTCCGGCAATACCTCTAATGGCAATGCAGCATTTAGTGGTGCAGACATGCACGATGCGTCTGTAAGTATTTTAACGAATAATATATTTTATGACAATACTAAACCTATCTATTTAAACACCCAGTATGCTTTTGATCCAAGCAATAGTTTTCATAATCCTGCTAATCCGAGTGAAAAGAATAAATACAATGGAATCTTTTTGTGGAATGGAGGATTGGGTGGTAAAACCGTAGTGTATAATGAAACAGAAGTGCCTTATGTATTCGAAGGCTGGTTACAGGTAAGTGGATCGGAATATTTAAGAATCGGACCAAATGTAATCTTTAAATTCACTGGTTCGGGTGGTCAATTTTCATTTCAAAATAGTGGACAATATTCTATAAGCTTATCAGCAATATTTACTTCTTATAAAGACGATACGCGCGGTGGCGACACCAATGGCGATGGCAATGCTTCTTCTCCTTCTTCTGGCGATTGGTATGGAATTAGTTTAGGATTCTCAGCCGGTTATTGGAACAACAATGTTTTTTATAACTTACATTAAATCATTACAACTAATAAAATTAAAATAAAGTATCATGAAAAGGTTAAAATCCATCTATAGTTTTTTGCTGGTAAGTAGTTTAATTACCTTGATGATAACAAGTTGCCGGGATAAAAATACGCCTACACCAGATAATAGTAATAAAACACCTGATTGTAATATTCTATCTCCATCGAATAATTCAATATTTTCTACAAAAGATAGTATTGCCATAACTGTCGCTGTTTCCGATACAGATGGTTCCATTGCTAAAGTAGAATTGTTTATAGATAATATACTTACCGGAAGTCCAAAGACTGCTGCTCCATATCTGTTTACGCTTGCTCCGGGAACATTAACAGCAGGAAACCATACTATAAAAGTAACAGCAACTGATAACAAAGGAGCTACAAAAAGTGCCACTATAAACATCACTATAAATTATGTTCCTACTGTTTATGTAGCAGGTTATGAAAATAATGGACACGCTTCCGTAGCTAAATACTGGAAAAACGGTATAGCAACATCGCTTACAAATGGAAACTATTCTGCAAGTGCCAATAGTATTTTCTTACAAGGAAATGATATTTATACAGCAGGATATGAACTTAGTGGAAATTTACAATTAGCAAAGTATTGGAAAAACACTACAGGCGTTACACTTGGTATAGATGCTTCAGAAGCCAAAAGCATTGTAGTAAACGGTAGCAATGTATATGTTGGCGGCTGGGAAATGGTTAGCGGATTAGGTGTCCCGAGATTTTGGAGTAATGGAAGCGGAATAACTATAAATATATATGACCCGATTGTTACACATATAGTGTCTGGCAACGGAAATTGTACCGGACTTTATTTTAAAAATGATTCTGTTTATGCTGTTGGTTCTTACCAAAATTCACAAGGAAGATTTTCACCTTGGGAAATCACAAATGGTATTACACCGGCAAACACGATACCGAATAACGACAAACATAGTTTTGCAAATGGCATTTTCGTAAACGGAAGTGATAAGTATGTGGTCGGTAGTCAAAATAATGCTACTACAGGATTAGCAATGGCTACCATTTGGAAGAATGGTGTGGCAACTACACTTACAAATGGTACTGTTTCAGTAGGTGTGGCTACTGCTGTTTTTGTGGTAGGAAGCGATGTATATGTAGCCGGATATGAGCAAGAAGACTATTTTCATGGTGGTGCAACTTTTGCAAAATATTGGAAAAATGGTGTAGCTGTAAAATTATCTACCGTATCCTCTAGCGCAACAGGAATTGTAGTGTATGGCAACGATATATATGTATCTGGTTGGGAAAATAACGGAACAAATAGTGTAGCAAAATATTGGAAAAACGGTGTTGCTGTTAACTTGACAGATGGTACCTATCCAGCAAGTGCTAACGCTATTATTGTAAAGTAAAACGTGAATAAACAAATTAACAATCTAATAAATCAATAAAAAAATATGAAAACGAAATTAATCGTACTTGCACTATGCAGCATATTGTTTGCATGCAAAAAAAAAGACACTACACCACAAAATAACAACTTTTCATTTTCAACTTTCGGACAATCGGATACAGGCAAAATTAACCTGACAGGCGAAGCTTATTTTGACAAGACAAATAAAAAGCTAATTTTAAATGATGCTGTTCCCACTCCTGAACATTCTTACCATACCGGCACAGGACATGCTTATTACAACAGGTTGGTAGATGTTGCCAATGGATTTGAAACAAGTTTTAATTTTACGATTTCAGATTTAGGCGGTATTCCTGATGTGGATGGAAATGTGGGTGGCGATGGGTTGGCATTTGCCGTTTTTAATTCCGACACAACGAAAATCATAAACAGTACTTGGCATATTGGAATGGAAAATAGCGTTGCAATTGAATTTGATACATATAACAATGGTGATGATGGCTCTGCAAACCATGACGATCCAAATGGCAATCATATCGCTATGTATTATTGTACGGCAAGCACTTCAAATGTATCTACACGAAAAGCGATAAATGCATCTGTGGCAGATTTTTCCAGTGCCGGCACACATACCGTGAAAATTATTTATAAGAATAAAAAAATAAATGTGTATTTAGATGGCGTTTTATCTTTAGATGCAGAGGTGGACTTATCTTCTGTGCTTACATTAAATAGCGGAAAAGCCTATATAGATTTGATAGGATATTCCGGAGCATCTGTAGAAACACATAAAATAAACAGTTGGAGTTTTAAATCGTATTAAAAAATACTTCTTACATCCTGACAACAACAACCATTTTTTCATAAAGCAGTGAAGTCCATCAGTAATGATGGGCTTTTTTATTCAAACAAACTCAATTGCTCTTCTTTTAATAAACGGAATGTTTGACGATGATAAATACAACTGCCATTTTCTTTTATTATTTGTCGATGTTTAATAGTTGGATAACCTTTGTTGTGTTGCCATTGATAAATGGGAAATTCCAAACTTAAATTTTCCATAATTTCATCTCTATAGGTTTTAGCCAATATAGATGCCGCAGCAATTTCTAAATATTTTCCATCGCCTTTAATAATCGTTTGATGTGGAATTTTCTTATAAGGTTTAAATCTGTTGCCATCAATAATCAACAAATCTATTTTTTGTGTTATTTGCTCAATGGCTTGGTGCATCGCTATATAAGTAGCTTGCAAAATGTTGACTTTATCAATGGTGATATTATCAATAATGCCTACACCAAATGCAATAGCATTTTGTTCTATAATAGGCCGTAATTCGTTGCGTTGCTTTTCAGATAATTGCTTGGAATCATTCAGGAAATAATGTGAAAAATTTTTAGGTAAAATTACAGCAGCTGCTACTACTGGTCCAGCTATGCAACCGCGACCGGCTTCATCAACGCCGCAGATTATTTTTGAAGTTGAAAAATGTTGTAACATGTGCAACTTTACAGCATGCAATATAATTAGTTTCGCCTATTTTTCTGTATTACTATTTTTGTTTTGTTGTAACAATTTCTGAACCTTGGAATTTTCTTACCTTTGTTCTAAAACAACAAAAATGCAAGATAAAAGTTGGCTTTCAAGAACCAGCATTTTAATAGGAGATGAGGCTTTAGAAAAGCTAAACAATAGCCATGTTTTGGTGGTTGGATTAGGTGGCGTAGGTTCGTTTGCAGCGGAGTTTATTGCACGTTCAGGTGTTGGCACTATGACTATTGTGGATGGTGATGTAGTCGACCCCAGCAATAGAAATCGTCAACTTCCAGCGCTTACTTCTACACATGGTGTGAGCAAAGCCGATTGGATGGCAGCACGATTAAGCGATATTAATCCTGAAATAAAACTGAATGTCATCAAAGAATTTTTAACACCCGAAAAAGCTTATGAAATTGTAAACCTACACGAATACGATTATATCATCGATGCGATAGACAGCATTACCCCTAAGTTGAATTTAATCATAGCCTCTTATCAATCTAAAAAGAAAATTATAGTGAGTGGTGGCGCAGGAGGCAAACTTGATCCTACACAATTAAAAGTGACAGATTTGTCTAAAACATACAATTGTGTATTTGTGAAAATGATAAGAAAACGATTGAAAAAACATAAAATTTATAAAGGAATAAAAGTAGTTTTTTCGTCAGAGTTGCCCGACAGAAATTCATTAATCTTGACAGATGGTACAAATTATAAAAAGTCTGCGTATGGCACTATTTCCTATTTACCAGCAGCATTTGGTGGCGTTTGCGCCAGTGTTGTAATTAGAGACTTGATAGATAAAAATTAACACGTTGTGCGGTTTAATTTTAGAATGTTTTTTTATTCAATTGATTATCAAAATCAAACTTTTGTTGTTTTTTTTCTTAGTCAACCTGCCTGTCGGCAGACTGGAAAAAGTAACCCAACCTGTCTGCCGACAGGCGGGAAAAACAAGACAAATTATTCAAATCTATTTATTTTTTTAATTGAGTTCATGAATACTTCGCATTTCAAATGCTCCGCTGGTTTTGCCAGCCCACGCTTCTTTAGATACTACTTAAATCAA
>CAZXRF010000050.1:13851-19868 GCA_964642875.1 uncultured Chitinophagales bacterium | reverse complement strand
TTCAATAGTCTATCAATAAATTAATTTATAAAGCTGTTTTATTTAGAACTTAGCTGTTGGAAGTAACAGTATATAATTTTAATGCATAAGCACAAATTTCAATTTTGCAGTTTCCTTTTTTCCGTTTCCTTTGCAGAGTGCAAAATAAACGCCGGTAGCTGCGCGTTCCCCATTCACCAAATTGCCATCCCAAACGGCTTGCCCCCCTAAAGCAGTGGTTTCATATACTAAATTTCCGCTTACATCAATAATTTTCACATTACAATTATCGGGTATTCCTCGGAAGGCAATCGAGCCGGTATAATCGGCTTTTACCGGATTCGGATAAACAAAAGGAGCAGGCGAATCTGAAGTAGTAGCGGTAGCGTCTGCACGGTAGCTGCAAATGCCTTTTCCTGTGCCAATAAATAAATCGCCATTCTCGGGGTTAATGGCTAATGAGCGAATATAATTTGAGAGTAACGGTGAATTACTTTCATTAAAATAGTGTATTGTTTTTTTTCCATCAGGACTCACTAAAAATAAACCATTGTTGGTGCCTATCCATTTTCTATTGGCATTATCAACCAAAATGCAATTAATAATTTCATCTTCTAATAAGTTATCGCAGAAACCACTACCATCATTGCGGTCTATACATATCTGTTCTGCTTGGCAGGAGTTGTCCGTCACATATCCTGGACAAGGTATTGTTGCAATTCCTTGTTGCGTGCCCAACCATATTTCGCCGTCTTTGTCTTTCGCCATACAAATAACATTATTTGCTGGTAAATTACCACTGCTGGTCGAAAAATTATAATATCTATCATCCGATTTGTTGTCGATGTCATTGCCATAGTTTAGCATTGTCAATCCGCCGCTATTGTCTTGTTTGGCTACCCAAATCTGATTGAAATCATCTACTAAAATAGCTTTGACTAATTTGTCATTTAAAAAACCGGTATTGAAATATACGTAGCTGCCATCTTGTTTTCTACACACAATTGGCGTATTGGAGTACTCATCGGCAAGCCACACATTTCCTTGTATATCAATATCGGCGCCCATTATTCTAAATATTTTTTTACTAGGGTCAACAGCGCCTGGGCGGAATTTATTTATCTTAAAACTTTTATCGGCAAGTGTGTATTCCAAAATCCCTGTTTGAGAACCAAAAATTAGTTTATTGTCCTGAACAATGGGTTGCACTACCGAGATATCAAAAAATGAATCTAGAGTAGGTGTATTGTATATATTTAAGTTATCCCATGTGTAATCTGTGCAGAAATAAATTCCATTTTTATTAAAAGCAGGTGCTCCACCATCAGTAATATCAGACGAGGTAACCCATAGTGTTTTGTTTAGAAATTGCATTTCCTTATTGGTAATTCTCGGAGGACCGTTGGGGTAAATAGTATTAAAATTTGCCCCGTCTTGATAGGCTAAACCGCGGTATAAATCGGCATACCAAATTGTATTATTTTTATCTTCGATAATCTGCAATGGATAAGCAATTGCATTAGCAGCCCCATAAAAAATAAAGTCAGTTCCATTCCATTTCCCAATTCGCGTATCAACAACGGCATTGCTGCCGTTTAGCTTTTGCTGTACGATGAGTAGATGCCCATTTGAATTATTTAGATTGCGCGTCACCCAATTGGCATCGCTAAATAATACCGACCAATTTGCACCGTCCCACTGATACAGCGTATTGCCCACTGCAGCTATAAATCTCCCTTGGTATTGGGTGATGGCGGTAGCCTCTAAAGAAGGAATACTGCCGGAATATGCCGTCCAATTATTAAAGTTCAATAAGTTAACCATAGGGCTGATTATACCACTTAATACGCCCTTAGAAGTTGCCGCAAAAATGGAGTCTTTGTTTGCCCAAATGGCATTTACTTTATATGTGTTTACACCATCATTAAAAATAGCTGTTTCAGCTACTTCTTGTTTTTCCAAATTTAATTTTAAGATGCCCAACCCTGTTGAAATATAAGCAATTCCATTCGTGCAAAAAATATGGTATATATTTTTATTTCCTGTAATATCAGCATCTTTCAGATAAGGTAGATTTTTGATTTTTCCGTTCTGTATTAAATCAATATTGGAGTTGGTATATCCGATTACTAAAGTAGAAGTAGCAGTATCATAGCCTACTTGCGCCACAAAAACCTCTGAAAGTCCGCTTACTTTGGTATATTTTTCAATAAGATGATTATCCATATTTACCCCAATTACCCCATTTTCACACCCGGCATATACATAATTTTTACTTTGACAAATAGAGGCTGCATTTTGAAGCGGTAAATGAGCAGTCCAAGTACCTAATGGTAAATTTTGGGCAAAGGCCGTATGTAGGAACACCGCTCCTGAGTGTATAAAAAATAGTAAAAGGAAGGAATAAAAGCTTTTATATCTCATCTTTCAATTAAATTGTTTCCAAATCTATACAATTTAAAGCATAAAGGCAGATAAAATCGACATATTAGTGGAGCTTTTAGTATCTTTGCGCAAATTTTTTTTAAGCAGATGAGTAGCTCAAACACTAGAAAATATAGAGAAGTAAAAAACTTAACGCAAGTACAAATTGAACAAGAAATCGCTCAGTTTTGGAAATCAGAGCAGGTTTTTGAAAATAGTATTGTGACAAGAGAAGGGAAGACGCCTTACGTATTTTACGAAGGACCGCCAAGTGCAAACGGATTGCCGGGTATTCACCATGTTTTAGCGCGTGGAATAAAGGATATTTTTTGCCGTTTCAAAACTTTACAAGGTTATCAGGTAAGACGTAAGGGCGGCTGGGATACACATGGTTTGCCCATCGAGCTTGCCGTGGAAAAAACGTTAGGCATTACAAAAAAAGATATCGGTACAAAAATCACTGTTGCGGAGTACAATAAAAAGTGCCGTGAAGAGGTTTTGAAGTACAAACACGTTTGGGACGATTTGACTCAAAAAATGGGTTATTGGGTAGATTTGGAAAATCCGTATGTCACTTTTGAAAATGATTATATCGAAAGTGTTTGGTGGATCTTGAAAGAGTTTTACAAAAAAAATCTTTTATACAAAGGTTACAAAATACAACCTTATTCTCCGGCAGCAGGAACAGGCTTAAGTTCTGCAGAATTGAATTTGCCGGGTTGCTATAAAGAGGTAAAAGACACATCTGCTGTAGCACAGTTTAAAATAACAAAAGAGTCCATAGAAACATACCCATTTTTCTCGAATAAAAAGGAAGATTATTTTTTCTTAGCATGGACCACAACACCTTGGACATTGCCCTCCAATACTGCATTAGCCGTTGGAGGAAGTATTGATTATGTTTTAGTGAAAACATATAACCCCTATACTCATATTCCGGTGAATTTAATTTTGGCAAAAGAGTTATTGCAGAACTATTTCCAACCAGAAAATGAAAATAAAGACAGTGCATCTTATCAAAAGGATGGAAAAAATTTACCCTATCAGCTATTGGCAACTTGTAAAGGTAAAGACTTAGCCGGAATACGATATGAACAATTATTACCCTTTGAAGCTAATAAAAAAGAATATATAAATGGAGATGCATTTAAAGTGATTATTGGCGATTTTGTTACCACTTCCGATGGTACAGGTATTGTGCATATTGCACCGAGTTTTGGTGCCGACGATATGAAAGTAGCTGCAGAAAATGGCATCGGCGGCCTGACAATGGTGGACTTGGAAGGTAAATTTATTGATGGGCTTGGAGAGTTTTCAGGAAGATATGTAAAAGATTATAAGAACGAACCGAACTACGTTTCTGTAGATATTGATATTTCAGTAAAACTGAAAAAAGAAAATAAGGCATTTAAAGTTGAAAAATACGAACACTCCTATCCGCACTGCTGGCGTACGGAGAAACCAGTTATCTATTATCCTTTAGATTCATGGTTTGTGCGTGTTACTTCGGTAAAAGAACGCATGGTAGAATTAAATAAAACCATCAACTGGAAACCGGAAAGTACCGGTACCGGTCGTTTTGGACAATGGCTGGAAAACTTGATTGACTGGAATTTATCGCGCAGCAGATATTGGGGAACACCTTTACCTATCTGGCGAACTGAAGATAAAGCAGAAGAAATGTGTATTGGTTCTGTAGAAGAGTTAAAAACAGAAATGCAAAAATCAATCGATGCAGGATTGATGGACAAAAGTATTTTATCTGTAGAGTTTGATTTACATAAACCGTTTGTGGATGATATCATTTTAGTTTCTGCGTCAGGCAAACCGATGAAACGAGAAAGCGACCTTATAGATGTTTGGTTTGACTCCGGTGCAATGCCGTATGCACAATGGCATTTCCCTTTTGAGAATAAAGAAACATTTGAGAAATCATTCCCTGCAGATTTTATTGCAGAAGGTGTTGACCAGACACGTGGCTGGTTTTATACTTTGCATGCAATTGCTACCATGTTGTTTGATTCCGTAGCGTATAAAAATGTAGTTTCCAATGGATTGGTATTGGACAAAAATGGCAATAAAATGTCTAAATCGAAAGGGAATACGGTAGATCCTTTTGCTACAATAGAAAAATATGGTGCCGACATAACTCGTTGGTATATGATTTCAAATTCACAGCCGTGGGACAACCTAAAATTTGATGAAGAAGGATTGGCAGAAACAGCCCGGAAACTCTTTGGAACGCTTTATAATACTTATAATTTCTTCGCTATCTATGCCAATATTGACGCTTTTAAGTATGAGCAATCCAATGTAACGCCAATGAGCGAACGGGCTGAAATAGACCGCTGGGTAATTTCTAAATTACATTCTCTGGTGAAAGAAACCACCGCCGCTTATGCTGATTACGAACCAACGAAAGCGGCACGTTTAGTAGAAGATTTTGTAATAGAACATTTATCCAATTGGTATGTCCGTTTATGTCGCAGAAGATTTTGGGGTAATGAACTATCGCAAGATAAAAAGGCAGCGTTTGAAACACTATATGAATGTTTGCAAACGGTGGCACAATTAATGAGCCCGATAGCACCATTTTTCAGCGATTGGCTGTGGCAGAATTTGTTAGGTACCAAAGTATCTATACATTTGTCTATTATCTTGGAGGCAAATGAACAATGGATAGATACTGCCTTAGAACAACGCATGGAATGGGCACAAGAAATTTCCTCATTAGTTTTATCGCTGCGTAAAAAAACAAAAATAAAAGTGCGTCAGCCGCTACAAAAAATATTAATACCTGCTATCGACAAAGATTTTATTGCACAAATCGATAAAGTAAAATCATTGATTCTTGCAGAGGTGAATGTAAAAGAAATTGAATACATCAGCGATACTTCAGGTATTATTTCCAAAAAAGTAAAACCTAATTTTAAATTATTGGGAAAAAAATTAGGTGGCAAAATGAAACAAGCTGCAGAAATGATTCAGCAGTTGTCAGACTCAGAAATCCAGCAGTTAGAACAATCGGGAACGGTAAATATTACTATCGAAGGTGAACTATACTCTATTCTGTTAGAAGAAGTAGAAGTAATTTCAGATGATATACAAGGATGGTTGGTAGCTGCCAATAATGGCATTACTGTGGCATTAGACATCCAAATATCTGATGAATTGAAGAAGGAAGGCTTTGCCAGAGAAATTGTAAATAAGATTCAAACAGAGCGTAAAGAATCAGGATTTGAAGTTACTGACAAAATTATCTTAAATGTGCAAAACCAATTGGTACTCAATAGCGTATTGAATACCTATAAAGAATATATTTGTAATGAAACTTTAGCATCGGATATCGTTTTTGGCAGTGAAGTATCTAATGCAAAAGATTTTGACATCAATGGTGAGGTATTAAAATTATTCATTCAAAAACTGTAGAAGATGGCAAAAGTGACAAAATCCAAAAAGCCCGCACTTAAAGCACCGGCAAAAAAAGTAGCAGTAAAGGCAACTCCTAAGAAAGCAGCAGTAAAACCAGCAACTAAGAAAGCAGCAGTAAAACCAGCAGCTAAGAAAGCAGCAGTAAAACCAGCAGCTAAGAAAGTAGTAGCAAAACCAGCAGC
>CAZXRF010000050.1:0-13751 GCA_964642875.1 uncultured Chitinophagales bacterium | reverse complement strand
AAAACCAGCAGCTAAGAAAGTAGTAGCAAAACCAGCAGCAAAAAAGGCTGTTCCAAAAGCTCCTGCAAAAAGTGTAAAAGCAAAGAAACTCGCTCCTAAAAAAGCAGTAGTTGCTAAAGCAAAACCAGTAGCGAAAAAAGCAGCAGTAAAACCAGCAGCGAAAAAAGCAATACCAGCGAAAAAAGCAGTAGCCACACCTAAGAAAGTAACCGCTAAAGCGGCTATAAAGAAAGTTGCTCCCAAGCCTGCTCCTAAAAAAGCAGCAGCAAAACCAATAGCAAAAAAAACGGAAGCACCTAAAGTAGCGATAAAGTCAGTAAAAACGAAAACTGCAACTCCGCCACCTGCACCTAAACAAATTGAAAAGGCAGAAAAAACTAAGACGACAAAACCTGTGATACCAGTAAAAGCAGCTACCTCAAAACCGATTATGACTGCTGAACGAGAAGCTGCGGTAAATAAAGCGCACCAAATATCCGCACAGCGCCATCAACAAGAAGAAAAAGCACCTGCTGAAACAAAAGTAGTGCGCTATGGTGATGCCGACTTGGCTCTTTTTAAAGCCACCATCTTAAAGAAAATTGCAAAAGCAAAAGACGAAATAGATTTTTATACCGATCAAATTCGCTCTGCATCAGAGTCTGATACACAATTCGCCAGCATGGACGATGGCTCAGTGACCTCTGAACGTGAAAACATGAACCAGATAGTATCACGCATGCAGAAGCTAATTTCGCACTTAGAAAGTGCATTGGTACGTATCGAAAATAAAACGTATGGAATTTGTCGTGAGACCGGAAAATTGATACCCAAAGAGAGATTATTAATTGTACCCCATGCCACACTAAGCGTAGAAGGTAAAAAAATGGAAAAAAAATAATCTTTTGTAAATAGATAAACCACTAAAAGCCAATGAAGAAATTTATCTTTGTTGGCTTTATTTTTTAAAATATTTTTATATAATAGTATGAGTAAGAGAGCTATTGCCTTAACCACCATCTTCATTTCACTAATAATTGATCAAATTACAAAATTTTGGGTAAAATTAAATATGAAAAGTGGCGATGAATTTACCTATATCGGACAGTGGGCACGTATCCATTTTGTAGAAAATGAGGGTATGGCATTCGGAATGAGTTTTGGCGCAGGAATGGGAAAGTTTTTATTAACTTTTTTCAGAATTATCGCCGTTATTTTTATCAGCTACTTGCTATCACAGCAGATTAAAGACAAAAAATCTTCTAAAGGATTCATATTTGCAATGTCATTAATTTTGGTAGGTGCTATCGGAAATATTGTAGATAGCATTTTTTATGGTCAACTATTTTCGGATAGCGAAGGGCATATAGCTACTTTATTTCCTGCCGGTGGTGGATATGCCAGTTGGTTTCATGGAAGGGTAGTAGATATGTTCTATTTTCCGATTTATAGAGGCGTACTACCTAATTGGATTCCATTTTATGGAGGCAAATATTTTGAGTTTTTTCAATTTATCTTTAATGTAGCTGATGCTTGTATAACTGTTGGGGTTTTTATTATATTAATATTCCAAAAGCAGTTTTTTAAGGATTTGAATTCAAAAAATAATATTTCTACGAAAGAAATAACCACAACATAGCCTATTTTATTTACTGATATGGTAACTAATATATAACGAGAACTTTAAGTTATTATCGGCGACTTATTTTCGGAATGAGTATCTTTATTCATTAAATTTTGATGTGTATGGATTTTCTTCAACAACCATTTTTATGGTATGTAGCAGGCCCGTTGATTGCCGTTAATTTATTCTTATTGTTTTACTTCGGACAACGATTTGGAATTTCTACCGGAATGAAAACAGTGTGTGCTGCGTTGGGTGCAGGGAACAAATTTAAATTTTTCAATTATAATTGGAAAGCAGATTCGTGGTTGCTGATTTATATTTTAGGTACCGTTATTGGAGGATATATTGCTGTTCAATTTTTTAATGCAGGTGCACCCGTTGTTGTATCTGAAAAAACTGCCACAGCCTTACAGCAATTGCATATTGCCGCCAATCAATCGTTCGAGCCGGCAGAGATTTTTTCTCTACAAAAGGTATTCACACTCAAAGGGATTTTAATATTAATTAGTGGAGGGTTTCTCATCGGCTTTGGTACACGCTGGGCTAATGGTTGCACTTCCGGACATGCCATCGCCGGATTAAGTGACTTTCAATTACCCTCATTAGTAGCAGTAATCGGCTTTTTTATTGGAGGTCTAATTATGACACATTTATTAATTCCTATTTTATTTAAATAACCTGTTGTGTGGTTTAAATATTTAAAAAATTGAAATAAAAAAGTAAAAAAGTTGATTTAAGTAGTATCTAAAGAAGCGTGGGCTGGCAAAACCAGCGGAGCATTTGGTTTTGCCTTGTCTTTTTTGGTTACTTTTTTTGACTAAGAAAAAAAGTGACAAAAGTTTGATTTTGATAATCAATTGAATAAAAAAACATTCTAAAATTAAACCGCACAACGCGTTAAAATAATGTATTTATGAAACAACTTAAATTCTTATTACTCGGCATATTCTTTGGTATAGTGTTAGCGAAAGCACAGGTCATTTCTTGGTTTCGCATTTACGAAATGTTTCGTTTTGAATCGTTTCATATGTACGGTATTATTGGCAGCGCAGTAGTATTGGGTGTTGTAATCGTGCAATTTATTAAACGTAGTAATTTAAAATCAATAAACGGTACGCCTATTATAATAGAGCCCAAAGCCAATACATACAAAGCAAGTATATTTGGAGGTATTTTATTCGGATTGGGCTGGGCTTTGGTAGGTGCATGCCCCGGTCCTATATTCATATTAATAGGCGCAGGATTTTGGGCATTTGCAATCGTATTGATTGCGGCATTATTGGGGACTTTTGTATATGGAATATTAAGTGATAAATTGCCTCAATAAGCTGTATATTTGAATAAGAAATAACGGAATTAAAATTTTAAAAAAAATATTTTATGGCATACCAAGATTTAGCTCCCAAAGAATTTTTAGAAACCTATAAAACTCAAGAAAGTAATGCCGTGTTATTAGATGTACGCACGCCGGCAGAAATTGCTGAAATTAATATTGATGGTCATATTGCCATTGACATACAACATCCTACCTTTTTAGAAAAAATTGGGCAATTGGATAAAAGCAAAACCTATTTTGTGTATTGCAGAAGTGGCAATAGAAGCGGACAAGCCTGCAAATATATGGCGACGCAGGGTTTTGAAAAACTTTACAACCTCAAAGGCGGCATGCTAGCTTGGATGGATACCAATTTTGAATAAGTAAATTTGTATTAATTCTTTTCAGTGGAGTCACTGTTTATTGCATAGTTTTCGTAAGGTAACCGCGATTGTATAGAACGTGCCAACGTGATTTCATCTACATATTCTAATTCGCCACCAAAGGCAATACCCCGTGCAATAGATGTAATTTTTAAATTAAACGGAGCAAGTATTTTGGATAAATAGAAAATGGTAGTATCGCCATCGATAGTAGGATTCAATGCCATTATAATTTCTTTTATAGCACCGGTTTCTACTCTATTTAATAGTTGCTGAATATTTAATTGTTCTGGACCAATGCCATCCATTGGCGAAATTAATCCCTCCAAAACATGATACATTCCGTTGTAATGTCTAGTGTTTTCAATAGCTATAATATCTCTGAAATTTTCTACCACACATATTACCGATTTATCGCGATAGGTGTTGGTGCAAATACTACATTCATCTTCATCGGAAACATTGTGGCAGTTTTTACAAAATTTTATATCGGTGCGCATTTTCAAAATCGCCTCCGAAATATGTTGTGTGTTTGACAAATCGTTCTGCAATAAATGCATCACTAAGCGCAATGCCGTTTTTTTACCAATACCCGGCAAGGTGGCAAACGCATTTACGGCATCTTCTATTAACTTCGAAGGAAATTGCATACCGCAAAGGTACTAATAAGAAAAGAGCAGCAAGCTATTCGTGGATAATTTTTTATTACAACGTTGCCATTAAATCGTACATTGTTTATTCAAATTTATACTATGTCGCCAATTGTAATATCACTATGCCTGATAGCCTATTTTCTATTTTTATCGGTAATAGCATGGTACACCTCTAAGAATGCCAGCAATAAAGATTTCTTTGTAGGTGGCAAAGCATCGCCGTGGTATATAGTTGCGTACGGCATGATAGGTACTTCACTCTCTGGCGTCACGTTTATATCTGTACCCGGAAAAGTTGGAACAGCGCATTTCGCCTATTTTCAAGTAGTACTCGGATATCTTATTGGTTATTTTGTAATTTCTTTTGTATTGCTGCCATTGTATTATAAGTTAAACCTCACTTCAATATATACTTATCTTCAAAAAAGGTTTGGAAATACTACCTATAAAACGGGTGCCGGATTTTTTATCTTATCGCGCACGTTGGGTGCAACTTTGCGTTTGTATTTAGTAATAAATGTGCTACAATTGTTTTTGCTGCCCGAAGGTATTGGCTATTTTACTTTGGCGTCTTTGGTTATATTAGTTATGATATTACTTTATACTTTTAAAGGAGGCGTAAAATCTATAGTTTGGACGGATATGTTGCAGACTACTTTTATGTTGTTGGCATTGATAACTTGTGTTTGGTATATAAAAAATCAATTGCACTTATCATTTGGCGGATTGTTAGGCGCATTGAATGAACAAGGATATACGCAAATATTTATGACGGATTGGCTGAAAGGAAATTTCTTTCTTAAACAAATTATTGGAGGTATGTTTATTACTATCGCCATGACGGGCTTAGATCAAGAGATGATGCAGAAAAATATCAGCTGTAAAAACTTAGGTGAAGCACAAAAAAACGTGATAACGTTTAGTTTTATTTTGGTAGCTGTAAATTTTATTTTTTTAGTACTTGGAGGTGTATTGTTTTTATATGCACAAGCTAAAGCTATAGAAATTCCGCCGATGACAGATAATTTATTTCCCATTATTGCGCTACATTACTTACCAGGATTTATTGCAGTAATTTTTATAATCGGGTTGATATCTGCATTGTTTCCAAGTGCAGATGGCGCACTTACTGCGCTTACCTCTTCCATCTGTATTGATATTTTGGGAATTAATGATAATAAAAACCTTACTGAGCAGCAGCGCACCAAAACACGGTTGACCGTTCATTTTTTAATGGCATTTGTATTCTTCTTATTTGTTATCGGATTTAAACTTTTAAACAAAGCAGCTATCATAGATTTATTGTTGAAAATAGCCGGATACACTTACGGACCGCTTTTAGGATTGTTTATGTTTGGTATTTTTACAAAAAGAAAAATTGCTGATAAGCTATCACCGATAGTGTGCCTTATTGTGCCTGTTTTTTGCTACATCATCGATATAAATTCTTCTAAAATTGTTGAAGGATTTAGCTTCGGAACAGAGATGTTGCTGTGGAATGGATTATTAACTTTTATAGGTTTGTATTTTATTAGTAAACCCAGTAATGAAGTAGCTATTTGAAAATCAGTTATTTATTTATATCTTTACAAGTCGGACTTTTAAGTAATTTTACTTAATTCTTAATATTTAACACGTAATTATGTCATTAGAAGATTTTAAAAAGAAGAAACCATTTAAGCAAAAAAATTGGACACAAGTAAATGCCTCCAACAGTTGGAGCATGTTTCGGATTATGAGTGAATTTGTGGATGCGTACGATAAAATGGACAGAATTGGTCCATGTATTTCCATCTTTGGCTCAGCGCGTACCAAACCCGAAAATCCGTATTACCAAATGGCGACGCGCGTAGCAGAACGCCTTACGGAAGAAGGCTATGGCGTGATTACAGGCGGTGGTCCTGGTATTATGGAAGCAGGTAATTTAGGTGCAAAAAATAAAGAAGGAAAATCGGTAGGCTTAAATATTGAGTTGCCTTTTGAGCAAGGGCATAATGCCTATATCGACAACGATAAATTAATTACACATCATTACTTTTTTGTTCGCAAAGTGGTGTTTGTAAAGTACGCACAAGGCTTTGTGTATTTGCCGGGCGGCTTCGGTACATTCGATGAATTATTTGAAGTAATGACATTGGTGCAAACGAAAAAAATCGACCGTGTGCCTATTGTACTTATGGGGAAAGCATTTTGGTCAGGTCTGTTAGATTGGATGAAAACAGAAGTACTAGACAATCAAAAAAATATTGGCGAAAATGATTTCGATTTATTTTTAGTAACAGATGATGTAGAAGAAGCAATTGCGTACATAAATAGTTTCTACGAACAACACGATTTAGCACCTAATTTCTCTTAATTTTTTTAGAAGATTTTCTCTTAGCCGGCTTTCTTGCCGGTTTTTTTAATTTTGCTAATTCCTTGTTAAACCAATCTAAGTCGGCGGTGTCTTTGCTAAATGAAAAGTCTTTAAATTGCTCGGGCTGCTTCCGAATATCTCGCAAAATTATTAAGGCCTTTCCCACATTGGCAAAGTATTCCCGATGGTAGCCAATATTAGCTTTTCGCTGAACATACATCTTAAATGCTTTTAAATGTATGGCAAACATCTTCATGTCATTTTGTTCAAATAGGATTTTTAAAATTAAATATTTCGCATTCAAATTCCATAGAATGTCTTTAAATTCATTGGTCAATAAATGTTTAAGTGCTTTTTGTAAATCGCCTTTGGCATATTGTACTTTCGACATATTAAAGCCCACCGTCATTTTCCTATATTCAATATTTATTGATTTTGAAAATTGAAGAATAAATTTCTCCGTACGGTCAAGCTCTTTAAGTTTTAATCCAAGAGTAACTACATTGGTAAAACTAAATCTGCTGATTTCATTGTGCTCCATCAAGTATTTATGCTGAATGGCATAGATATATAATTCAAATGCTTGAAGTGTATATGCTGTTATGTTCTGGTTGGATTTTTTTACACAAAAATTTATTGCAGATAGATACAATTCTTTTAAATCTTGTAAAGAAAAATAGTTGCTACTTTCTTTTAAATCCTTAATAAATTCTTTGTATGCAGCTTCATCTTCATTTGTCAATACTTTGTAGGTGTTATAGTAAATTCGAACGGCAGGATTATTTAAAAAAATAGGATTTTCAAGTAGTTTAAAAGTATTTTCGAGCAGGTGATTGTCGATGGTATTTGCCGAAATTTTTTGCATAGACTGGGAAATGCAAGCATATTTTAAGGTTTCAATAATTGAAAATATGGCAAGCTGATCCATCACTTGCTGTAAATTAAAAACGGAGCTTCTATCGTTTCTGGATTTTAATCGAAAGTAGAGTGCTTGCGCCTGAAAATGCTGTACATGATAAGATACATTTTTCTGTTTGGCATGCTCTAAGTTGGCAATATTCTCTTCGGTTATTTGCTCTGCCAGTTTATAGTATTCATGTTCTATAAAATTTTGGGCTAATAATTGCTTGTAAAGAATTGGTTGTTTATGGAGGTTGCTATACGCCACAAAATCTTCTACTATTTCTGTGGTCATCCATAGCAAATGGCGAATACGTAAATCATTGTAAAGCATACTGGGATAGACGAAATCATGGGCTTTTTCTTTTGTTATAGAGCGTGGCGTAAGGGATTTACGGCTGTCTATATATTCAAAAAACATAACTATGTCGTCATTTTTGTTGACAAAATTGGACTTAATCCACTTTCTTAGTTTTCTTCTGTTTTCTAAGTTAAGTGTTGATAATAAAGCGATTAACTTGGTATTGTACATAAATAGTTAGTTTTTTATAATTTCTCAATTTTTATGACAGAGGCTAAAATTTGTGTCTGTAAATGTAAAAAAAAATTACAATATTTGTAGTTATGGGTAAGTATTATTACATATCAACAACGGCAAGGCAGTTTTCTTTTTCGGAAAACATCCACCATAAAAATTATATACTTCGACTAACTTTTAAAAAAATATTAACCATCACTTGCTCCCAAATCAAATAATAAATTTTTAATTTCTAAATTCTATAAAAATGAAATCAATTAAAATATTATCTATAATCATTGCATTAATAGCAATTTTTACAGCTTGTAAAAAAGAAAATATTACAAAGCTAAACGAGACGAAAGGTTTTAAAATCGCTAATATGAAAATGAATTATTATGGCAAAACATTAGACTATACTATTAAGTACAATCCTAGTACAAAAGAAATACAAGTTAGTGGAAAGGATGCAAATGAATTTAACCAAATTACTGCTAAATACAAAAATGCAGTAGCCATGTATACTAGTGAAAATGATTTTACTTTCTTCAATACTACGGACGAATATTATGCTTACGTATTTAGAAATATGATAAACAAGCCTCAAAATAGAATTATCAAAAATGAACAAGAAACTAATTTGGTTTTAATACAAACTGTTACAACACAATTGTATGAACATATTAATGGTATAAATTTGCTAAGAACTAGTTCTTTTGACAATTTTAATTATGCTAATATAAATAATCAAAATTTTATAGTTTACCAGAAATGTGGAAATGATGGCACAGACAATTGGTGCACATCTAACTATACAGTTTCATCATTAGGTGTAAAAGAATCATGGATTAGCGATAGAGATAATGATAAATATTCTTCGTTCAGAATTACAGATACAAGAATAGCAGATAATCAACAATGGCCAAGTAATTTAACATTTTACCAATATAATTGGATGCAAATTGTTTTCTTCCAAGATGTAAACTTTGGAGGCAAAGCAATTGGTTTTAATAAACCAGTAAATCCACTTGTAAAATTAGAAGTTCCAGATTTAAGAGCAAAGATTATAGGTGCTTATGGTGCTAATTGGAATGACAGAATTAGCTCATTTTATCAATTCTTTACGCTATAATTTCTCATTATGAAGCAAGTAAATTATCTTATACTAATTTTATTGTTTATTACTGCTTGTTCTAAAAACAAATACAAACCAATTGACTGGACTAAATATTATTTTGACTTGAATGAAATTACACAAAGAGATTCAGTTGGTAATCAGATAGGTACTGCAAAAACAAATGATTGGACATTAATGCCAATGAGTCAAGCTACTGATTTTGATAAAAAGGTTTTTAGTCAATTATACAACCTTACAGAAGAAGCTAGAAACAATCCAAACACATTGGGTGATAGTATTTATGATTTAAGCAAATACAATCAAAATTGTACAGATACATTTACATTTAGGATAAAAGCATATCCTAATCCTTTAGTATATGTATATCCTACACAACCATATATAATTCCTTTCACACCATTGCATTTAGACTATCAGACTAACATAAATGTTAAATGTGCATTATTTACTTTGTACGACAAATTTGGAAATAGTTTAGCTGAAACATATTCTACAACAAATGGCGCATTATTGCCTAGTCTTGGTTCACCACCAAGTTTTCAAAGAGACTTTATTTTGTATTATCTTATTTATACACAAGAAGGTTGTGTGTATTTTGGGCATGGAAATGTAATAGGTGAAAAACCGCTTTAAAAATACCAGCCCACAACATCGTATTGCTAAAATGCGGTGGTTAAGCGCAAAAGAAGAAAAAATTAACACATGAATTACAATTTTAAACATTTTATCTTTTGGTGTACCGCAATCCTGCTTTTTGTTGTAGGATGTACAAAAACAGCTGCTACAAAAAAAGTGAATCACTTTATCAAACAGTCCAATCACGTTTACGAAGATAATGTAAACGGGCGTGTACCGCCTCCAAACAATGTAATCGAATCGACGAATTTTTATTACAATGAAAATGGTACGCTGCAAAAAGCTACCGTTTATTCGGATACCACCTCTTCCGCTCATTTAATAAAAGAAGTTGATTTTATTTACGCTTTAGACAAAGTAATTGTAAATAGCTATTTAGACACGGTAGGGAATGTTTCTTATACAATTACATTTAACGACAAAAAACAAGTAACCTCCGTTTATCTACCAGATAGCAGCGGTTTGTACATATCTTACTTCAATGATAGAATTTCTGCTGTCCGCTCGCTTCCTACTGGTTTAGAGTATTTAGGTTTTATATATGACGAAAATGACAATTTATTACAATACAGTGCAAAATTAGACAGTTCTATATTGTGGCGTTTCTTCTTAGAGTACGATGACCAATTGATTGAAAAAGAATTTGACAGTCGTTTCCTTACCAAAGAAATAAAATTCATTTATATCGGTGGTTTAGATTTAATAAATAAAATGGGATTAAATTATGGAAAAGCCACCCGAAATAGGTTAATAAAACGCACGGAAGTATTTACACCAATTGGAAAGATACACGAAATATACAACTACGGATATACGCAAGATGCGAAAGGGCGAACGATAAAACGCAACATCCTTTTCAGTTCAGATTCTCTATACTATCAATTTAAATATTGAAAATAAATGGATGCTCATCCATATTAGTTTTTTCTTACAGTTTAGTCGCTTGGAAACTCCGGTATCACCGGAGTTTCTTGTTTTATAAGGTAAATGCTGTATTTTTGACACATGAAAAAATCGCTGCATATTTTCATTGTAATTTTTTTCCTGTCTTTTAATGGAATTATAATTGCAACTGCACAAACTTTCAATATTGGCGATTTTTCTAAACCTATGCAGCTGCCATTTTATTTAGCAGGCACTTTTGGCGAGCCGCGTCCTGACCATTTTCATTCTGGAATAGATATAAAAACAAATGGCGTAGAAGGTGCGCCCGTAATCGCTATCGCGGCTGGTTTTATTTCTCGTATTCGTGTGTCGCCGTATGGATATGGCAAAGCAATTTACGTTACTCATCGCAATGGATACACCAGTGTTTATGGGCATCTTAGTAAATTTTATGGCAAAATAGAACAATATATTCATACAAAACATTACGCTGTACAAAAATCTGAACTTGATATTACTTTGGATAGCACCACTTTTGTTTTGCAGCAAAATGACACGATAGCATTTTCAGGAAATACAGGTGGTAGCACTGCACCTCACTTGCATTTCGAAATTAGAAATACACAAACGGAACATGCTTTAAATCCATTAGATTTTTATCCTAAAATTTTTTATGTAGATACCATTGCTCCACAAATTAATTCAGTAAAACTCTATTTTTTTGATACCTCTTCATTTTATAATTCAGTTGCAATGGAGTACCCGTTGGTTAAACAAAACGGAATTTATACTACCACTACCCAGATACAAAAACTGAATTATCCAATGTTTGCTATCTCTTTGGAAGGCTTCGACAAACAAGATGATTCAGAAAATAAAAACGGAATACAAAAAATGAACATATTCGAGAAAGACAGTTTAGTATTTCAGTATAATATTAAAGACATAGATTTTAACAAAACAAGAATGTGCAATGCCTTTGTAGATTATGATGAAATGAAAAAAGGCAATGGCTATTTCTATAATGGCTATCAATTAAAAAATAATTCCTTACCGTTTTATTTAGCTGGATATAATGGATTTTTTGATGTTCATTCTTCCAATTTTTCAGAATTAAAAATTCAATGTTTCGATTATAATAATAACAAATCTGAAATACAATTGAATTTTAAAAATAGTGACAATAGTTTAAGTAAAAGTAGTGTTGTTCCAAATGCTAAAGCAATTTCAAAATTTGTAAAAACAGATAATACAGATAGTCTGCTTTTAAAAAATATCAAAATTAAGTTTAGTCCAAATACATTTTACGATAATGCCTCGCTTGCAATTTCTACAACAAAAAAAGAGGACGATATCCTTTCTGATAAATATACTGTAGGAAATTTAAACGGATTAATTCCACTTCAAAAACCCGTAATTATAACACTTGTTACTTCTATTAAAAAACTAAAGAACAAAATAGTATTTGTATGCAAAGATTTTAAGGGTAAAGAAACGGCATTAAAAACAACATTTAATAAGTCTATATTTTATACATCTACCACCGCATTGGGTACATATTATTTAAAATATGATACGGTAAAGCCTATTGTGGAGAAGATAGAAATTTTGCCCGAAACGATAAGCGTACATGTTGTAGATAATCTCTCCGGTGTCGATATTTACAATGGATATATCGACAATAATTGGGTTAATTTTTATTACGATGCAAAAAATGACAATCTAATTTATAATATAGACGAGCGTTGTACAAAAGGGGAACATTTGCTTAAATTAATTGTTACAGATAAGGTTGGAAATGAAAATATACTTCTTCACAAATTTATTTTACCATAAAAAAATAATATGCTAACAACAGGAACAAAAGCACCAAAAATTAAAGGGGTTGACTTTAAAGGAAAAACAACGGTACTTTATTTTTATCCGAAAGATGACACGCCCGGATGTACCGCAAATGCTTGCAATTTCAGAGATAACTATGCAACACTTACCAAACAAGGATTTACCATTATCGGCGTTTCGCCACAAGATGAAAAATCGCATACAAAATTTAAAGAAAAATACAATCTGCCGTTTGAGCTTATTCCAGACACCGATAAAAGTATAGCACAAGCCTACCAAGTGTGGGGCAAAAAGAAATTTATGGGTAAAGAATACGACGGCATCTTGCGTACTACTTTTGTAATCAATGACAAAGGTATTATTACCACAATTATTGAAAAAGTAGATACTAAAAATTCTACCGAACAATTATTGAAAGCTATAGTAAAATAAAGGGATGTTAACCCGATAATTTATACCTATTATTAGTTATTCTGTATTAATGCATAAAGAATTTTTATACTACATGCTAGGTAAAAATAATTTTTGCGTAGCTTTAGTACAATGGAATTCGTGGGCACAAATACCGATGTAAGTATATTAAAGCATTTGCTAAAAGTAAAATATAAGCAACTTAATGCAATATTAGAAGCTACGAAAGCTATAAATAATAATGTTTCCGCTGAAAGTCTATACCAAATTTATAGTTATACGCTGCGCGAACAAATCCATGTAAAAGAAATTGCTTTGTTCATGTTTGACCAAGCTTGGAAACGAGTAGTATGGGAACGAGAGGAAAATCATGAGGCATTTATTCCAATACAATCTCATTTTGAAAATTATCATATTGCCAAAGAACTTACACCGGAAGAACAAGTGATTTTTGGCGGATTTAAGTACGTAATTCCGGTTTATCATAAACAACAACCGCTGGCTCTGGCATTGATAGGAGAGATGGATAATAATCTATTTGAACACAAAGAAGAGTTGTTGGAATTTACCCAAATATTTACCAATATCATTACCGTAGCCGTAGAAAATAAACGATTATTCCGCCGCGAATTAGAAAAAAAACAATTAGATAAAGAATTGGATTTAGCCTCCAAAGTACAAGGCATGTTGATACCGAAAAAACTGCCTAAAAATAATATGTATGAATTTGCCGGTTTGTATTTGCCCTATAAAGGCATAGGAGGAGATTACTACGATGTAATCCATATCAATAAAGATGAGTTTGTTTTTTGTATTGGAGATATATCTGGAAAAGGCGTGGCGGCAGCTTTAGTAATGGCGAATTTGCAAGCCTATCTAAATGCTACTTTGGGATTAAATTACTCCAAAGAAAAATTTATTGAAAATCTGAACCGTAAAGTATTTTCTATTACGGAAGGCGATACATTTATTACTTTGTTTATTGCAAAATATAACATAATTACACGCGAGTTGGAATATGTAAATGCTGGTCATGTGCCACCGGTTTTAATCCATAATAATCGCGCAGAATTGCTCAATAAAGGCACTACCATTTTGGGTATTTTTGA
>CAZXRF010000049.1:0-20127 GCA_964642875.1 uncultured Chitinophagales bacterium | reverse complement strand
TAGAATACGTGCCTGTCACGCACGGGGTCGCGGGTTCGAGTCCCGTCCGGACCGCTAAGTCCTCAAGAAATTGGGGACTTTTTTATTTATAAAATGTTCTTTCAACTTGTTTTTTGAAATTACAAATGCTACGTATTTGAATTTTGCAAATAGGCAATTGCCATTCTCAATTGTCCGAAAGTAAATCTATCCCCGAAAAAGGCTCTCAATGACGTTATAGAAAAATCATTGCTTTTGTCAATTTGTTGCTTTATTGCATGCAAATCTTCTTTTGTCATTATTGTATAAATATCTATCTCCCCTGTAGGAATAAAACTCGCCAAATGTGTTTCTATCGTTCCGGTTGCCATTCCTCTTTCAGTAGCAATTTGTTCCACCGTTTTTCCTTCTTTAAAGAGCCGCAAACTCTCGCGGTGCGATTCTCCTTTTTGTGGCTTGGCTTTTATTTTTTCGCTTATTGCAATATCTTGTTTATAAAAGGTACTACCTTCATAAAACGCAGTATCGCCGAATTGCAATTTTTCTATTTGTTTTAATTTGGTAATCAATGCCAATTCTACGCCATCTGCATATTTCAAATATCCGCGTACACCCTTTTTATTTTGCAGCGATACAATATGTTGGTGTAAAGGTTCAATAATTTCTTTGGCTAACTTTTCTCCAAAATAATGTATTGCTTTTACTACTCGTTGTTGTAATAAATTTTGATGTTCTGGATTTTCTATCTGTCTTAAAATTTCTTGCAATTGATTGGAGAACGTAGTCGCCGTTTGTTTCAACCCCAGCATTTGCTGCTCCAAGTTCCGAATTAAAGTCAAAGCAGCTTCTTTGTCTGCAATTTTTTTTTCAACTGTAAATAAATAAAATTGCGACAATATATCTACCGACTTACTCCAATCAAATGCTTTCACCAATTGTACTTTTGCATACTCGGTTTTACAAAATGGCAACTGCCGCTGCAAGTCCTCTTCCGAGGATAAATAATTATCTGTAAAATCTACTATCCGTTGGTCGCTCATTATGGCAGTAGCCGTTATTGGAGTAGATAAAAATAATCCATTAATTGTAGTGCACCTGCTCAATGCCACATATACCTGCCCAGCCGCAAAAGCCCTACCTGCATCTATTACTGCTTTCTCAAACGTTAAGCCTTGGCTTTTATGTATTGTAATTGCCCATGCCAAGCGTAAGGGATATTGAAAAAAACTACCTATCACCTCTTCTTCTATCTTATCCGTCTCTGCATTGTAGTTATACTTTATATTTTCCCATTTTTCTTTTTCTACTACAAATTCATCTCCATTATCAAAAAATGCTACCGTAATTTCATTGCTCATTACTTTTTTTATAGTAGCTAATTTCCCGTTATAAAATCGCTTTTCGGCATTGCTATCATTGCGGATAAACATTACTTGTGCACCAACCTTAAACACCAAATTTGCTTCTGTTGGATAAGAATTTTCATAAAAATCGCCCTCAATAACAGCTTTAAATTCATACGCATCGCCTTCTATTTTTTGCAATTGCTGCTGGTTAATCTTATCTACTTTTACGTTGTGTGTAGAAAGCGTAATATAATCTTCCAATTCCGTCACTACGTCGGGTTGGTAGCGTTCGTTTAGCATATTAAAATCATCTTCCAGCATTTCATTGTTGCGCACTTTATTCAACAAACGGATAAATTTTTCATCACTTTGCCGATAAATATGCGAAAACTCGATATTACGAAAATTACTTTCCTTCATCACCAGTGCACTAAAAAAGAAAGGCGTATCGTAATAATCGTGGAGCATCGCCCATTCTTCTTCTTTTACTACCGGTGGCAACTGAAATAAATCACCTATAAATAATACTTGAACACCGCCAAACGGCTCATTCATTTTTTTTCGCAATGTTCTTAAAATCGTATCAATTGCATCTAAGGTATCGCAGCGAAGCATGCTCACTTCATCAATAATCAGTAGTTCTAATTCTTTTATTAAGTCTAACTTGGCTTTCCCGAATTTAAAATTGCTAAACAAAGTATTGATATTACTAAACTCCGCCGGCACCCGTTGTTTGGTGGGTAAAAAAGCCGAAAACGGCAACTGAAAAAGCGAATGCAGTGTGATTCCACCCGCATTGATGGCGGCAACGCCTGTAGGTGCTGCCACAATAGTATTTTTTGTTGTATTATTACGTATAGCATGTAAAAACGTGGTCTTTCCTGTTCCTGCACGCCCCGTAACAAACACGTTTTCGGCTGTTTTCAATACATAATCTGCTGCTAACACTTGCGTAATATCTATATCCTCCATAATGTAAAAGTACTTGTTTTCAACTATTTAACTATAGAGATACGAAAAAGAGTATTTTTCCATAAATAACAGCAAGAAAACATTTTCCTCGACAAATGTTATTAATAACAAACAACAAGTGTTCGTGATAAAAATCATGTAGCAATTTAAAAACATAATACTATCTTTGCATGTTGATTTATGGCAATGATACTTTCCGCAACACAGATAGCTGTTTTTTTGCCCGTCGCCATGATGTTTTTTGTAGCATTAGGTTTTGTCGGGTTAGTAATGGGCGTTACCCACTGGATGGGGCCCAAACACAAATCTAAAATTAAATTAGAAAGTTTCGAATGTGGTATAGACGTGCAGGGAAACGCACGCTCTCCGATTTCAGTGAAATATTTTCTGGTAGCGATATTATTTGTACTTTTTGATGTGGAAGTCATTTTCATGTACCCTTGGGCAGTAAATTTCAGACAATTAGGATTAATGGGAATCATAGAGATGTTCTCCTTTATAGGTGTTTTCTTAGTAGGATTTTTCTATATCATCAAAAAAGGAGCATTGGATTGGGAATAAAATTTATCTATTATCCTATTAATTTTATAAAAGGATAAAAAACATATAAAATGAGCAAAACAACTGTAGATATTCACCCATCCCATCAGCCTGAAGGCTATGAAGGGCAAGGTTTTTTTGCTACTTCTTTAGATAAAGTGGTAGGCTTAGCACGTGCAAATTCACTTTGGCCGCTTCCATTTGCTACTTCTTGTTGTGGTATCGAATTTATGGCTACCATGGCAGCGCATTACGACTTAGGCAGATTTGGTGCCGAGCGGTTGAGTTTCTCGCCACGCCAAGCAGATTTGTTGATGGTAATGGGTACCATTTCAAAAAAAATGGCCCCTATACTCCGACAAGTATATGAGCAAATGGCGGAGCCCAAATGGGTGCTTTGTATGGGAGCATGTGCAAGCACCGGCGGTATTTTTGATACCTATAGTGTGCTACAAGGAATTGACCGCATTATCCCTGTAGATGTATATATATCTGGATGTGCGCCACGCCCCGAACAAGTATTAGACGGTATTTTGCAAATTCAAAAATTAGCAGAATCCGAACAAAGAAGACGTCGAGAGTCACCAGAATATAAAGCCTTATTAGCAAAATACGGTATAGATTAATCAACAATAAAAAATCCTTAAATGGATTTAGGATATGAGCGAACTAGTAGAAATAGTACAAAACAAACTACAAAGCCAATTTGGTGATGCACTTTTGAGCGCTGAAATACAACATGACTTCCCCGTTTTTATTGTAAAAAAAGAAGCAATAAAACCAGTGCTAACGTTCTTGAAAAATGACGAAGATTTAAACTTCCATTTCCTTACTACTTTATGCGGCTTGCACCACCCAGAGCATGAGCCAAACAGAGAATTTGGATTAATGTATCAACTACATAATATGCCTAAAGGTTGGCGCATTCGACTAAAAACATTTATGCACAAAGAAGACCTGAATGTACCGACAGTATCTGATTTATGGAAAACAGCTAACTGGATGGAAAGACAAGAGTACGACTTCTTTGGATTTAATTTTATTGGGCATCCAAACTTAGTACGCATTCTAAATATGGATGAAATGAATTATTTTCCAATGCGAAAAGAATACGCCTTGGAAGATGAAACTCGTGATGATAAAAATGATACAATGTTCGGACGATAATACTAAAATGACCATTGACTAATGACTATTGACAAAAAAACATACGACGAAAAACAATATACGACCTTAAATTTAGGGCCAACGCATCCTGCTACACATGGTATTTTCCAAAATGTATTAACAATGGATGGCGAATTAATTATTGACACCGTACAAACCATAGGATATATCCATAGGGCATTTGAAAAATTAGCCGAACGTCGTCCATTTAATCAAATCACGCCTATTACTGACCGATTAAACTATTGCTCTTCTCCTATCAATAATATGGGATGGCACATGACAGTAGAAAAATTAATCGGCGCAGAAATTCCAAAACGTGCACAATATATGCGCGTTATCATCATGGAATTATCTCGTATTGCCGACCATATTGTATGCGACACGGTAATAGCCGTAGATACCGGAGCAATGACCGGCTTCTTACATTTATTTCAAAGTAGAGAATGGATTTATGAAATTTTTGAAGAAATATGTGGGGCAAGATTAACGACAAACATTGGTAGAATTGGTGGTTTAGAAAGAGATTTCACACCGAAAGTATGGGAACGCATTCATAACTTTATTAAAGATTTTCCAAAAAAATTAAGTGAGTTTCAGAAGTTGATGGACAGAAACAGAATATTCATGGACAGAACAATTAATGTTGGCGGAATTTCTGATACTTTAGCATTAGAATACGGATTCACGGGACCTAACTTACGTGCCGCCGGAGTCGATTATGATGTACGTGTTGCTCATCCCTATTCCTCGTATGAAGATTTCCAATTTGATATTCCGGTAGGAACAAATGGCGATACTTATGATAGATACATGGTAAGAATGGAGGAAATGTGGCAAAGTTTACGCATCATAGAACAAGCCGTGAAAAACATACCAGATGGTGACTTTCATGCAAATTTACCGGATTTCTATTTACCCGAAAAAGAAAAAGTATATAGTGAGATGGAATCTATGATTTACCATTTTAAAATAATTTATGGTGAAACAGAAATTCCAAAAGGTGAAGTATATCATTGCGTAGAAGGAGGAAACGGAGAATTGGGATATTATTTAATCAGCGATGGCGGCAGACAACCTTTCCGTCTGCATTTCCGCCGTCCATGTTTCATCTACTATCAAGCATATCCCGAAATGATAAAAGGCACTATGCTGAGTGATGCAATTATCACCATGAGTAGTATGAATGTAATAGCAGGAGAATTAGATGCTTAAAAATAAATCATCTGAAGTAATAAACGAAGCAATAAAAGAATGACAACAGCAGATATAACTTTCAGTGAAGAAGCGCAACAAAAAGTAAAAGATATACTTAGTCAATATCCTGCCGACAAAAGTAAATCAGCACTGTTGCCACTACTGCACTTAGCACAAGCAGAATTTGACGGATGGCTATCCGTACCAACTATGGATTATGTTGCATCTATACTAAATATCAAACCCATAGAAGTATATGAAGTTGCCACATTCTATTCGATGTACAACTTAGCGCCTGTTGGGCAATACCTCATAGAAGTATGCCAAACCAGTTCTTGTTGGATGTGTGGAGCTGAAGACATCATAAAATATTTAGAAAAAAAATTAGACGTTCCCACCGGTGAAATTTCAGCGGATGGAATGTTCCAAGTAAAGAAAGTAGAGTGCTTAGGTTCTTGCGGAACTGCACCTATGTTTCAAATCGGAGACAAATTTTATGAGAATCTTACTTTTGAAAAGATAGATACTATTTTAGAAGAATTAAGAAAAGAAAATAAGCGCAGCAGATACGTATAGCCTGTATGAACAAAGCTATTTTCAGCATTAATTGAAAAAAAATGAGCAAAAAATTATTACTTACATACGACCATATTGAAGGCATCAATACATTAGAAGTGTACCGAAAACACGACGGGTATAAGGCATTGGAAAAAGCATTAAAAACCATGAAGCCCGAAGAAGTTGTGGAAGAAGTAAAAAAATCAGGATTGCGCGGGCGTGGCGGTGCTGGTTTTCCTACTGGTATGAAATGGAGTTTTTTGGCCAAACCCGAAGGCGTGCCTCGACATTTAGTATGTAATGCCGATGAATCAGAGCCGGGTACTTTCAAAGACAGATATTTAATGGAACGTATTCCTCACCTACTCATCGAAGGAATGATAATTTCCAGCTATGCTTTAGGTGCTAACACTTCTTATATCTACGTACGTGGTGAATATTATTATGTTATAAAAATTTTACAAAAAGCAATACAAGAAGCTTATGCCGCTGGCTTATTAGGCAAAAATATTTTAGGCTCCGGATTTGATTTAGATTTATACGTTCAGCCAGGCGCAGGCGCCTATATTTGTGGAGAAGAAACTGCTTTATTAGAATCGTTAGAAGGCAAACGTGGCAATCCAAGAATAAAGCCACCATTTCCGGCGGTAGCAGGCTTATGGGGGCGACCAACAGTGGTAAACAACGTAGAAACCATAGCTGCTGTTGTACCGATACTAACTATAAGCGGCGAAGAGTATGCAAAAATCGGTGTTGGAAAATCGACAGGTACAAAATTAATTTCTGCCTCAGGGCATATAAACAAGCCTGGCGTTTATGAAATAGAACTTGGTGTTACGGTAGAAGAATTTATATACAGCGATGCCTATTGCGGAGGAATTCGAAATGGGAAAAAATTAAAAGCTGTAGTAGCAGGTGGTTCTTCAGTGCCTATCTTGCCAGCTGATTTGATTTTAAAAACTGTAAAAGGTGAAAGCCGTTTAATGACGTATGAGTCATTGAGTGACGGAGGGTTTGCCACCGGTACTATGTTGGGCTCCGGCGGATTTATTGTGATGGATGAAGATACTTCCATTGTAAAAAACTTATTTACATTCGCAAGATTTTACCGACATGAAAGTTGTGGTCAATGCTCCCCTTGCCGAGAAGGCACCAGCTGGATGGAAAAAATATTACAGAAATTTATAGACGGCAAAGCTGCCATGAAAGATATTGATTTATTGTGGGATGTGCAATCGAAAATTGAAGGGAAAACAATTTGCCCCCTAGGTGATGCTGCGGCATGGCCCGTGGCTGCGGCAATACGTCACTTCCGACATGAGTTTGAAGAATATGTCAACAACCCACAATCTATACAAGAAGTGAAACACTACTACAGATTGAATAATATTCCGGTGTAAGCACCGTAATTTTTTATTGATTTATACTTTTATTTTCTCAAAATAATTAGGCGTAATGGAAACTTATATTACCATACTACGAGGTATAAATGTTAGCGGACAAAAGCTACTAAAAATGGAGGCTTTGAGAAAAATATTTACCGATTTAAAATTTGAAAATGTAAGAACGTACATTCAAAGTGGTAATGTTATTTACACTTCCCAAACAACCAATATCAATTTTCTAAATGAACAGATAAGTAAAGCAATAGAAAATACTTTTGGATTTCATGTTCCTATAATTACTTTAACACGAAATGAACTTAAAACGGCAATTCGGCTTAATCCGTTTGTTAAAGATGAAACGTTTGAACATTCCTACTTTCATATAACTTTCTTAGCAAATACTCCAACATCAGAAAGTATTGAAACAATAAAAAAGTTAAACTTTAATGAAGATAAAATTGAAATCAATGGAAAAGTAATTTACTTATACTGTCCCGACGGTTACGGCAATTCAAAATTGACTAACGCTTTTTTAGAAAAAAAACTAAATATAATTGCAACCACCAGAAATTGGAAGACTACCAATGAGCTATTGAAAATAGCTTACCTTTGAAATTAATTACTACAACGTACAGCTACAAATAAGATGCAGATTAATTTCACACATACCATACTCTTTGTAAAAGACCAACATCTAAGTACTGATTTTTATACAAAACTATTCCGTCAGCAACCCATACTAAACGTACCCGGAATGACCGAATTTTTATTGCATGGTAATCATAAATTAGGCTTAATGCCAAATAATGGAATAGCAAAAATTTTATCACCAAAAATACTACACCCTGAAAAAGGTATAGGAATCCCGAGATGCGAACTCTATTGTTATATCTCCAATTTAGAACAAGAATTTAACTACATACTAACTATTGGAGCAACACTTATTAGCCCAATCGAAGAAAGAAATTGGGGCGATAAAACTTGTTATTTTTCAGATTTAGACGGGCATATTCTTGCATTTGCTGAGAAAATAAAGCTATAAATAAAAACTATACCTCTCCTAAAGGCTACAAAAAACAACAATTTCCTTATCTTCAAATAAAAACCATGTACGACAAAACTTTCTTCAAAAATAAAAAGTGTTTAATAACAGGTGCTGCCAGCGGAATCGGAAAATCAGTAGCCTTACAATTAGGCGAAAACGGTGCACAATTATTTTTGACAGACATCCAAAAAGAAGCATTAGAAAGTGTAGTAAAGAAAATACAAAGTAAAGGCGGTAATGTTGCCGTAACTAAAAATTTTGACATTACTAATTTTGAAGACGTACAAAATTTTGCAACCGAAATTCAGCTACAGTATGGAGCAATGGATATCGTTATGAATATTGCAGGCATCGCCATTTGGGGAGCGGTGGACAAAATGAAACACAGCGAATGGAAAAAAGTAATTGATGTAAATCTGATGGGACCTATCCATATCATCGAAACATTTTTACCGCAAATTATTCAACAACGTAATGGCGGACATTTAGTAAACGTAGCATCTGCAGCTGCACTGTTCGGCTTGCCTATGCATGGTGCATACTGCGCCAGCAAATACGGACTAAGAGGCCTATCTGATGTTTTGCGACATGATTTAAAAAAACACCGTATAAAAGTACATTTAGTATGCCCGGGTGCTGTAGATACCGGCTTAGTACAAACGCTTCAAATATCTGGAATTGATACCGAAACAGCACACTTTAGCGCTCTTAAAAAACAATTCCAGCAACATGCAGTAAGCCCTGACAAAGCAGCTACAGCCATCTTGAGTGGAATAACAAATAACGACTATTTAGTATTCACCTCTTCCGATATAAAATTTGGATATTGGGGGCAACGCAAATTTACTTATTTCTATAATTTAGCCATGCAAGGAATGAATGACTATTTCCAAAAAATAATTAAACAGAAATAAGTTTTTCTACTCGTTTATTAAACTGTTGCATATTTTCCAACTAGCGCAAGTATGCCGTTAAGCAATAAGCGTAGCGTACTTGTGCGGAAGTAAGTTCTATTCATTAAGAGTTATATCTTTATCAAACGCATCTAATATGTCCAATACCTCAAAAACAAATAACAGCCTACCACTCAGCTATCAGCGTGGTGCGCTTGGGCGTTTTAGTTTTTGTAAAACACAGGTAGCTAAACAAGCACAAGTACGCCCCACTTATACCAATACTGCATACTTGCGCCAGAGCGGGCCAGTATCAATAGGCACGAGTCGTCCTTCGGAAGGCTCGCGCCAGATTGCGTAGCTACAGCCATCCTAAATGGAATAACAAATAACGACTATTTAGTATTCACTTCTCCCGATATAAAATTTGAATATTGGGGGCAACGCAAGTTTACTTATTTCTATAATTTAGCCATGCAAGGAAGGAATGACTATTTCCAAAAAATAATTAAATAGAAATAAGTTTTTCTACTCGTTTATTAAACTGTTGCATATTTTCTTCCATATCAGTATCTAATACCAAACCGGAACTATTTATTAGTCCTGCCAACATTTCATAGTGACCAATCAATAACGAAATTTCCACCATTAATTTATCACTATACATACTCCTTAAAGCCGTCCATGTTTCTTCTGAGATTACTTTATCAGCAAATAATTCCTCAGCTGCTTTTAGTAAAAAATATTCCTGTTCATTTTCAAAGGCAGCACTACCTTTTGATATATTAACAATATCGCTATCTGTTAACTTAGCTATATGTTGCCCTATTTCAATATGCTGCCCCCATTCATATCGGCATTTACACAACCAAGCTACTCTCAAAATCAGCAACTCGCGCGTTCTTGCTGCCAGTTTTCCATAAGGCATCATTTTAGATGCAAAATGTAACCACGGAAAAAACAATGTTGGGTGTATAACTAATAATTTAAAAACATCAGGAACTTCTGTTCTGCCAAACCATTTCGACAAAACAGAGGAAAACTGAAAAAAATAATTTGCACGTCTGCTATCCGGAATTTTTAATCGTATAGGGCAATTATTCCAACCGCCAACAGGATTTAAAACATCTTGCATAAAAGGAGATAATCCTCTAATATAAAAAATAGATTCTTCTAAACAAATAGAAAATATAAAGGTCGAATTTTCACTTTGCTAAAAATTATTTTTTTCAAATGTGGAAAATAAGCTTCAAAAACTGACTTTTATCATCATTTGAATACTAATCCACAATTAAAACAAAATAGTTAACGTAAAATAATTAAGTTCCTTTGGTTTAAATCATAACATAATTGTATTTTTGTGTCCTTGATGTGATATGTCAAACATTGTGATATGGCAAAAGTAACTATAGACGATATCACCATAGAAGTTCCAGATGGTACCAGCATTTTAAATGCTGCTCGAAAAATAGATGAACTACATGGTACGAACATCGCACCTCCAACGATGTGTTATTATTCTAAATTAGAAACAACCGGTGGTTATTGCAGAACTTGCTTGGTAAGCGTAGTGCAAGGCTCAGAGAGAGATCCTCGGCCGATGCCGAAACCGGTAGCAAGCTGCCGAACTGCTGTGATGGACGGTATGGTGGTACGCAATAAAACATCTGCGGAAGCCTTAGAGGCACGCGCCGGCGTAGTGGAGTTTTTGTTAATCAACCATCCGCTGGACTGTCCTGTATGCGACCAAGCCGGAGAATGTGATTTACAAGATTTAAGCTACGAACACGGAAGCGAAAAATCTCGATTAGATTTCCCAAAACGCACCTACGAGCCAGACGATTTGGGCGATAAAATAAAACTAAATATGGATCGATGCATCATGTGTTATCGATGCATAAAAGTATGCGACCAAATAACGGATAACCGTGTACATGGTATGTTGTATCGCGGCGACCACTCCGAAATATCTACATATATAGAAAAAGTAATAGATAATGATTTTTCGGGCAATGTAATAGACGTTTGTCCGGTAGGTGCATTAACCGACAGAACTTTCCGTTTTAAAAGTCGGGTTTGGTTTACGAATCCGGTAGATGCACATAGAGATTGTTCCAAATGCAAAGGCATCGTTCGGCTATGGCTGAAAGGCGATGACGTTCTCCGTGTTACAGGCAGGAAAGACCGCTGGGGTGAGGTAGAGCATTTTATCTGCAATGAATGTAGATTTGAAAAGAAAAAAACTAACGATTGGGTGATTGAAGGACCTACAAAAATCAACCACCATTCTGTTATTGCGCAAAATCATTATGAATTAAAATCACTACAACTAGGCGTAAAAAGGCAACTTAAACAATTAGAAGGCAAAAAAGCAGAATTAGGAGAAGGTCCATTGAACCCAAACAATACAGAAAAGAAATGATAGTGTTTATAATTTATAAGGCTGTACTTGTACTAATAGTGTTCTTAATTTCATTAGGCGTAGCAGCATATTCTACCTACGGAGAGCGTAAAGTTGCTGCATTTATGCAAGACCGTGTCGGTCCCGACAGAGCCGGCCCTTTTGGAATGTTACAACCCTTAGCAGACGGATTAAAAATGTTTATGAAAGAGGAAATCATTCCTTCTGTATCTAATAAATTTCTTTTTATTTTAGGACCAAGTTTAGCGATGCTAACCGCTCTGATGACGGGTGTTGTAATACCTTGGGGTAGTAGCATTACTATCGGCAATTACACATTTCCTTTACAAATTACAGATATCAATATCGGCGTATTATATGTGTTTAGCGTAGTTTCATTTGGCGTTTACGGCATCATGATTGGCGGCTGGGCTTCCAATAATAAATATTCTTTACTAGGAGCGCTGCGTGCATCTTCACAAATGATTAGCTACGAGATAGCCATGGGATTAGCCATTGTTGCATTGGTTATGAAAACAGGCACACTAAGTTTCTCAGAAATTGTAGCACAGCAAGGGGGCACCTGGATAAATTTCATTTACCAACCCTTAGGTTGTTTAATTTTTATCATTTGTGCATTTGCCGAAACCAACAGAACGCCATTTGACTTACCGGAATGCGAAACCGAATTAGTAGGAGGATATCACACTGAATATTCCTCTATGAAATTGGGCTTTTACTTATTTGCAGAATATGTGAATATGTTTATCTCTTCGGCGGTAATCATGTCCTTATATTTTGGTGGATATAACTTACCGTTCCAAAATTTAATTGCTAGCCATGTAGATGGAAATATATTAGCAGTACTGCAATTTCTATTTTTCTTTGCAAAAGTACTATTCGGTATTTTCTTTTTTATGTGGATTAGATGGACGATTCCAAGATTTAGATATGACCAATTAATGAATTTGGGATGGAAAATATTAATCCCTTTATCCATATTTAATATTTTAGCTACCGGCGTATTGATGTATGCATTAGGAAAAGTATAAAATAACCTTATTTGAATAACGTGATGAAACTGACAGATAGAAAAAAAGTAGTAGTAAAAAAAGAAATGTCTCTTATTGAAAGGCTATACCTTCCTGCTATAACGGGTGGTATGGTGATTACATTAAAACATTTATTTAAAAAACCAGCTACAGTAAGATATCCCGAAGTAAAACGAGAAATCGCAGAGATATATAGAGGTCAACACGTACTAAAAAGAGATGACCAAGGTGCTGAACGCTGCACAGCTTGCGGCTTATGCGCCGTAGCCTGCCCTGCCGAAGCAATTACCATGACGGCAGCAGAACGCAAAAAAGGAGAAGAGCATTTATACCGCGAAGAAAAATATGCCGCTGTTTACGAGATTAATATGTTGCGTTGTATCTTTTGCGGATTATGCGAAGAAGCATGCCCTAAAGAAGCCATTTTCCTTACAGACAGAATTGTACCGGTTTCCACCAATCGGGAAGAAATGATTTACGGAAAAGACATATTGGTAGAAAGCATGGAAGACAGGTTTGATGTTTCAAGCCGACAAACTCCTGAAGTTTTAAAATTTAAAGAAGATAAAACCAAAGCACATAATCAAACTTGGGTGGATAAACAAAATTTAAGAAAAAACAAGAAAAAACATTAAGCTATTTAAATAATACCATAACAACTGAATTTATCATTCAAAAATAAAAATCAAAAATGCAATTATCACAATATCTATTCTTCTTCTTATCATTCCTTGCAATTCTAAGTGCATTAATGGTAATTATAGATAAAAATCCGGTACATTCCGTATTGTATTTAATTGTTACTTTTTTTGCCATCACAGGGCATTATTTTATTTTAAATGCTCAATTTTTAGCCATTGTAAACATTATAGTTTACACCGGGGCTATCATGGTATTATTTTTATATGTAATCATGATGTTGAATTTAAACAAAGAGATAGAACCACATAAAAAAAACATACCGAAAGTTGCCGCCGTTATTTCTGCTGGTGTATTTATGCTGTTTTTAATAGCCTTATTAAAAGGTGCAGAAACCAACATGCTAACAGCAGCACGAAACAGCAATATTGGCTTAATGGACAGTTTGGGGAAAATATTATTCAAAGAATATATGCTGCCCTTCGAAATTTCGTCTGTATTATTTTTATCGGCGATGGTAGGAGCAGTTTTTTTAAGTAAAAAAGAAATACATTAACAAGAAAAAAACAGCATAATTTCAGACAATATCTAACATTATGCTGCGGAAGAACTAATACAATATGAAAGAAGTAATAATAGGCATACCGATACAATGGTACATTTATCTAAGTGTAATCCTATTTTGCATTGGAGTAATGGGCGTTTTATTTCGCAGAAACGCCATCATTATTTTTATGTGTGTAGAATTGATGCTGAACGCTGTAAACTTATTAATGGTTGCATTTTCCAGATATTTTGGAGATACCAGTGCACAAGTGTTTGTATTTTTTGTAATGGTAGTAGCCGCTGCCGAAGTAGCAGTAGGTTTAGCCATATTAATGATGATTTATAGAAACACGAAATCGACTGATATAGACACTCTGAACAAATTAAAATGGTAAATAAAAAATGATAACAATGAAAAAGATTAGTATTTTCCTAGTAGCTGCTTTGGCACTAAGTTCATGTGTAACAAAAAAGAAATTCCAAGCCACACAATCTGCTAAAGATAAATTAGAAATGTCATTAAGACAAACCACTTCTGACTTAGCAGAATGCGAGAAAAAATTTGGACAGAAATCTAGTGATTATGATGGACTTTCCGATGAATTAGCAAAAGCAAAAGCAAAAATTGAGGAATTAAATAAAGAAATTACCTACCAAAAATCTGCCAACGGAAAATTATTAGATCAAATGGCTGCATTATCCGTAATCAGTAAAGAAGGTGCAGCAAGCATAAAACAATCTTTAGAAACAATTGATAAACAACGTGGAGAAATTTCATCTTTAAACTCACAAATTCGCTCTAAAGACTCTTTAAACTTAGTATTGGTAATGAATTTAAAACGTTCTTTATCTGATGTGAATGACACAGATGTAAATGTAAAAGTAGATAAAGGCGTAGTATTAATCTCTTTATCTGACAATATGTTATACAAATCTGGAAGCTATGAAATATCTCCAAAAGCAGGAAATGTATTAGAAAAAATTGCAAAAGTCATCAACGACTATAAAACATTTGATGTATTGATAGAAGGTAATACCGACAACGTTCCTATTACAGGAAATTGCATAGTAGATAATTGGGATCTAAGTGTAAAAAGAGCAACTTCTGTAGCACGTTCTTTACAAAAAAGCTATAATGTCGATCCATCTCGCATTATTGCTGGAGGACGTTCTGAATACAATTCAAAAGTACCCAACGACACCAAAGCCAATAAATCGGCTAACAGACGCACAGAAATTATCATTATGCCAAAGTTGGATGAGTTTTTCAAATTATTAGAGATTAAAAATTAAAAAAAAGCGTGGAGCAATTAATATATCTGATTCCGTTATTTCCATTGGTGAGCTTTCTCATCATTGCGCTGTCTGGTAAAAGTTTATCCAAAACAATTACCACCTTTTTAGCGCCAGGTAGCATATTAGCCTCTTTTATTGTGGCACTGATACTATTTGCTTCACAACTCTCCCACCCACAAACCCTTACAGCTCCTCTATTCTCCTGGATACATGTAGGCGATTTCCATGCTGATTTTTCTTTACTGATAGATACACTTTCCATTTTATTTACCTTAGTAATCACTGGTGTAGGTTTTTTAATACATGTATATTCCACAGGATATATGCACGATGAAAAAGACTACAACCGCTACTTTGCTTACCTAAATTTATTCGTCTTCTTCATGCTAATATTAGTATTAGGCGATAATCTATTATCTATGTTTATAGGTTGGGAAGGTGTAGGAATTTGCTCTTACTTGCTCATCGGATTTTGGTTTAAAAACATAAACTATGCAAGTGCTGCAAAGAAAGCATTTGTAATGAACCGTATCGGCGATACAGGTTTTATGTTAGGTATCATCTTAACGTTTGGCGTATTCGGCAGTATCAACTACCACCATATATTTGCAACAGTCGGCGACGTGATGATAGACGGAAAATTAATTACTTGGATAACTTTATTATTGTTTATCGGGGCAATGGCAAAATCGGCTCAAATCCCTTTATATACATGGCTTCCCGATGCAATGGCAGGCCCTACTCCGGTATCTGCATTAATACATGCCGCTACCATGGTTACCGCCGGAATTTATATGGTAGCCCGATTAGGCGTTCTATTCTCAATGTCTGAATTTACTATGCATTTTATTGCTATCATCGGTATAGCCACTTCCCTACTTGCTGCAACTATTGCATTATACCAAAACGACATCAAAAAAGTATTAGCCTACTCTACAGTTTCGCAATTAGGTTTAATTTTTTGCGCATTAGGCGTTGGCGCATTTTCAGCCGGTGTATTTCACGTAGTAACACATGCATTTTTCAAAGCCTTATTATTCTTAGGCGCAGGTAGCGTTATCCATGGTATGAGTGGCGATCAAGACATCAGAAATATGGGCGGATTGAGAAAGAAAATGCCTATTACTTATATTACATTTTTAATCGCAACCATAGCTATATCAGGCATTCCGCCATTCGCAGGTTTCTTTTCAAAAGACCAAATGCTAGCAGAAATATTTACCCATAACAAAATCTTATTTGCATTAGCATTAATAGCCTCATTAATGACGTCATTCTATATGTTCCGCTTATTATTCCTTACTTTTTTTGGTGAATTTAGAGGAAATGACATTGTAAAAAACCATATCCACGAATCGCCAAAAAGCATGACTGTGCCTTTGATGATTTTAGCCGTATTATCTACCTTTGGCGGCTTTATCGGATTCCCACACGAGTTAGGACATGCCATCGGAATCCATCATTGGTTAGACGGATTTTTAAGTTCTGTGGTAAAAATGAACAATGTAGAAATGTCCTTAAATACAGAATTAGCATTGATGGGAATTACTATTGCATTAATCTTAGCTGTTATTTTATTAGCACGTACCCTCTTTATTTCCAACAAAAAAGTACCAGCAAGCGATGATGAGGCCATGTCACTTTGGAAAGAAATTGTGTATCATAAATTTTATATTGATGAAATATATGAAGCAATAGTAGTAAAACCATTGAACAGAATATCAGGATTAATTTATCAATACATTGAACGTTCTGGAATTGATGCTGTGATAAATGGAATTGGAACATCTGTAGTCAATTGGAGTCAACTACTTCGGTTAACGCAAACCGGCGGATTAGGATTTTATGTGATTGCAATGGTGGTGAGTATGATTGTTTTATTAGCATTAATGTTTGTAAAATTATAAACTATGATACTTGTATTAATTTTAACGATGTTGATTATTGCGATTCCGGTATTGCATCTAATAAACGAACGAGCAGTACAAAGAATTGCATTATTTATTGGAGCATCTCAGCTTGTATTATTAGCAATAACAGGCAAGATAGATGATAAATTATCCGATTTTATTATTACTAAATCAGATCAATTATTTACGTTTTCATGCAATATGTTGATACAAAAAATAATATGCTTGTTGAATGTTTAAGAGGATGAAATAAAAAATGAAATGTTAGTATTATTAATAATTATATTACCCTTAGTTTTTGCTGCGCTGACAATTGTTGCAGGCGAAAAACAAGCTAAAAACACAGCTACGCTAGGTGCTGTATTTACCTTAGCAGCAGGCATAGCAGGGTTTCACCGCTATGCCGTAGATGCTACCTCCAAACTATTAGTATTCCATACGGAATGGATAAAAGCATTAAACGCAGATTTTTATATAAAAATTGATGGTATCAACAGCATACTTGTACTATTAACCGTACTACTCATGCCATTTATCATCCAAAGTACTCAAGATAGAATTATAAAAAGACCACGAGCATTTTATAGTTTAATGCTGGTAATGCAAAGTGCTATGTTGGGCGTATTTTTAGCAAAAGATGCCATGTTGTTTTACATCTTTTGGGAACTATCCTTACTGCCTATTTATTTATTAGCATTAATTTGGGGAGGTGAGCACAAAAAGCGAATTACTTTCAAATTCTTTGTTTTCACACTCTTTGGAAGTTTATTTATGTTGTTGGCTATTATTTTTGTTTGGCTACATAATCCCACAAGAAGTTTTAGCATTTATGATTTTTATACCGCAGGTGCGCATCTAACGGCACCACAACAACTTTTTGTTTTTATCGCATTCTATTTAGCATTCGCCATCAAAATACCCATTTTCCCATTACACTCTTGGCAGCCTGACACTTATGTTACAGCACCTACGCAAGGCACCATGCTCTTATCCGGAATCATGCTAAAAATGGGCGCATTCGCACTAATTGTATGGCTAATTCCAATCGCACCGTTAGGCTGGCATATTACCTCTAAATATGTTATCATTTTAAGCGTAATAAGTGTAGTTTATGGCTCTATGATGGCATTGGTACAACACAATTTCAAACGCATGTTGGCATACTCCTCTTTAGGACACGTTGGCTTAATTGCTGCTGGTATTTTTTCTTGGAATTTACAAGGGGTGCAAGGAGGAATTTATCAAATGTTATCTCACGGGGTAAATGTCGTTGCCCTATTTTATGTATGTGATATTTTGACAAACAGAATGAATACCGACAACATGCAAAAAATGGGAGGAATAAGAAATGTATCGAGAACATTTAGCGTCTTATTTTTAATTATAATCTTTGGTAGTATTGCCATCCCATTAACCAATGGATTTGTAGGAGAATTTTTATTGCTACACGGTATTTTCCAATACAATACGGTGATGGCTGTATTTTCAAGCCTTACCGTAATATTAGGAACATTATACCTAATGCGTGCTTATCATAAAATAATGCATGGAGAGACGAACACACTTACAGAAACATTTGGTACAATCACCTTAAACGAAAAAATAATCCTTGCCGGTTTTGTAGTACTTATATTATTCTTTGGAATTTTCCCAAACATAATATTACAAGTATCTGAACCACAAGTAAAACAACTCATAGAACATGTACACCATGCATTAGCTATGGCGAAACATTAAAAATATAGTGAAGAGAAAGAAATGAAAGAATTATTACTGTTATCGGGCTTAGGAGTGCTGTCATTAATTGCAGAGATTCTAAGCATTCGCAAACTAATATATCCGTTGGTAATTATCGGGTTATTGGTAAATATTGGATTTTGTGTTAATGACTTTGGCAACAATGAGAATATTTACGGAATGATGATGCTAGATAGAACGCCTTTGGTTTTCACTATCTTATTCTCTTTCATTGCCATACTTTGGTTTACAATGGCTAATCATTATTTTGAAGATGAAACAAACCTAAGCGACCATTTTTCTTTAGTATTATTTTCCATGGTAGGCGTATTTATTTTAACCTCCTACACGCACATGGTTATGTTGTTTTTAGGGGTAGAAATTTTGTCTATTCCGGTATATGTTTTAGCCGGCTCCGATAAACGCAATATATTTTCCAATGAGGCAGCATTCAAATATTTCTTACTCGGCTCTTTTGCCAGTGCATTTTTATTATTGGGCATTGCATTTGTTTATGGAGCTTTAGGAAGTTTTAATATCATACAAATAGCTTCTATGTCGATGTCGCCGTATGGCGTAAGCCAACAATTATTAATCGTTGGTACCGTATTAATTATTTTTGCATTAGCCTTTAAAATGTCGGCAGTTCCTTTCCATTTTTGGGCACCTGATGTATATGTAGGCGCACCAACGGTTATTACCGCATATATGTCCACCATTGTGAAAATAGGTGCTGTTGTTGCCTTCTTTCGATTATTCAGCCTTATACTATCTTTTTATACAGCCTACACTAATGTCTTATTAATCATTGCATTTTTAACCATTTGTATAGGTAATATCATTGCGGCATCACAAACAGATGTAAAACGATTACTCGCCTATTCCAGTATCGGACATGCCGGTTTTATTTTATTGGGCATGACGCTCTTATCACCATCTACTACTTATGTTACTTGGTATTATTTATTTGCATATTCCTTATCCAGTATTGCCTCTTTTTGGGTGTTAATGTTAATAGAACAAGCAATAGGCAAAGGAAATTTAGATGCATTTAAAGGCTTAGTGAAACGTAGTCCGATATTAGCCGGAACTATGATAATTGCATTATTATCTATGGGAGGCATACCTCCACTCGCTGGTTTCTTTGCTAAATATTTCGTATTGGTAAGTGTGATAGATAAAGGATATATATCTTTAGCCATCATTGCAATTTTAGCTTCTTTAATTGGCGTTTATGCTTATTTTCGGGTTATCATTTCTGTATTCTCTAAAGCCTCAGGAGAGCATACAGCACCGATAGAAACATCATTTGTAAACAAATGGATGCTTTTGTTTATTTCTATTCTCACATTAGCAATAGGTATATTTCCTGATGCAATTTTTAGTTTATTTTTCAGATAAAAACAATCCTTATGAATTTTAATAATCTATTATGGGAAATCTCGGATAATATCTTGACGATTA
>CAZXRF010000048.1:0-20515 GCA_964642875.1 uncultured Chitinophagales bacterium | reverse complement strand
TGCCGCGCTCTGCATACGTTACCGTTGCCACTCCGCAATTATCCGTTGCTGATAATGTTGGAACTGGAGGTATCGCATCGCAGTTTACCGTGATGTCTTGCGGTAAATTACCAGTAAATACTGGCTTAGTCGTGTCTTGTACGGTTATCTTTTGGATGTAAACAGTGGTGTTATTACATACGTCTTTCGCTGTCCATGTTCGTGACAAGATATAGCTGTTTGGACACTGTCCATTTGTTCTACTGTCTGCATACGTTACCGTTGCCGATCCGCAATTATCCGTTGCTGTTAACGTTGGAACTGGAGGTATCGCATCGCAGTTTACCGTGATGTCTTGTGGTAAATTACCAGTAAATACTGGCTTAGTCGTGTCTTGTACGGTTATCTTTTGGATGTAAACAGTGGTGTTATTACATACGTCTTTCGCTGTCCATGTTCGTGACAAGATATAGCTGTTTGGACACTGTCCATTTGTTCTACTGTCTGCATACGTTACCGTTGCCGATCCGCAATTATCCGTTGCTGATAATGTTGGAACTGGAGGTATCGCATCGCAATTTACCGTGATGTCTTGCGGTAGATTACCAGTAAATACTGGCTTAGTCGTGTCTTGTACGGTTATAACTTGTGTAAATAAAGGGCTTATTCTACCACATTTATCAGTAAAAGACCAAGTATTAGTATATTTCCCTTTTACAGGGCAGTTTGAATTTGCTACAAAAGTACCTGAAACTTTTATCAAAGGAAAATTACACATATTAGTAACTGGAGCTAATGCTTGTGCAGCTGTTAATGCTTGTGCGTCATTACAATTAATTATTCTATCTAAAGCACCAGCTGTTGTAGCCCAAACTGCCGGAGGTGGAGTATTGATTTGTACTGTATTAGGTTTTCCGTCTCCCAAGCCACAGTTTGTTATAGTTTTTGAACTATATGTAGTTTTAATATCTTTATTTTTTAAACCAGAATATGTTGCCATTAATTGAGCATCAGTACTATTTACACAAGCAGTCTCCAAGAAATAACATTGTGGCTTTACTACCACTTTATAAGAAATATTAATAGCTGGATCTGTAATATCTACAAACCCATCAGTTATACTAAATTTCAACTCACGAGTTATTGAATTATAAGTATAAGTTACTCCGGTAGGAAGCGGAGAAATAGGTTGTACTAAATCAACTTCAGGAGGTAAAATCCTTGAAATGGTAACATTTCGGGCATCGTCATTTCCGACATCTTTGACGGTAAATGTGTAAGAAATTGTATCGCCTGAATTTACTGTACTTGGTGTAGCGACTTGTACTAATGGATCTAAGTTAGGTGCCCATATATCTGTAGAAAAGCCAACTAAGAACAAACCATATAATTCTTGGTTAGATGTTAATCTAAAAACTGCTGAAGTTTGATTATTTGTAATGATACTATTGGAAGTATTATTCAAAGAAAAATATCCTGCATCAAATCCGAGTGTGTTTGTACTTGCTGGGTTTCTGTCTGTAAAATCACTTCCTTCAACTGTAATTCTACTATTAAAAAAATTATTTGAAGGTCGATTTGCTGTTGACAAATCAACAAAGGTATTTGCTGCATTTTTTATTTGAAATTTATCTCCAGTTAAATCTCTATCTCCTTCTAATGCGCCAAATAAGACTCTTGTACTTATATTTCCTGTTGGCGGGGTTTGAAATCCAGTCATTGTAATGTCATAATTATTTTGAGTGGAAGAAACATTAGCAAATCCGTCAAAAATGGTTACAAATTTAGAAGGCAACGAAGTACTACCTGCTGTTGTACTCTCATAAACAAAAACAATTTGCCAGCCACCAGAAGTACCAATATTACCATCCGAATGACCTGGATTTAATGTTCCTTTTTTTGCTCTTACGTTCGCCAGTTGATATTTACCATAAGGATTTGCCAATGCTTGAACTTGTGCCGTAATATCTTTAACGCAAACATAAGGGTCATTCTCAAAATGATTGGGTTCGCATCTACCACAAAAGATTACATTGTCTGCCGTAATGGTAGTATAAATAGAACTTCCTGGCAACATCAACTTAGCGGTATTATAACTCCAACTAGGTTCATTGTTTATATTAGCTTCCTCAAAATCTGCAGCAGACCAATACAAGTATGCTGTTTTTATAGTTACGCAAGTAGTATTTGGAACTGGTTTGGTAAAATTAGCACTACTTGAATTAAACGTTGTTGCATCAGCATCTATATCTACAAATACGGTTGTAAGATTATGATTTCCATCTTCGCCAGTATAATTTCCGGTAGCCGTTGTAGATAAAACATTATTCCCTATCGTTACAAAATCACCATTAAGGCGTGCAGAAAACCGAGGAGAAAAAGGCACTTTTAATTGTGCAAAACCCGCACTATATTTTAATAATAATATTGCTATCAATATTACTATTTTTATTGTTCTACTACATCTCATAAAATTAGTTTATGGTTTTTAGAAATAATTCTGCTATTTAAAATCTGCAGGATTGGGAATAAAAGATTCTATTATTATTGTATTGGAATAATATTTTTTACTTCTATTATCCATAGCTCCCACTTCTGTACAATTCTTTTTATTCGATACATTAGGCGGATTTTGCAACATAAGATAAAACTCATGGTGATTATTTGGCGGGAGCGTAAAATCTAACAATGCTGTTGCTTCAAGTTCTTTATCAGAACTTATATATAATTTCTGTGCTACATCAATATTTTCAATAATCGATTGTGCATTTGGGTTTACATCACATTTTACGTTAGATGCTCGTACTACTACTTGCAATTGTTCGGCTGTTAGATTTAATGCTTTCAACAAGTAAATATGTTCTTTGCTGGTTAACGACTGTTCGCTCGTTTTCAAAACAGATAATTCAATCGCTGGATGTTCAACTAAAGGTTTTAAAGCAAATGATTGTGCAAGGCTATTTGCAGAAAATTGCAATAGACACAAGCACATTACAGTTAAATATTTATTTTTCATAGTATTGGTTTTATATAATAATCAATAAGTATAGTGCATATACGGGAATAGCTTTGCCATTTACGTATATAAAAACAAAATCAAAATAGGGTTGTATATTTTAGAAATTAGAATCGAAAAGTATATATTACATTGTATTAATTAAAAAACAAGCAAGAGTATAGTATTCGCTAATAGTTTAGCGCATTTAGGTTTACAAAAACAGATAAGTTGCCATTTTGGATTAACAGCAACATAGAATTCTAATTAACTGTAATACTTAGAAGTTGGAATAGATAAATTGTTTTTCATAGTTAATATTTAGTTTATGGTTTATGGTCAATCATGAAAAATGAATTAACATCTTTTATGAATTTTCTTATAAAAAACTTTGGGTGAATGTTTCTAAATGGTAGGTATCTATTATCTAAATAACAGATAGTACGAATTTATAACACATTTTTGAAAAGCGCAACTATTTTTTTAAGTCAACCACAAAAACTAGTAAAATAATATTCGGAACAATCTTTATGAACCATACATAATTCAGTTGTAATCTTTAACTTTGAACAGTATATTTACAAATAACACCTTTCGGAATTTATACATGAAGAAGTTAATTTTATTTTTATTTATCAGCATTTTCTTTGTTAATTTTTCTATAGCTAAAGACAAAAATATTTTATTCCCTATATTTAGTTTATTGAAAATGGATAGCACTTCTTATTTAACCAATAAAGATTTATCTGGTGAAAAGAGTAGTGTATTTATTAACTTTAGCCCTACTTGCGACCATTGCGAGCGCACCATAAAAAATATTTTAAGTAATATTTCTAAATTTACAACTACACAATTTGTACTTACCTCTTTTGAGGATTTTGATGCTATACGAAAATTTTATTTTGAAAATGGTCTCAGTTCGTTTACGAATGTTTTTGTAGTGCAAGACACAGATTACAGCCTTACAAGACAACTAAAATACTCTAGCTTCCCATGTTTAGTTTTATTTGATAAACAAAAGAACTACATCAAAACTATAGATGAAGAAACCAACGCAAAAACATTAATAAAAGCCTTGAAAATAAAGGTAAAATAAAACTTATTTCACCAATTTATTGCTTAATCTTTTTAATTCAATTTCTGCAATTTTAGCATTGTAGCGTGCTAAAATTACATTATATAGCGCATCTTCCAAGCTACTTTGCGCGGTGCGAATGTCTAATGAATTAGATTCATTTAATCGGAAACGCTCTAGAGTAATCTCTACATTTTCTCGGGCAGCTTGTACAGTTTCTTCATTTAATTGTAATACTTTTTGTGCAAAATCAAAATTTTGATATGCTGACAAAACCTGAGCATCTAAATTATTTTTTACTTGCGCTAATTGCACTTCTTGACTAGCAATATTTACAGCTGATGCTTCTAATTGTTTTTTCACCATACCACCGTTAAAAATAGGGATAACTGCGTTTAAACCGAAAGTAGGACCATAGGAACGATTGAAAAGTTGCAAGCCCGCTTTACTATTATTTTGCGTAAAAGTATATCCTGAAGAAAAATTAATTGAAGGCAAGCGTTGTGCATTTATCTCTTTATGTTGAAACTTTGCAATATCAATATTTTTCAATGCTGATTGTACTAAGTAATTATTTGCGACAGACGAATCTTTTATACTCCTCCATTCAGGAAGTACATCTACAGTTATTGAATCGATTATTGAAAAATCTGTATTTGCATCTCTGCCCATTAAATTATTTAATACAATTTTCTTTTGTTGCAAAATAGTTTGTTGTTGTAGGATATTTATTTTCTGTGATGAAAAATCTACTTTGGCTTGTAAAAGTGGCGTTTTATCACTGTATCCAACATCTAATTTTTTTTGAGATAATGTAACACGTTCCTCAGATATTTTTGCTGTTTCTTGCAATGCTTTTATTTGTTGTATTTGTCTAACGATATCATAATATGCTTCTAAAACTTGTGCTACTGTATTTTGAATTTGGCTTTTTAGTTGAATTTCTCCTAATGATTGCAACGCTGCTAATCTATCTTTAGTTGCAAACATTTTCATACCGTCAAATATTGTCCAATTCATATTTAATCCGGCATTAAAACTATTTATAGGAACCCAGTTTTTATTTACCGTTTGTCCGGTTGTAAATTTCTGATTTACATTACTCAAATTAAATACATCGCCGGTGGTAACATTTATTTTTGGAAACATACCAGCAGTCGCTTTATTATTATTTATTTTGGAAATATCGGCATCGTTTTTTGCCAATATAATATCAAAGTTTTTATTTAAAGAATAAGAAACTGCATCTTCAGGCGTTAATAACTCTTGTGCGTTCGACGTTACAGTCAAGGAAATTATAGCTATAAAAAATCCTATTTTATATTTCTTCATATTATTCTGCTGTTTGAGGTTGGGTAGTGGACATTAAAGAATACATCGCCGGAATTACAAATAACGTAAGGACTAAAGAGAACATAATACCACCGATAATAACAATACCTAATGATACACGGCTTGTGGCACCTGCACCGAATGCTGCAGCAATTGGAACAGCACCTAATGCCATTGCCAAACTCGTCATTAAAATAGGACGCAAGCGCATGGAAGATGCATAAATAGCAGCTTCTATTTTGCTCATTCCCTCTCGTCGTTTATGATTGGCAAATTCAACAATTAATATACCGTTTTTTGTTACTAATCCTATCAGCATAATCATTCCAATTTGGCTGAAAATATTTAAAGTTTGGTCAAAAATCCATAGCGATAATAATGCGCCGGCTAATGCCAATGGAACTGTAATCATTATTATAAATGGGTCGATAAAACTTTCAAATTGAGCTGCTAGTACTAAATAAATCAATATTAAGGCAAGTATCAATGCAAACATGGTATTAGATGAACTCTCCGCAAAATCTCGGGAAGAACCAGATAATGACGTTGTAAATGAATCATCCAAAACATCTTTTGCAATACGTTGCATTTCTTTAATGCCATCACCTATTGTTTTTCCTGTTGCCAACCCAGATGATATAGTTGCCGATTTATAGCGATCATAGTGATAAAGTTGGGGTGGCTTTGCCATTTCTTCCAAAGAAATTAAATTATCTAACGAGACCAATTTCCCTTGATTATTTCTTACATAAACATCTCGCAAATCACTTGGTTTATTTCGCTCTTGATATAAGCTTTGCCCGATAATTTGATATTGTTTTCCATCACGTAAAAAATAGCCAAAGCGTCTTCCGCTCAACGTAAACTGTAACGTCTGTGCAATATCTTGTACAGACACCCCTAATGTGTTTGCTTTATCTTTATCAATCTTAATATCTACTTCAGGTTTATTGAATTTCAAATTCACATCAAACCCAACAAACACAGGGCTTTTGGATACTTCTTCCATCAGCTTTGGTACTGCACTTTGCAATTTATCAAAATCAAAATTTTGTACAACAAATTGAATCGGCATACCAAATTTTGCAGCCCCAACAGAGATTGTTTGTTCTTGGATAACAAATGCTTTTCCCAAATTAAATTTTGCGAAATTCTTTCCTAAATATTGTGCAATGTCATCTTGTGAGCGTGTTCGTTCTGATTTATCTTTTAATGCAATACGCATAAAGGCGGAGTTAGCAGCACCAGAACCTATAAACCCTGGTGATGTTACACTTAATGCAATTCGTTGTTCGGGTATAGAATCCATAATAAATTGTGTCACTCTATCTGTATAATCTTGCATAGCAGGATATGCTGTACCTTCAGGTGCGGAAAGAGATACTCTAAGTAATCCTCTATCTTCCATTGGTGCCAACTCTGATTGCAAACTTTTACCTATAATAAAAATCAATAAAAAACAAGCTCCGATAATTGCTAAAGACATCCATCTTATTTTCATAAAAGATGCAACCATTTCTTTGTACCCTTCTTCCATTCCGTTAAAAAATGGTTCTGTTTTATTGTAAAACCAGGAATGTGTATGTACTTTTTTCCCTAACCAAACATTTAATACTGGCGTTAGCGTTAAGGAAACAAATGCCGAAATTAATACCGCTCCAGCTACTACAATTCCAAATTCTTTAAATAAACTTCCCACAAATCCCTGCATAAAAATGATAGGCAAAAATACGATGGCAAGCGTAATGGAAGTAGAAACAACAGCAAAGAAAATTTCTTCTGAGCCTTCGCGTGCAGCCTGCATTTTAGGCATTCCTAATTCTAATTTCTTAAAAATATTTTCGGTTACTACAATACCATCATCCACTACCAAACCAGTGGCTAATACAATAGCTAATAATGTAAGTACATTAATAGTAAATCCAAAAATATACATAATAAAAAAGGCACCGATTAATGAAACCGGAATATCAAATAATGGGCGTAAAGCAAGAAGCCAATCTCTAAAAAAGAGATATATAATTAATACAACAAGTGCAATTGCAATGAGTAGTGTTTCTTTTACTTCCGATACAGAATTTTTAATAAAAACAGTATTATCCATTGCTATATCCAATTGGATATCTTTGGGAACTTCTTTTTTAATTTTATCTAATCGTTTATAAAATTCATTTGCAATTTCAATATAATTTGCTCCGGGTTGTGGCACTAATGCCAAAGCAATCATATATACCCCTTTTTCTTTTAAGCTTGTTTCATAATTATCCGGACCGAGCACCGCATAACCCACATCTTTCAAGCGCACAATTTGCCCATTGTTATCTTTAATAATTAAGTTATTATACTCTTCTTCTGTATTTATTCGTCCTTGCGTATTTACTGTAAGTTCGGTATTTCTTCCTGCCAATTTCCCTGAAGGTAATTCTACATTCGTCGTATTCAGCGCATTTTGCAGGTCGATAACGGTTAAATTATAGGCTGCTAATTTCTGAGGATCAAACCACATACGCATCGCATAATTTTTTTGTCCCCAAATTTGAATACTACTTACGCCCGGAATGGTTTGCATGCGTTGCTGCAATACATTTACGGCATAATCATTCAACTGTAAAATACCTTTAGAATCGCTCTTTACAGTCATGGAAATAATGGCATCAGAATTTGCATCTGCTTTTGACACTACGGGAGGTGCATCAATATCTTGCGGTAATAAACGCACTGCTTGAGACACCTTATCACGCACATCATTGGCAGCCGTTTCTAAATCGGCGGATAAATCAAATTCTACGGTAATATTTGAAGATCCCTGATTACTTGCGGAGGAAATAGTACGAATACCTTGCACACCGTTAATGGCATTTTCCAAAGGTTCTGTAATCTGAGATTCTATAATGTCTGCATTAGCACCAGTATAAACTGTTCTTACATTTATAACAGGTGGATCAATAGATGGATACTCACGAACACCCAAAAATGTATAACCAATTATACCAAATAAAATGATAACGATGTTCATTACGATAGCAAAAATAGGGCGGCGCAAACTTAGTGATGGTAATCCCATTATAATATTGAATTAAACGTTTAAAAATTAATGAATAGTAGTTCTGGTGCTTGTTTTGGTGATTTTCACCGGCATCCCGGGTTTCACCTGCAACAATCCTGAAATCAATACAGTGTCACCAACATTTAGTCCGGATAAAATTTGAACTTCTTTATCTGTGCGAACACCTATTTCTACAGGAATAAATTTTGCTTTACTACTATCTGCTACCACAATTCGGGTAGTTCTGTCATCCGGTATTATGGCATTAGATGGTATCATTATTGCATTCTGAATTTCTTTTAATTTAATATCAACTTTTACGTAAGCGCCAGGAATTAATGCTGCTGACGGATTTTGGATAAGCGCACGAATTTTTAAGTTTCTAGTAGTTTCGTCAATATTAGGCTCTATAGCTACAATATGTGCATTAAATGATTTTTCTATTCCCGCTACTTTGCAAATCATATTATCTCCGGTGCGGATGGAAGATGCATATTTTTCAGGTATGGTAACATCCATTTTCAATTGACTAAGATTTTGTAATGAAGTAATAATAGTAGTAGGGGAAATATATGCGCCCAAGCTCACATTTCTAAGCCCTAACCTTCCGCTAAATGGTGCGCGTAATTCTGTCTTAGCAATTTGTGCTTCCAACAATGCCATATCTGCTTTTATATTGCTTACAGCATTTTCTGCAGCATCATATTCTGCTTGCGATACGCCTTTAATTTTTAATAATTCTGTAACTCTAGTAAAATTGCTTTGTGCTACTTTCAATTGTGGTTTTAATTTCGCAAATTGAGCTTGCAAATCAGCATCATTTATTTTCAACAACAAAGTACCTTTTGTAACTATACCACCTTCTTTAATATTAATGGCAGTAACACGTCCAGAGGCTTCGGGTTGTAATTGAACTTCATCTTGTGCCAAAATAGTACCGTTGGAGCTAAGATCGTTAGTAAGCTTAGTATATTCTGCAATATAGCCACTTGCAAATAAAGTTTGAGGTCCGCCTTTTCCCATTCCCATGGGCGATACCTTAGCCGCTTTTGCAATATTTTTATTGTGTTTAACATAAGCTAATATTGCAATTAGCAATACTATGCTTGAAAAGAAAATTATTTTACCCTTCGTCATTGTTGTTGTTTTATATCATTAATAGAATCAATAAATCGTAAAAGTGCATTTTTATATACTATCAAAACTTTATCAGGCGATGATTTTACTTTATTTGCCATTTGCATAGAAATAAACCCGTGAATAACAGCTATGAGGTTGTCTGTAAGTTCTAACCTAAAGGCATCTGAGCGTTTTGCTTTTTTGTTTAATTGTGAAAACTCAGGATGATAATACGACATGACTGTATTATTTACTTTTGTTGTAGCAGAATTATTATGTAAGCAAATAGCGCCTTGCAAATTAAACATCACTTGGTAAATTTCTTTGTTGTTTAGTGCAAAGTTCCACCAAGTCAAACCATATTCGAGTAATCGTTTTTCGGGTTTTTTAAATTTATTGTTTACTACTTCAAAATCTTCGAAAACTTGCACAAATCCATCTCTTCTGAGTTCTAATAAAATCATTTCTTTACTTTCGAAATAATGATAAACAACTGGTGCGGTATATCCAATTTCATCACATATTTTTCTAATTGTAACATTTTGCCAACCATTATCAGAGGAAATATTTCTTGCTGCAACTAGAATTTGTTTACGCAATTCTTCTTTTTGTTGTTTTTTTCGTTCTATTTTAGACATTTAGTTAACTAAGTTAATTTCTGATAACAAAGTTAACCAAAAAAAGTTTAGTGGATTAAAAAGTGGGTTATCTAAATGTGAAAAAGCAAAAAAGAGTAGCATTCTATTATTGAATAAATAATTTAAAAGAAGTAAAATTGTAAATAGACTAAAACCACATAAACGATATAATCCGTTGGGTTAAAACGCATTGGGTTAATAATATCGCACAGATTATATTGGTATATACGTCTTAATATTTTGGAATAAGAAGTGCTATAGAAAAATTAAGCTGAATTGAGCCTGCTCTGTTTACACTTTTAAAAATATAGGTATGTGAATTATAGCAAACTAAGTATTAATAATAAAAAGTTCTACATCTTTAGTGCCTTAGGAATGAAATTACTTTGCGTATTTAAGATTTTTTTTATTGATTGCTATCGCCTTTCAAGTACAATTCTTTTTCTTTCAAATACTCTTCCACACCAAATAATACGCGTTTAGTTACTTCTTCAGGTGGGTATTTTTTCACTATTCTACCTGGCACTCCCAGCACCATGCTTCCATCTGGCACTACCATATTTTCTGTCACTAATGCGTGTGCACCAATAACGCAGCCATTCCCTATTTTTGCACCATTTAAAACGGTAGCACGCATTCCAATTAAGTTACCATTACCAATTACAGCCCCATGTATCATTGCACCATGACCAATTAAATTATCTTCTCCAATAATTACAGGCTTTCCAAAATCCACATGTATGATAACACCTTCTTGGATGTTTGTACGTTTACCTATGGTAATACTATCAAAATCGGCACGCAGCACTGCGCCAAACCAAACGGATACATCATCGTTCAATTCCACATTACCTAACACTTTTGCATTATCAGCAATAAATACACGCTCTTGTTTTATTACTTGTTGCTCTAATTTTTGTTGATGTGTGCTCATGGATTAAAAGTATAAAAAAAAACAGATTTCTCTAAATACTTAGAGAAATCTGCCACTAATAGAAAAAAGTTACTCTAAGCCCAATTCGTGCTGAGTATCTTGTTTTACTTTTGTGTTGGTATAGCTCATAAAAATTTTATATATAATAGGTAATATCAACAATGTTAAAATTGTACTCGTTACTAACCCTCCAATTACTACTGTAGCTAAAGGCTTTTGCGTTTCGGAACCTATACCGGTAGAAACTGCAGCTGGTAATAACCCTATGGCGGCCATTAGTGCTGTCATTATCACGGGGCGTGTACGAGAAATTACACCAGCGAATATGGCTTCATCTATAGGCATTTTTTTCTTCAAATTTTCTTTAAATACCGCAACTAATATTACGCCGTTTTGTACGCACACGCCAAACAATGCAATAAAACCGATACCAGCAGAAATACTAAAATTCATTTGTCGGATATGCAAAGCAAGAATACCACCGATGAGTGCAAACGGAACATTCATAATTACTATAGTTGCATCTTTAAAATTACCAAAGGTGATGAATAAAATTAAAAAAATCACTAACAAACAAATCGGAACGACATGCATTAGAGTATTAGAAGCTCTTTGTTGATTTTCAAACTCTCCATTCCAAGATAGCGTATAACCTTTAGAGAGATGTACTTTCTTTTCTACTTTCTTTTGTGCTTCGGCAATCGTACTTCCTAAATCTCTGTCGCGCACAGAAAATTTTACGGCAATATATCTCATGTTATTATCTCGATAGATAAACGCAGGGCCGGTAAGTGTTTTTATGTTAGAAATTTGGCGTAATGGAATTTTAGCGCCACTCATCGTCGGAATCATCAAATTCCCAATCTTATCGTCGGAGCTTCTAAATGACTTTTGGTATCGGATACGAATATCAAACTTTCGTTCATTTTCATACAATTGTGTGGCTGCCTTACCTCCTAATGCCATTTCTATTACAGAGTTTGCATCAGCGGTATTTACACCATAAATTGCCATTTTCTGTTGGTCTAATTCAATACGAAATTCAGGTTGTCCTAAATTTCTAAGAACGCCTAAATCTTCGCAACCACGAACTGTTTTTAGAATATTTAAAATAGAATCTGCTTTAGTGTCTAAAACACCAAAATCTTCTCCAAAAATTTTCACTACTAAAGATGCCGGAACACCAGCTACGGCTTCTTCTACGTTGTCTCTAATAGGTTGAGAATAATTCAATATTACACCAGGAATTTTGGATAGTTGTTTATCCATTTTATCTACTAAATTATCTGGCGTTACTCCTTTTGCCCAAGTGCTTTTAGGCTTTAAATCTACTGCAATTTCAAAGTGATAGAATCCTTTAGGATCTGTACCGTCGTTGGTTCTACCAATTTGAGCTAAAGTTTCATTTACTTCTGGAAATTGCTTTATCATTTCACACATCTTGTTGGCTATCTCGTTAGATTCTTCTAAAGAAGCACTCATCGCCAAATCACCTTTCACCCAAAGAGCTCCTTCGTCTAATTTTGGCAAAAATTCTGTTCCTAAAAACTTAAAAGAAGCAAAACATAAAATCATAAATACTAAAGACACTATAATGCTTGTACGTTTATGTTCGTAGGTAATAGTAAAAAGTTTGCGAATTCCGTTTTCAAAAAAAGATACTACCGGATTATGCTTTTCTTTTACATTTTTATTTAATAGAATGCTACTTAATGCAGGCACAAGTGTTAGCGTAAGTATCAATGCGCCCAAGAGTGCGAAACCTAATGTCCATGCTAACGGGGAGAACATTTTTCCTTCTACTTTTTGAAATGAAAAAATCGGGACTAAACACGTAAGTATAATTAACTTAGAAAAAAAAATTGATTTTCCCATTTCCACGCCAGTATCTCTAAAAATCCGAAGTTTTGCTATTTTATTAAATCGCTCCATTCCCAATTGATTGGATTTATGATCTAAGGCTACAAATATTCCTTCTACCATTACCACTGCTCCGTCGATAATAATTCCAAAATCGACAGCACCCATAGAGAGTAAATTTGCCGTCATTCCTTTGATACGCATACACATAAATGCAAACAATAAAGAAAGGGGTATAATAATAGAAACGATTAAAGTAGTACGCCATTCTGCCATGAAAAGAAAGACGATTACAGTAACTAAGATAATACCTTCGATAAGGTTATGTATTACAGTTTCCGTACATAAATCAATTAGTTTAGTTCTGTCATAAAATACTTCGATTTTTACATCTTCGGGAAGTATGTTTTCATTTAAGTCCTTTACTTTTTCGTGGATGCGCTTCAATACGGCTTCAGCATTTTCACCTTTGCGCATTACTATAATTCCTTCTACCACATCGGGTTTATCCAAACCTCTATTGGCAAGTCCGAGCCTTGGCTTTCCGGTTTCCGACACTACAGCAACATTGCGGACTGTAATTGGAACCCCATTAATATTAGTGACAATGATGTTATTGATTTCATCAATATTATTCAACAATCCAATTCCACGAACAACATAAGCTTGTCCATTTTTTTCAATGACATCACCACCGACGTTTACATTACTTTTTGAAACCGCATTATAAACATCTAAAGACGACAAATCGTATTTTGCAATTTGATTAGGGTCAACACTGATTTCATACGCTTTTTCTTCGCCACCAAAACTATTTACATCAGCTACTCCTGGTACAGATTTGAATTGCTTATCCAATACCCAGTCTTGTATTGTTGTAAGGTCTCTTACACTTCTTGTTTTAGAAGAGAGTGTATAGCGATATACTTCGCCTGTAGGGCCATAAGGTGGTTCTACTTCAGGCGAAATACCTTCGGGTAAATCTGCATTTACTATACGGCTCATTACCTGTTGGCGGGCAAATGCATCATCTACATCATCTTCGAAAATAAGTCGAACGTAACTTAATCCAAAGGAAGAAGTTGTTCTTAAATTTATTTTTTTCTGAACTGAATTTAATACAGTTTCTAAAGGAATGGTTACAAATTTCTCTACCTCTTCTGCACTTCTTCCCGGCCATTGGGTAATGATGATAATCTGCGTATTGGTAACATCAGGAAATGTTTCGATAGGCGTATTTTTATAAGAAATAAAACCCACCACCGCTAATACCGCAGTAAGAAAAAAGATAAAATATCTGTTTCGCAACGAAAACGTCAATATATTTTTGATAAACTTGTTCATTTTTATTTTTTACCTGTTTAAAAAGATAAATTCCAATATTTCAATAAGCAATTGTGCTATTAATCTGTTAATGCGCTATAGAGTAATAATGCATTTTTAGATATTACAATTTCGCCTGCTTGCAAGCCACCGTTTAGGTAGGTATATTTTGACATTGCTTTCATAATATCAATTTCTTTTACTTGCAGGTTACATTTGTCTTTATAAACTACGACAAAATTTTTACCATTTTCAAAAATCACCGAATTAGATGGAATTGCAAGTGCCTTTCGGCTTTCTACATTAGAAACTAAAACGTTTGCAAACATGTCTGGCTTTAAGGATAAATCGGTATTTTGTAAAATAATTTTAGCGCGTAGTGCTTTACTGTCAGGGTCTAACACTTGGCTGATTTCGTTTACCTTTCCTTGATAAGTTTTATTGTATGCCAATGTAGAAATTCGTGCATCGTATCCCACTTTTACTTTCGGGATATCTCCTTCAAATACATTTGCCCACACCCACACATCTTTTAAATCGGATATTGTAAATAAGTTATTAGACATATCGCTTCTGATAAAACTTCCGGCGGTTACATTTTTCTCTACAATATATCCGCTTTGAGGTGCTTTTATAATAAAAGTACCGCCAGCACTTGTATTTCCGCCGCCATTAATTGCAATAGTTTGTTTTATTTTCAAATATGCACTTTGCGCTTTATCATAATTTTGTTTAGCTACCGTATATTCTCGCTCGCTGCTGATACCACTTTTATATAAAGATTCCGAGTTGTCTAACTCTCTTTTTGCAATTGCTACATCTGATGCCGCACTACTTAAATCGGAATAATCTCCTGCAATATCTGCACTTTTAAGAATTGCTAAAGGCTGACCTTTGCTTACAAAATCTCCAAGTGAAACTTTTACTTCTTCAACTTGACCACTTGAATTTGGGAAAACTTTTACTACTCTATTTTCATCAAAAGATATTTTTCCTGATAGAGAAATTTCATTATTAATTGGCTCCATGGCTACGGTATCAAAAGCAATCATATTCATCATAGTATCGCTGATACAAAATTTATTTTCAGAAGTAGAAACTGATGCATGTTCTGGTTTATGTTTACAAGATGTAAGCATAATTAGAATAGAAAGGATATACAGATATTTTATTGATGTCTTCATAAGTAAATTTTTATTTGTTTGTTTCTTAGTTATTTTTGATAATCGTTGTACCACAAGCCATATTCAAATCTTCGATATTTTTTTTGATATTGGTAAGTTGGTTTATCAGCTGTAATTTGGTATCGCTGTAGGAGCTTATAAAATCGGTAAATTCCAAAAGCCCGATTTCTTTATTTTTATAGCTTTGCAGCATTTTAGTCAGCATATCATCATACTTTAGCATAAAATCTTTTTGCTGTCCGGCATACAATTGATAAGAAAGTGTCATTTTTAGTACTGCTTCGTTGATATCACTTTTAATTTTAGAGATTAACACCTCATTTTGTGCGCTTTGTTGCTTGATACCAATTTTAGCTATTTGAATATTTATCTGGTTTCTATCAAACACTGGAATTGGAAGCCCGATTTGAAAGCTCACTAAATTATTGGCATAATTTCCTTGATGTCCATAAGTCACTCCAGCACTTACATTGGGTTTCGCTAATGCTTTCTGATAGGTCAAATTATGTTCTTGTAGGGTGGTTTGCAAAGTGGCTACTTTATAATCTGGGCGGTTGTTTTTTGCTATTTCCAAAAGTGAATCGACAGAGGCAGTTGTAACCGTAGGTATTGAGATATCGGTGATTGATAGTTGCGGTAAAATAAATGTCGAAGTGGGCAACTGCAATAGCTCGCGCAGTTCTACTTCAGTTTCTGTAAGCGCATGGTTATTTTCTAAAATATTCGATTGCAAATCAAAAACCAAAGCTTTGATTCTTAGGTTTTCTTTTGCGGAAATATTTCCTTTTTCTAATTGCACCTCCATTCCGGAAACTAAGGGTTGCAAGGCATCTAACTGTGTTTTATACATCTTTTGTGTTTCTAGTAAACCAACGACTGTATATAGGTCAGTTTTTAAAGTATAGCGCAAACTATTCATTACGTCATTGAACTGTTGTTCCGCAATCAAGGCATTATCTGTAAGTAAATCGGTGAGTTTTTTTCGTTGCTTGGCTACTTTAAATAATTGCATCCAAGAGATATCAAACTGTCCGCCGTAATTGCTTTTTGCATGGTAAAATGGATATTTATTTCCATCGTAAATATTGCTGGCAAAAGACAAATCGGGGTTGTCCCAAATTTTAGCTTGTTTGATAGCGGCTTTATTAATGTCGATATTATATTTTTCAGCAATCAACGAAAGATTTTTTTGCAAGAATTGTTTTTCGGCATCTTGCATGGTAATTTTCAAAGTATCTTGTGCATTACAAATAGTACAAAACGATACCAAAAAAGCGACTGTAAATAGCGGAAAAAATGTTTTTATATTTTTAAAAGGCATACAATTTATTTATAATTAGCAATATATTATTAATACACTTAGATGTCAAGTATCAATATGCCATAAATATGTAATGGCAAAAATGTAGAAGAAAAAAATTAGGCTTTGGGTGGCGGAACGGTAATATGTTTTACGCCATCTTGCAGTGCAATAATGCCAAAATCAAAATAGCTGATTTTATTTACCGGGTGCTGAATTGTTATCTGAATCGGTTCTATATTTACCACTTGATAAACTTGTCCGATATTTATTTTTTGTAAAAAACAATCGCCGGAAGTATTACCGTCTTCATCTTCGGGGGTTTTGTCTTTGTTGCCCAATACTATTTGATAGATATATTCAAACAAGGAATTTATTTCATCTTTTTTATGATCACGAGTGTCGTAAATATCTACACCTGCTGTTTTAGGTAGAAAGAGCATAGCATTTGCATAAAACAAAAGAATAAAATATATTACTAGTCGTTTAAACATCGTTACAAATTTATAGTGCTTTTTGTTTGTGGGTACTTAAAAAAACTTAAAATAACTATTTAATTATTTTACAAATATCGGGAATAAAGTTCTATTTTTATCGAATGAGAGAGAAACCGTATTTATTGTTGCTATTTTTTATCGCAACGCATTTTATTCATGCACAAGATTCAATATCAGTTTTCCATTTTGCATCTACACGCCCCGCATTTACTGAGGGTATTTTATTGGTTCCATCTGGCAAAGCCCAAATAGAACTAGGAACATCTTACACCTATTTCAAACAAGACATTCATGAGATTCAACATCCATCGTTTTTATTAAAATATGGTATCAGCAAATACTTTGAAATGCGAGTAAGCGGTGTTTCTGCAACTTATATCTACAACAGCGGCAATCACAAATCGGGCTTATTCCCTATTGCAATAGGCCTGAAACTGAAAATGATAGATGCTAAACGGTATGCTCCGGGTAGTTCTTTTATTGGAGGCTTAACGGCAAATGTAATTTCTACAAAAAATTTCAGAACTAAATATCTTGCTCCGTATTTTAAAATAATAATGGAACAATACCTTCCTAAAAATGTAGGCTTAATGTACAACTACGGCTTGACGTGGAATGGCGAAGATGCCAAACCAACCTATAGCGTTGCTATTGCTACTACTTATACAAAAGTATTAAAATGTTCCACTCTTGAAAAACAACATCAATTCAAGTATTTTTTTGAAGTATATGGAATTTATCCGCATGGAGCACAGCTCGACTTATTTGTAAAAAATGGCTTTGCCTATTTATTGAATAGGTATTTACAACTAGATTTTTCTGTAGGTGCCGGATTACTTAAACATTCTCCGCGATTTGTTACTAGTGCGGGATTGGCAGTACGATTCCCAAAAAAAGATAAAAAGAAAGATTAACTAAATCTTGTACTTCCATTTCTAAAATAACCTCTAAATTAGAGTAGTATGAAATTTAAAATTTATTTCTGCTTTAGTATCTTCTTTAGTGCAACTTCTTGTTTTGCCCAACAAAACGCTGAATGGGGAACTTGGGATAAACTTGTAGGAACTTGGAAAGGTGAATACAACGGACAGCTTGGCAAAGGTGGTGGAGTTTTTACTTATGCCTATGATTTGAATACGGATATTTTAATTAAAAAAGGACGATATGAATTTCCTGCAACAACGCAAAACGCCGCATTATCTATCGAAGATATGCTAGTAATATACCCCGAAGGAAATAAGCAATGCCCTAAAGCAATATATTTCGACAACAATGGGCATACCATTCATTATACCACCGAACAAACCGATAGTTCTGTTACGCTTATCAGCGAGAAATTAAAAAATAAACCCTATTATAAAATTACTTATACGCTTGCTCCGCAGAACAGTGTTGATATTTCTACAGAAATATCTAAGGATGGTATTCAATACACCCCTTATTTAATAACGCGCAGCAGAAGAACAAAATAACTCATAGAATTTCTTGCACTTTCTCCGGCGGTCGTGCTACTACGGCTTTATTTCCATTTACCACAATAGGTCGCTCAATTAAAATCGGATTTTCGTGTAATATTTGAATCCATTCATCATCGGTAAATGTTTTACCTTTATAATTATCTAAATAGACCGATTCATTCGTTCTAATAATATCGTGTGGTTTTAATTTCAATTTTTGAAGCAATGATTTCAACTCCTCTATTGTTGGTGTTTCTTTCAAATACTCAACAGTTTTAAACGGCACTCCAGCCTCTTCTAATAAGCAAAGTGCACTTCTACTTTTTCCGCATCTGTTATTATGATAAATGGTAATCATATTCAATAATTATTATAATGACTTTTAATTAATTTCTTGCTACTTTATAATTAAATCAAAAACAGCATTTACACTAAAATGTTTATTCTATTTTATTAGATACCTGTAAAATTAAACGGAGTTATTTGTTTTAATTCCAGTTTTACTTCTGTTCCAACATTTAATGTATCAACAAACGCATGAATTTCCTTCTCCGTTATTTTAGTATTTGTACGTGTGAGCGCTTTTAGAGCTTCATACGGTTTTTCAAAGCCTTCTCTACGCAGCACCGTTTGAATGGCTTCGGCTACTACTATCCAATTATCTTCTAAATCCAGACGGATTTTATGTTCATTCACCAACAATTTTTCCAATCCTTTTTTTATCGACTCCATAGCTATTAAGGTATGCGCAATCGGCACACCAATATTTCGCAACACTGTAGAGTCTGTCAAATCGCGCTGCAACCTAGAAATGGGTAATTTCTCTGCCATGTGGCTGAATAATGCATTGGCAATTCCCAAATTTCCTTCTGCATTTTCAAAATCTATTGGATTCACTTTGTGTGGCATAGCGCTGCTGCCTACCTCTCCTTCTTTTATTTTTTGTTTAAAATAATCTATAGAAATATAACTCCAAATATCTCTGCACAAGTCAATTAAGATGGTATTTATACGAATATAATTATGAAAAAGAGCAGCCAGATTATCGTAGTGTTCTATTTGCGTTGTCGTTTGAGAACGTTGTAATCCCAATATTTCATTTACAAAATGATTTCCAAAAGCCTTCCAATTTAATTTAGAAAATGCCACCTGATGTGCATTAAAATTTCCTGTTGCCCCACCAAACTTTGCGGAATAAGGAATCGAAGTAAAATAAGAAAACTGATAACTCAACCGTTCTGTAAATACCTGAAACTCTTTGCCTAACCGTGTGGGAGATGCCGGCTGTCCGTGCGTGCGTGCCAGCATCGGAATATCATTATACAACTTCACTTTTTCAGATAATGCATTAAAAACTTCATTATACGAAACAGAATAAATATCTGCAAATGCCTCCTTTAATGTAAGCGGAATTGCTGTATTATTAATATCCTGAGAGGTAAGTCCAAAATGTATGTATTCGCTCTTTGCTAATAAAGTAGCATCTTTAATATTTTCTTTGATAAAATACTCTACAGCTTTTACGTCGTGATTAGTTGTTTTCTCAATTTCTTTTACCCGTTCCGCTTGTGTTAAAGTAAAGTTTTTATACAAATTCCGCAGTTCTTCTTTTTGATTATCCGTAAGAACGCCAATCTCATTTATTGTTGTAGATAAAGCAATAAAATATTCAACTTCGATTCTAATTCTATACTTTATTAAAGCAAATTCAGAAAAATAAGATTCCAATTTGGCTACTTTTGTTCTGTATCTTCCATCCACAGGAGAAATGGAAAG
>CAZXRF010000047.1:0-20652 GCA_964642875.1 uncultured Chitinophagales bacterium | reverse complement strand
TAATACGATACACTTCACTGCCTACAATATTATAGAAAACTATAGCAACTTTATTTTTTTCAAAATCTACATCATCGCTTATTTTGATGGTGGCATCTGACACCATCGGATTGGGATAAATTTTAATTAACTCCTTTTCTCCAAATCTAATATCACCATAAGTAGAAGACATGGAAGTTGTCGCAGATGAATTTTTTGTAGAGAAAATCATCATGGCAGACAATAAGAGCAAAAGTGTAAACGTTCTACGCATAGGCATCGGCACAAGTTTATTGGGGTGGTCAAGTTTTTTAGTTCTCATAAAAATAGACATTATTAGCCAAAATGTCAATATCTATGCCATTTTTTTTAATATTGAAAGATATTTAATAGTTCCGAAAATTTTTTTATAGTATAATCTGTATGTGGGTTTTCTTTGTAATTAGTTGATAAATAAACGGTTGTCATGCCAATGGATTTGCCGAATTGCATATCAGAAACCTTGTCGCCCACCATTACGGAATGGCTAAAATCTATTTCCGGAAAGTCTTTTTGGGCTAAAAGCGCCATTCCTTTGTTGGGTTTTCGGAGTATATTTTCCGGTACTGCCAAATCTGGTGCGTGATAAACGGCATCTATTCTGCCTCCGTTGAGTTCTATTACATTCATCATATTTTGATGGATTTCATCTAATTTCTCCGTTGTTATTAATCCTTTGGCGATGCATTGTTGGTTGGTCACGACAATGATTCGTGGGAAGCATTTTGCCAATTTTGGAAGTGTTTCCAATACGCTTGGCATAAATTCAAATTGTTCCCAATCTAAAACATAGCTGCCCTCTATATTTTTATTGATTACGCCATCTCTGTCCAGAAATAAAGTGTGATTGTTGGTTATCGTCAGCATGTTGGTTGCAGTATATATACTTAAAGGATAGACAAAGGTAGATAGCTGAGATAAGAATACAAAATAGGAGGAAGGATTTTAGTGTTTTTCATTGGATTCGCCCTTCCAAAATGGCTTGCCTATAATAATTGCGTTTATTCTATCTTTCCTAAAAACTAGTGTTTATATAAAATAAGGTTATGTACGTAAGTAAACGCCACCTATCAACTACAACCGATAAAATCAGAATTTTTGAAAAAAGGATATAACTTGAAAAGTAGATATGCAGTATGTTGATTGACAGGGGGTTAGTTGTTGCTAAGGATTTGTCATAAATTACCTAAAATTCTCTTGAGCTTTTTTATAGTCTTCGGGTATGCCGATGTCAATAAAATAGTTGTCAAATATTTTTCCGCGTATTTGTAAGTCTAAGAGGTGTTTTTCTAAAATAGCTTTCTCAAAAGAAAATTTATCTTCTGTTTTTATTTTTTCAAATAGTGATTTTTTAAAATAATAAACTCCACCATTAATTAACCCGTGTTCGCAATATTTTTTTTCGTTAAATGAAATTATCCGTTGCGTGGAATCTACTTCTACAGTGCCATATCTATCAAACTGAAGCATCGGTTTTAAAGCAATAGTAATATCGGCACTTGCATTTTTTAGCGCAGAAAGTGGAATGTCAAAAAAAGTATCGCCATTTAAAATATAGGCATCGTTTTCTATTTTATTAAAAGCATTTTTTATGCCGCCGCCCGTGCCTAAAGGCGCTTCCTCAATGGCGTATTCGATGGCTATTCCTAAATATTCTTCTTTAAAATACGCTTGTATAATTTCTTTTAAATACCCAACGGACAATACTACTTTCTGGATTTGCTGTTGCTGCAATTCTTTAAAAATATAATGTAGAAACGGTTTGCCATTTATCGGTGCCATCGGCTTGGGTACGTCCTTTACAATAGTACTCAGCCGAGTGCCGAAGCCTCCGGCAAGTATGATAACAGGAGTGGTATTTGTATTTTCAACCATCAAATTTATTTATTAAAATGAATAGGAAATATACCCGAATGCATACGGCGCAATGGTGATTTTATTATTTGAAAATGTTTCGGTTCTATAGCGCACCGCTTGTACTTTATTTGGGTAGTTTTTTTCGTAGTTGGTTTTTCCGGCGGTAGCATAAGGTACCTCCGCTTCGATGTCTGTAAGGCTATACTGCGTAGCTGTTGTAGGTAAGTTTATTTCTATTTTTTTTCCCGAACGATTGACAAAGTGCAAATACGTTTTGTTTTCTTTTTTATGGATAAATGCTTGGCAGATGAAATTATTCACAATAGATTTATCTACACTCTTTACTGAAATTGCCCCACGTTGTGTGTTTTCGGTAAGGGTGGAGGCTAAGAATTTAAAAGCGAAATATTGCACAGTGGCATTGTCATTTCCAATAGATAAAACAGGAGATTGTTTGCCTTTATAAATATTTATCAAACCATCCATTGCGTGTAGATTGGTGAGCTCAATATAATTGTTGTATTTGGTGTTGAGCTCTATCATGTACAGAAAATTTTCAGCTACATAAGCACCTTGCACAAAAGTATTGTCTAAGAAATCGCCGTTGGAGATATTCCATTCCGTTATCCAAAGTTTGCGTTCTTTACCATAAATTGGCAGGTAATTCATACCTACATTATAGAGTTTATTGGTGACGTAAGGTGCTAGCTGAGCAAGATTATTTATAAATACATTGTCAAAATAACTGTCTTTATCGCAAGGGGTACACGAAGCATAAAAATGCCAGACATAGCCATCATAGAAATTTTGATTGCTAAGCCCTAAACTCCAATTTCGCATAAATTTGCTGCGTTCGTCGTTACTTTTTGCGTCAACGGCGTCGCCGCTAATTACAGCGATTCGTAATTCGGGATATTTTTGACGGATAGCATAAGCTGTTTTTTTTATTTTATCGATGTAAGTTTGTGCATCAGGAAATTGTTTTCGATATGGAAGTAAGCAAAATTCATTACCCAATTCTACACCGAAGATAGGTATGTTGTTTTTCTTTAAAGCATCTATTACATAAAGTGTTTCATCGGTAGTGCCGGTAAGTAAATTGGCACAAAATACAGCACCGCAATTTACCGATTTACAAAGTCGAATAAAATTACTTAAAATATTTTCTTCTCTTTTAGATTGTATCTGATATAAGCCGCCTAATGATGGGATGATTTCGTTGGCTTTGTAGCCATATACCGGTAAGTTCGGGTGATACCAATTGGCAACGGTGCCTCCCGGAAACCGCAATGAAACGGGATGCATATTGCGTAATAATTGCACAAATCCAGAATCTTTATCTAATTCTCGGGCAAATGCAAATCCGATATTTATCCCAAATATTTTTGGGTTTATTGCAATTGTATTTTTAAAATCGGGCTGTACAAAAACAGATACAGTTGTAGTGCTTGCGGGCAGTAAATTATTTTCTTTCTTTTTTTCATTCGATAAACAAATCCGAAACCCCAAGATGGCAGCAATGCAGACAATGATTATTTTATACTGTTTTTTCACTGTTATTTTTGTTGCAGTGCTCTTTGTGTTCTCCAATACACTTTCTCTTTTACTCTGTAGTATTCCAGAATAATAAGTGGCATCATAATTCCTAAGAAAGAATAGAAAATACTTCCATTAAATAAGGATTGAATAAATACCGTAGCGACACTTAACATTCCTGTGTTGAATAACAAATCCTTTTTATAATGTTTTACTACTTTCCATATATAAAGAGGGTATAGAAATACAGAATACACAAATACTAATCCTACTATGCCTTGCGATAATAAACCACCTACAATACCGATATCTCCTAAGATTACATTGCCCACATATTTTTGCAAAATCTCCCCTTTAGGAACGCCGACGCCAAAGAAAATATGACCTGGGTATTTTAAGAAATAATGATAAACAGCTGCCATTTCTGTCCAGCGCATATCCGCAGAACCTTCACCGGTTTTACGTCCCATAAAGAACTGTATAAACATCCAATACATATCTGCGGTAAACTGTACTATCTTTGGGTCTATGAGATAGGCGATGAGCAGTGCAACGCATACTAGTAGCAAAATGGTAAGTATTTTTTGAGCAATTTCGTGCCATTTAAGGATTATAAACATGTATAAGAACATTGGTGCTGCTTCAGATACTAACTCCGTTCTGCCTTTATCAATAAATACTTGATACGACATTAACACCCCCCATAATATCAAACTTTTGTAGTTGGTGTTCATGATGTAATCCAAGAAATAATAAATCATGCCGAAGATGAGCACGGCACTGGAAAACCGATAAATATACCCACCTTTTGAGGGGTTAAAACCCACTAATCCATCTCCTAATCCACTTATGAATGTTTGAGGTGGAATCATTATGGATACATAAGAGTACAATAAAAAACAAAACCAACATAGCAACAAATTGGAATACACATATTGCTGCATCGTTATTTTGCGGGAGCGTATTGCATAATAAATAAGGCTACACATTACTACATAAAATCGAGGTACTAAACTGAATAGTGCTTTCATGATTTTTACATCAAAAATTAAATGCACGGTGATAGCATTGTAAAATGGTAGTATTAAGGAAATAAAGATGATTGCATCTATAGGATTGAGTTGCTTTAGCTTGAATAATTTATAGTAATAATATACGCCAGCAACGACTAATATTCCGGGTAAAAATAATGCGATAACCACGCCAACTACCTTACTAGCAGAATTAAATTGTAGTAAAATATTACTGGCAAAAAGTAGAGAAAAAATAAATAATAAAATAACCCTTAATTCAAACAAAGGTTGGTCGCGGGTGTATAGTGGTCTATTAATAAATGTAGTCATCGCTTCCTAATCAACAAGCTGGTGGCAAAGTTACCGGTTTTTTGTTCAATATATCCATATTTCTCCGGATTCTTTACCATATCAAATAATACAGAATCCTTTTTTACACTGTTTAACTTAGTTAAGGTCGGTGAATTGTAAATGATGTCGTATTTACCTTGCAATAAAAAATTGCTTAAGAATATTGTATCTCTTTGTTGCAAAAATATATAATTATTATTAATGAAATTTCCGGGTAATAAATTTGTTACGCCTCCATCTACATCAAATACACGCAAGGTATCTTTGGTGTTGAAGTGAGTTTTAATATATTGTACAGATTTTTGATTGCTTAAATTTTCTTCTTTTCTGAACATGCGGAAATACGAGAAATCGGCAGCTGTAGGCATTACAAAAAACCATACGACAGCAATGACAATGATTTTCTGCATATCCATATTTTCTGCAACCGTAGTAAGCGAGGAAATCAGCAAGGAGATTGCCAACAGCCAAAGAGGTACTTGTAATAGTAAATAATGTGACCGCGGATAGGCATAAATACAAACAAATATGGAAGGCAGCGTAAATAAAATTAATACAGCAATTGTGTATATATTATTTTTTATGATTTCGAAAATACTAGCTTTTTTGTTTTCTACCATTTTTGTAAATGAAAAATATACGGCAAATAATATCAATGCACCCATCATACAAAGCCAATCTATACTTTTTGTAAAAATAGGGGCAAAAAATCCTATAATAATTTGTCCTGTCCTTAGTAAATAATTTGATATATTAGAAAAAATATGATGTTTAATAACTTCAGGATTTATTTTATACATGCCTTTTAATGTCGTTGCCTCTTTAAAGTTTTCTTTTAAAATATCGGAATAGTCGAGCCAGAAAATCATGTCAGAATGATGCCATTGCGCATAGTTCATTGCAAAATGTTGTAAAAAAACACCTATCCCACGTGTTGAGTCACCATTGTTCAGCGGCGTTTTTAAAAACCGTAATATAATACCCGAGAACAAAATCAGCACTATAAAAATAAAGATATTATACTTTGTGGTTTTTTTAATATTTATAAAAAATAAAACAATGGTTGTGATAAAACATGCCAAGTAAGGTAAGAATAATTCTGGTCTGGCATGTGCACATATCAACAACGCAATTGAAAACAACGCAAATTTAGATACGATGGATTGATGGTATTTTGCAAGAATTAGAAAGAGCAGAAATACGATAATACAAAAGTGCGAAACTCGCGGCCACATCGGCAAATTGACCGATGACGACAAGAAAAAAAGGGAAAGCATGAAGGCTAAAATCCGCTGCGTTCCACAGGCCATCAAGAATAAAAAGAATGTAATAGAAATTAAAATGGTCGTTAGCTTGAAATTAAAATAATACAACTCCATTTTATCGGGTGTAATGTAGGATAAAAGCTTGTACCAAAATGAATAAGTAGGGCCCCAGGTTTTGGGAATGTTTTGAAACATGGCAACACCTCTGGTTAAATATAAAGATTCATCCCAAAAAACGACATCCATGTAGTTGTCCAAGTTGGCGCCAACCTTTATGCCACATATAATAATTAATAAGATTCCTACTAATGTAAATCTATCCCATTTCAGATAATTCTTTTCTTTGGCGGATAAGATATTCTTTAGGACTTGCTTCATTTTTACAAAAATAGGGATTTAAAATTATTATAGTTCTTCTATTTCAGCTAACTTAACAACTTTTTACGTATCTGTCATGCACAAAAATAATTTTGATTTTTTACGATTGTTGTTTGCTTCATTGGTAGTAGTGCATCATTGCTATCCTATTGCCGGTATTTCTGAGCAAGATCCATTGTATTATTTTTCTAATGGCACTTTGTCGTATTCTTATATTGGTGTGCGTGGCTTTTTCGTCATTAGCGGCTATCTTATTTTTCAAAGTTTGATGCGTAGTGAAAATAGAACAGATTATTTGGTGAAACGGTTACTGCGTATTTATCCGGCACTTATTGTAGTTTTGGCAGTTACCGTACTTGCTTGTTCTTTTGTTTTTGATGGAACTATTGCTGAATATTTACAGCATAAAAGCGTGTGGACATATATTCCAATAAATTGTTCATTATTTAAATTGCAACATACTATCAAAGGAGTTTTCGAAAATAATCCATTAAGACAAGCTATCAATGGCTCTTTATGGACGATAGGTTACGAGTTTTCAATGTATTTATTTTTATTGCCTTTGTTTTTTCTAAAACAGCAAAAAGACAAAATAAAACGATGGGTAATTGCTGCAATTGTTTTTCTATTTTTTGTATTGCGCATCGCCTTACAAGGAAAAAGCAATATGCCACATTTAGGCGTTCTCTCTTTAGACCAATGGTGCCATTTCGGATTGCTCTTTATGAGTGGCGCATTGCTATCTGTATTTCACATAGAACGACATCCGCAGCGTAAGCTAATTCTTCTTTGTTGTATAATTACTACTATGGTATTTATGCGATGGCAGTATTTTGAATTGGTGCAATATTTTTTATTTCCACCTATAATAATAATAATAGGTGCAGCAGCAATAAAAGGAATCTCCGCTATTGGAAATACGCTTGGTGATATTTCGTATGGCACCTATATTTACGGCTTTCCTGTACAGCAGTTATTAATGCATTACTTCCAATTTAATGTAATGGAGCTGTTGTTGGTTTCATTGCCTATTACCTTATTTTGTGGTTGGCTGTCTTGGCATTTAGTAGAGAAACATGCGCTAGCAAAAAAGAAATTTGTATATCAGCAAATCAGCAGATTTATTTAGCAAATAACAACGGTTTAAAATTTCAATTCTGATAAGGAGATAGCATGTTCTATTCTTACAATTCCTTGTTGGTTATATACACGTAATGCAATATTTATCGGATTGCTTTCCCAGTCTATGTCTATCATCCCAAAATTTAAGTCACGGGTGGCATTGCCTACTCTGTATTTGTTTGCACCAGGGTAAGATTCCATCATGTTTAACCCACTTGAAGTCATATCGTACAGCGGATAAAGTCCGGCAGGCTGCTGTTTGCTCAGTTCAGCCCAATGCACATCACCACTAACCATAAATACGCCTTCCGCCCGTGTATCTCTGATTAATTGGAAAAAACGCTCTAACTCGTGTGGGTAGTTAGTCCAAGACTCATAACCATTGTGCTCATGTAGCATTTGCGTGCTCGTCATCACAATGCGCACTTTAGCAGGTTTTTGCAATTCTCCCTTTAGCCATGTCCATTCTGAATTTCCCAAAAATCGTTTAGAAGTATCGTTTGTCGGCGCAATAGGCTCAGGACTGAAAACATCTAAAAATGTGCGGGTATCCAATACAATTATTTGTAATCGGTGTGCCTCATCTCCAAAATAATACGAAGTATAAACGCCAGACCTTTTCCAACGGTCAGATGTTTTAGGTTCATTGAAAAAATTAAGAAATAATCGCTGTGATACATCTTTATGAGCGTATTCATTGCCTTTGTTATTGCCTCCATAATCATGATCATCCCAAGTGGCAATAAATGGAACTTTTTGTTTAAATTCTTTAAAATAAGGGTTGTTTTTTAGCATGGAATAGGATGCCGATAGTGCAGCTGAGTCAGTGAGAATACCCGGAAATGTTAGCATATCTACATACATATTATCGCCTAATGCCAAATATAAATCTGGATTTAGTTTTTCCATAGTTTTAAAAATACTTAAATCGCCTAATTGAAAACAGCAAGAGCCGAATGCAATTTTCTTGGGTGGTAAGGGTGCTTTACTTTCAGGAGATTTAGTGCAGGAAAGTACAGTAAATACTGAAATAATTAAGAGTAGGTATGCTTTCATTGGTGTGTTTGCTTAAAGATAAAAAAAAACACACAAATTTCTATTTTTTTTCACAATTGCAAATGGATTTATATTTCTAAACCTGCCACCTAATTGCGCTACTTAGTTATGTGTATCGTGTTTAATTTGGGTTGTTTGTCAGATTATTATTTCATAATGAAAAAATTTTGTAGGTTTGCCCTCGAAAATTCGCAACGATGGAAGAAGAAGTACAGTTAGTTTTAGAGGAAACTAAAGAATCAATGTTTAAAGCATTAAAGCACTTAGAGGACGAACTGCGCAAAGTACGTGCAGGAAAAGCTAGCCCCGATATGCTCAACGGAATTACAGTAGAATATTATGGTTCGCAGACTCCGATAAATCAAGTAGCCAGCGTTAAATTGTTAGATGCCCGAACTATAGTTATCGTTCCATTTGAGAAGAAACTAATAAGTGAAATAGAACGTTCTATTTTTCAAAGTAATATCGGCATTACGCCACAAAATGACGGTGAAAATATCCGACTTTCTGTGCCTCCAACTACGGAAGAACGACGTAGAGATTTAGTAAAACAATCTAAAAATTACGGTGAACAAACAAAAGTCGTTATCCGAAACGCCCGTAAAGAAGGCAATGAAATGATAAAAGGATTAGTGAAAGATGGATTGAGTGAAGATATTGGTAAAGGTACAGAAGAAACTATTCAGCAATTGACCAACGAATACAATGGCAAAGTAGATAAAATGCTGCAACAAAAAGAAGAAGAAATTATGACAATTTAAAATACTTCTTCCTTTTTTCTTTTTTTTATTCGATCAATAAATTTTGTTAATAAAGCCACGTATAACTGATTTTAACTTTCTTGTAATTGTGTATTTCTAAATTAGGGTTTAGATTTAAGATGTAAGTAAATAAGTAAATTTTATTCTTTCATCTTTAAATCTATTATCATGAAAATACAACACTCCTTTACCTTAAAAACTGTATTCATTGGAATCCTTGCACTAGCAGTTTCCTCTTGCACACCTACACCTACTCCACCAGCACCTTGCGTAACTACAGGTACAGATTTTCATAATTTATTCAATACTGTTGTTGCTGGTTCAGGAAACTCCAGCGCAACAACCTTAGACTTTGAAGTGCATTCTTATACCTTTAAATTGAGTGCCAATAAAACAGTGTGTAAGATAGGTTATCAAAGTCAACCAGGTATTTCCTCAACACCTTACAAAATTGAAATTTATGACAATACTAGTTCTGCTTTAGTTTACAGTGGTTTTTCTGTTTTTTCAAGTACTGCAACTTCTTATGTTACGCCAACTTCTACCATTAATTTATTAGCGGGACATTCCTATACTTTAAAAAGAATACAGACTAATTGGGCACCCAATATTGTTAATACAATTGGGTTAGTAGCTAAAAATTCTACAATGTCGCCTTTAAGCTTTCCATTTACTTCAGGTGTTATGACGATTACGGGTTCTACCTTTTATTTTATAACCCCTTCCGCAGGCAGTGCAGTACTTACAAATATTGCAATCCCATTTGTCGATATTGTTTTTCAATAACTAAAACTTTAAATAGTAGAAAAAAATAAGGATGCCCAAATTGACATCCTTATTTTTTTTATTTAAATAAAACAATGTACTAACTCCAGCGCTCGTCAGTCATGCTTCTGTTAGGATATTTTCCACGATGCACTTTGTCTTTGTAGTATTCCATTATTTCGCGCATGTCTTTATCCATATCTCCGGTAGGGTAAAATAGTTTAGTAACATTTGCCTCCTTTAGGTCAAAATCCAAATAACCCAATGCGATAGGTACTTCCGCTTTTAAGGCTACATAATAAAATCCTGTTTTCCATTTCGAGCGTTTGCCACGAGTACCCTCAGGGGTTATTACCATGCAAATTTTCTTTTGTTTTTTAATGTTATTTGCCATTGCATCTACCAAGCTGATGCGCTCGTTACTTCCATTTTTTGGGTTTCTGTCAATAGGTGTAGCCCCTAAGTAGTATAAAAGCCAACTTAATGGAAAAAAGAAAGCCTCTTTTTTTACAGCAATTTTTGCCGGTATATTTTCTACTTCAAATACAGCTTTGCCAATAACCATGTCCCAAGCAGAGGTGTGAGGTGCAACGATGAGCACGCATTTGTCAACAGATTTTAAGGGCTCAATTTGATAAGTCCAACCTTTTACATTTAATATTATCCTTGAGATTATCTTCAGCATAGTTTAATTTTCATACCAAAGGTAGGTGTTCTATGTATTTTAAAAATCCTCAAATTCGGCTACCTATTTCTTAGGATTTATTTTTTTGGAGCATAGCGTAAGTCAATACTGAACTTCTCAGGATGGCAAGGAGTAATGTCTTTGTAAAAGTCCATCATCTCTCTCATATTATCTTCCAAATTAGTGGGATAAATAATTTTCCCGATCCCAGCAATTTTGTTTTTATAATCTAAATAGCCTAATAAAATTGGAACGTTAGCCGCTTTTGCAGTGTACCAAAATCCTGTTTTCCACTCCGTACGTAAGCTGCGCGTGCCTTCCGGAGTTACCATAATATGTAGTTCAGGGTTTTCTTTAAATAAATTTGTCATTGCCTCTACCATACTTGGTCGTGGTTCTCCAGGTTTTTTTGGCGTTCTGTCTATAGCAATTGCACCCAAGTTGGTCATAATTCCTTTAAATGGAAACCTTACCCATTCTTTCTTTACGGTAAATTTCAATGGCAACCCCATCATATCGAAAGCAGCACTGGCAATCGGCAAATCAAGATTTGCAGTATGTGGAGCGGCAATTGTGATGGATTGTTTTATTCCTTTTATTGCCTCTGTTTTAAGTTGCCATCCTAGCAACTTAAATATCATTCTAAAAATCCATTTAATAATCATAATGTACAAAGATGCATAAATTTTTTAATTAATAAAACATTGGTAGAAGCGGATAGCAACCTACTGATAAATAGGTAGTCGTATTTTAGGCAGTCAGTCGTATTGCAGGAACCTTAAACTAAAGAGAATACGATTGTTTAGCTATAAAATAATGCTAATTTTAGGATATATTTCCATTGATTTAAAATTGTAAAACATGAAGAAGCAAACGCTTAAACAGATAAAATCGAGTATTCGGAAAAAACAGATTAAAGATGGTTTTTTCGACGGTAGATTTGCGCCTAAAACTGTTCCCGATAAGAAAAAGCAGTACAACAAAAAACACTGTAGGTTGAAAATTAGTTTAGATTAAAATAGCTTACTCTTTTTTTATTTATTTTCGATTTGTTGAAATATCCTTAAAACTTTAATTGCGTTTATTTTGTCAATGTGTTTTTAGTAATCACAAACTATTTTTAGTAAAATTACGTTCTCAAAATTATAACATTAAATATCGACTAATGAACCCATACAAGGTTTTTATCTTATGCATGCTCTTTATACTCCTGCCTGCAAGGCTTTTTGCGCAAGAAGAAATATACGACAATCCCATCAGAATTATAGATACTTTAGGTGGTTCTACTGCGAACAAACCAAATACTAAGAACATAAAATCAGATAAAAAGGACGATGCAAAAACTGCGGAAGAGAAACGAAAGGAAAGATTAAATCGCCTGCGGATTGGAGGAAATTTCGGGTTGCAGTTCGGTTCTTATACTTATATCAATATATCGCCGACGGCAGGGTATTTGGTAGCCAAAAATCGTTTGGAGTTAGGCGGCGGTCCTATATTTATTTACCAACGCTATCGGTATAGCAATATGTATTCCTATAGCTTTTTTGTGTATGGAGCTGATGCCTATGCTCGTGGTTTTTTATACAAAGGCTTGTATTTGGAGGCTCGTTACGATCCGGTAAATAAACCTTCTTACTTTAATGCAGACCATAGGTTATGGGTACATCATTTGCTGTTGGGAGCAGGCTATGCTGCGCCAATCGGAAAAATTGGAGTAGTCAATATTTCTTTGATGTATAATGTGCTTAATAATTCAGAATCCATTTATCGTGGTACATTTAGCGATAAAGTTCCGCTTATCTTAAATGTAGGCTTTGGCTTCGGGTTGGGTGGCAAATAAATTAAGTTAAGGCTTTAGCGTTCAATTTATTTCTTTATGGCATCATAAATTACTTGCTGTATTTTAGGTCGAATATTTTGTTTGGCAAGTGTGTTTTCTTCGGCACTCGGATATACACGGTTGCACAAGAAAATATAAATCAAATTATACTTAGGATCTGCCCAAGCAATTGTACCCGTAAATCCGGTATGTCCAAAAGATTCTGATGAGGCAGCGTCACATGTTGGCCCGTCTTGCCCCGGCGGTGTAGGTTTGTCAAATCCTATTGCCCTACGATTTCCTGCATATTGTTTAGCAGTAAAATTGGAGATAGTAGAGTTATTGAAATATCTATATCCACCATAAGTTCCGCCATTGAGTAATAGTTGAAAATATTTTGCTAAATCATTGGCATTGGTAAATATTCCGGCATGTCCGCCAATGCCTCCCAATAGCGCAGCACCTTGGTCGTGTACCGTTCCCAATAGTAATGATTTTCGAAAGTTCTTCTCCAATTCAGTAGGCATTATTTTATTGGTATCCACGCCATTCCATCGCGGATTATATTGCGTGTAATTCATTCCCAATGGAGCGTATAAATATTTTCTGGTAATATTTTGCAAAGAATCATTATACGTTTTTTCGATGATTTGTTTGAGTAAGTAATATCCTAAGTCGCTGTATTTATATTCTTTAATTCCGAGCGGACAATTGTAAATCATATTCCAAACGGTATCTTGAAACGATTTTTTTAAATATAAACTATCTAAAATTTTTACAGAAAATTCGGAATCTTGTTTCTTAGAATACCACATACTATCGGGGTTGCCCTCGGTGGTTAAAGAACGTTTGTAAAATGGAATCCATGCGGGCAAACCTGCTTGGTGGCAAAGCATTTCTTTGATAATGATATTGCGCTTATTGCAGCCTTCCGGATAGGCAAAATATTCTCCCAAGGTATGGTTGATATTTATTTTCCCTTGTTCTTGCATCTTCATAATTATTGGTAGCGTGGCAGTAACTTTTGTAACTGAAGCAATATCAAATAAATCGGTACTGGTGGTAGGTAAATTCGTGTTGTAAGTATGATTGCCATACGCTTTTTCATAAATTACTTCGCCATCTTTTGCAACTAATAGTTGTGCTCCCGGAAATATTTTATCAGCAATGGCTTTATTAATGATACTATCCGCTTTTTGCAACGTTTTGGTATTTACATTTACCTCTAATGGGCTGCCATATTTTAAGCGCATTCCCGATTGGGTACATTCGCCATCTCCATACTGAAATTTGCCGACAGTAACAGGTAGTGCGCCTTCGGCACCACGTGCACCAAACAAAACTTGTGCCGCAATAGATTCCGCTTCATCTTCTTCATTATATCCCACCAAAATCGAAGAAAAATTTTGAAAATATTTTAAACTATACGGTGAACCTAAAACAGTTAAAATAGTTTGATTTTGCTTGTTTACTTGATTTAAAAAAGTCAACGCATTCTCTGTGAGTCCATAGTTTTTCGAGGCAAAACGGCTCATGTCTTGTATGTCGATAATTACTAAGTGATAATCTTTTAATTTTTTTAGAATGTCATTGAATGTTGCAGCGGGTTTTTCTTTTGGAATAAAGTAATGGTCTATTTGAGTATATTTATCTAAAGTAGTAGAAAATACGGTAGGTTTACTACTTCCTATACCAACGTGTGCTATGCGTTTTTGTATGTTTAAAATTGGTATTTGATGTGTAGAATCTGTAGCTACCGTCATGGCATTTTCTACTAATTTGAATTTTAAAAATGCAGCTTGTTCATTATTTATATCCGTGTCAATACCTTCTAGTTTTATAGGTTGATATCTGTTTAAACCCAACCAATATTTTGCTGCTAATATTTTTCGCACTTTGCTATTAATACTGCTTTCTGAAATTACAGAATCTATTTGTACAGCACAACGCACACCGGCTACTGCTGCATCTACGTCCTCAGGAAATAATAAAACATCATCGCCAGCTCTCAAAGCCATTACCTCAGCAATACCTGAAGGGTAATATTTTGATACTCCCTTCATATTCAATGCATCGGTAAATATTAACCCTTTAAATTTCATTGAATCTATTAGTTTATTTTGTACAATTGCTGAAGACAATGTTGCCGGAAAATTTGGAGCAGCATCTAACGAAAGAACATTTAAGTGCGCTACCATTATGCTCCCAACACCATAGCGAATAAACTGTTGGAACGGATATAATTCAACTGATGCCAAACGTTCAGCAGAATGCCTAAGAATCGGTAAGTCTTTGTGAGAATCTACATCGGTATCGCCATGTCCAGGAAAGTGCTTGCCACAAGCTAAAATATGATTGTCTTGCAAGCCTTTCATGTACATTAATCCTCGGCGCACCACGCCAAATTTATTGTCGCCAAAAGACCTATCGTTGATTACCGGATTATTAGGGTTGCTGTTAATATCAATATCCGGTGCAAAATTGATATTGATACCAATGCGCTTCATTTGCCGAGCAATTTCACTGCCCATGTCATAAATTAAGGACATATCATCGATAGCGCCCAACGTCAATTGCCGTGGATAGGATATCGTATTGTCTAAGCGCATACCTAAGCCCCATTCTCCATCAAATCCAACCCACAATGGCAGCCTACTCTGTGCCTGATAACGGTTGGTTAGTTCGGCTTGTTTTTGTGCCGTTCCTTGAAAGAAAATAACTCCACCTATTTTGTATTCATTTATGTATTTATCAATAGTTTGATAGGAGGTTTCGTCTTTATTGGAGTATGCAGCAACCATGAATAGTTGCCCGATTTTTTCGTCTAATGTCATTGTTTTTAATATAGAATCTACCCATACATTTGAAGTATCTTTTAAGTAAGGCGGCTCTTTTGCATTCGAATATTCGATAGACAGTAGTAGAAAGAAGGTAATAAAGAGTATTTTTAAAAAGTAGTTTTTCATTATAATATTTCCATTTTTATCAAAATCAGCTAAATCTGTCCAAACATAAGTAAATCTTGGTGTATCTACTTATTAAATGTATTTGAACGTGAAAATATTCTTTTAGTTATTCTTTTTCTTTAAAATAACAGCATTTAACACGTTTCAACCCTACATTTTTTTGTATTTTGTGATGCTAATTATGTCCGATATTATTAAACTTTTGCCTGATGCCATTGCCAACCAGATTGCCGCCGGTGAAGTGATTCAACGTCCGGCATCGGTGGTGAAAGAACTATTGGAAAATAGTGTGGATTCGGGCGCAAAAAACATACAACTTATTCTTAAAGATGCTGGAAGGGCTTTGATTCAAGTAGTAGATGATGGTTGTGGTATGAGCGAAACAGATGCTCGAATGTGTTTTGAAAGACATGCTACTTCTAAAATAAAAAAAATAGAAGACTTATTTTCTCTTTATACATTTGGTTTTCGAGGAGAGGCAATGGCAAGTATTGCTGCCGTGGCACAGGTGGAAATGAAAACAAAATTACACGACAAAGAAGTAGGAACTATTTTGATAACGGAAGCGTCTAAAGTAATTTTACAAGAACCTACGGCTACAGCTTCGGGTACTTCTATTTCGGTTAAAAATTTATTTTATAATGTTCCGGCGCGCCGTAATTTTTTAAAGTCTAATCAAATTGAAACCAAGCATATTTTAGAGGAGTTTGTTCATGTTGCACTAGCCAACCCGAATATCTTTTTTTCTTTGCATCATAATGGATTAGAAGTATATCATCTGAAAGCAGGTAATATGCGCCAACGAATTGTTAGTGTGTTTGGAAAAAATTATAATGAGAAATTAGTGCCGATAGAAGAGATTACAGATTATGTGAGCGTGCGTGGTTTTATTGGCAAACCCGAATTGAGTAAAAAAACCCGTGGAGAGCAATTCTTTTTTGTTAACAATCGTTTTATAAAAAATAATTTTCTGAATTATGCCATCACCAAAGCTTATGATGGATTGATAGCGGAAAAGAATTTTCCGTTTTACTGCTTGTTTATAGATATTGAACCTGGCGCAATAGACATTAATGTACATCCGACAAAACAAGAAATAAAATTTGAAGATGAAAAATCAATTTATTTGCTGTTGAATGCCGCCGCCAAACATGGGCTTTCGCAGTATAGTGTAATGCCAACTATAGATTTTGAACACGAGGCAAATTTTAATTTGTTGGTAGATGAGCGTGTGTATAACGAGCAGCCTTTTAAAGTGGTTCAATCCCGATTAAATTCAGATACTAATACGAAAGGCTCTTATACCTCACCATTTGATAAAGATATTCCGGTAACACCGCAAAGAGATAATTTTGAGCAGTGGAAAAAATTATACGAAATAGATGAACATACAGAGGAGCGCACAGTTACCATTCGTAGTAAAATGGATCAGCTAGAGGCATTGGAAAAAGAAAATGAAATTTCCAATAACCCATTTAAAAACGAACACTTCGAACCAATACAATTACATGAACGATATATATTAACTCAAATAAAAAGTGGGTTTATTTTAATAGACCAACAAAAAGCACATCAGCGTATTTTATTTGAAAAATATTTAAAAAATTTAGCAACCCAACCAGCAGTATCACAACTAATATTATTTCCAAAATCTTTGGAATTTAATCATGGTGATGCGGAAGTAATAAAAGATATATTACAAGAATTGAAAGTGTTGGGGTTTGATATTGAATTTTTTGGGGGTAATACATTTGTTGTTCATGGGATGCCGAGTGATTTGAGAGAGGAGAACGAATTACAATTGATAGAAAAAATTTTAGAAGAATACAAAACTGGCGTACAAAACGGACAGTTTGATAAGCGAAAGAATGTAGCAAAATCTTTAGCATTCCAAACCGCTACAAAATCTGGTAAATCATTGGATAAAAACACTATGCAATTGCTGATAGATGAATTATTTGCATGCGAACAACCAATGATTAATCCTACAGGAATGGCTACTTTTGTGCAATATACTTTTGATGAAATTGAACGAAAATTCAATGCTTAAAAATCATTTAATAAAAAAGAAAGTTTATACAAGATGAATGAATTAAGACGATTTGGAGGATTACTAGACCTAACACCCGTAGTGAAAAATTTGCTGCTGATAAACATATTCGTGTTTTTGGCTTGTTTGATTTACCCAAATCTAACAGAAATATTGGCCATGCACTATCCAACAAACCCCGACTTTAAACCATGGCAGCTGGTAACACACATGTTTACCCACGGTGGTTTTTTTCATATTTTATTCAATATGTATGCATTGTATAGCTTCGGTGCTGTTTTGGAAAATGAACGCGTATTGGGCAGCAAACGTTTTGCATTTTTGTACATTTTTTCCGGTATGGGTGCTATTCTGTTTCATTTATTTATAAGCGGAATCATCGCCTATCATTATACCGGTACTGTTGTTTTAACCTCAGATATGCATGTGAGCGAAGCTGCTATGAAACCAATTTCAGAAATTTATTTTTCGAGCTTGGTCGGAGCAAGTGGTGCAATTTACGGTTTGTTGGCAGCATTCGGATATTTGTTTCCGAATACACCTCTAATCTTTCTTTTTTTGCCGGTGCCCATAAAAGCAAAATATCTAATTCCATTAGTGATTATAGTTTATGATATTGCCTTTGCGCAAGTAGGTTTAGATAATGTAGCACACTACGCCCATATCGGCGGCGCAATTTTCGGATTTTTATTGGTACTTTATTGGAACAAAACAAATAAACAAACGTTCTACTAAAATGAATATTTGGGAAGATATAAAATGGCAATATACCTACGGCTCTAACTTAATCAGGTTGATACTGATAAATATAGGCGTATTTATAATTGTAAATTTAATAAGCCTGCCTTTTGTGTTATTCTCTAAAACTGCTCCGTTTGATTTGGTGGGTATTTTTTCGCTGTATGCATCGCCACATAATTTTATGTATCACCCATGGGGAATTTTTACATACATGTTTTTACATGAAGGGTTTTGGCACATTCTATGGAATATGTTGGGGCTCTATTGGTTCGGACAAATTGTGCAAGATATGATTGGCAAGCCTAAGATTGTACCCATTTATTTGTACGGTGGTATGTTTGGCGGTATTGTATATATGCTTGCGTATAATATTTTTCCAGCATTTAGCAATGCTGTTTATATTTCAAGTTGTATTGGTGCTTCGGCATCGGTGATGGCAATAGCATTTGCAGCAGCTACTATTGCTCCTGAATACGAATTTCGATTATTGTTTTTCGGAAATGTGAAAATAAAGTGGATTGCATTTGCTTATCTTATTTTAGATTTTATAAATATACAACATGGAAATGCTGGTGGGCATATTGCTCATATCGGTGGCGCATTTTTTGGATTTATGTATATAAGGTTACTGCAAAACGGAACCGACTTAGCTCGCCCATTTTATGTAATAGCAGATTATTTCTCTACCTTTTCTGAGAAAAAAAGCAAGCTTAAAGTAACGTATAAAAAACAAGAGTACGCTTATTCATCTGCTCAAACAAAACAACAAACTAATACACAGGCACCACCGAATAAGGAGCTTGTAAATAAACAAGAAAAATTAGACGCTATTTTGGATAAAATAAATCGCTCTAGTTATGATAGTCTATCCAAAGAAGAAAAAGATTTTTTGTTTAAAATAAGCCAAGAAGATTGATTTAACTTTTCTCTATCCTTAGTACAAAAAATATTTTTTATCTTGTTGCAAGATGAAATACTTAAAATGGTTATTGTCCTTTACTTCCCGCACTGTAAATATTGTATTTGTAGTGTTGTTGTTAATTAGTTTATCTGCATCTTACATTAGTCCCGAAAAAATATGGTTTCTGCCTTTTGCTGGATTGCTTTTACCATTTTTGGTTGTTGTAAATATTTTTTTTGTAATTATTTGGATTGCTCGCAAGCGTCATTTTGCAATGGTATCTTTACTATCGATAGCAGCATGTTTGCCTCAGGTGTTAAAATTGGTAGCTACCAATTTTAGCACTCCTACGTTTTCTAAAGCAGATAAAACTATAAAAGTATTATCGTACAATGTACGTGATTTTGATTTGTATAATTGGAGTGATAATGTGAACTCCAAACATAAAATTTTTGAAACCATTCGTAAGCAAAATGCGGACGTGATTTCTTTTCAAGAATTTTATAACGACACCACAAAATCATTTAGTACTATAAAACAATTAGATGCTTTAGGGTATAAATATCATTTTTTCACAAAGGAATTAGTGCTGCGAAATACCGACGAATGGGGTATTGCACTTTTTTCTAAATATCCAATTAAAGAATCTGGGAAAATTATCCAACAAAATTTTAAAACGGGTTACGGTAAAAAACCATTCAAAGGATTATATGCAGATATTGTCATCGCAGATACAGTTATTAGATTTGTGAATGTGCATTTACAGTCTATTTATTTCGGTACACAAGATTATCAAACGATAGAGGAATTTCGGGTAACACAAAACCTAGATGAACATGGTGCAAAGAATATTATTGTGAAATTAAAAAAAGCATTTGAGCGAAGAGCACAACAAGCAGACGAACTGAAGACTTTCCTAAATGCTCAAACCAAACCCATTATCCTATGCGGTGATTTTAATGATTTGCCTAATTCCTATACCATAAATACCGTTGCAAAAAACATGAAAGATGCTTTTTTAAGCAGTGGAATTGGGATTGGCAAAACCTATAACGGGAAACTACCACTATTGCGGATTGATTATATTTTTACTTCTAAGGATTTTAAAATTCAAAAATTTAATGTGTTGGACAATAATATCTCTGACCATTTTCCAATTTATATGGAATGTGTTTTGAATAAGCCTTAATTGAAACAAAACAGACTTACTATTTGTAATTGCGTAGCAGAATAAAGGTATAAAATATGTAAATTTGAGTACATTCATTTTATTGTAAACCCGTTGTGCGGTTTAAATATTTAAAAATTGAAATAAAAAGTTGATTTAAGTAGTATCTAAAGAAGCGTGGGCTGGCAAAACCAGCGGAG
>CAZXRF010000046.1:0-21159 GCA_964642875.1 uncultured Chitinophagales bacterium | reverse complement strand
TTTTCTGTAAATGTAATCCGCTGTGGTAGTTAAACTTTTATATTTCAATAAAACGTGGGTATAGAGTGTATGTAGATTGGCACGAGCCGAATCTGTAATAAAATTTCCGCCGTTTTGTGCTTTTTGCAGCGCCGATTTATTATTAAAATCGTAAGCTATGCCGAAGGCTACTTTTGGCTTAGGTTCTCTTACTAAATCTTGCATAGTGTAATCTCCTCTGTCAGTAAATTCGCCGGTGGGCAAAAAATCAAATCGTACCGTATAATCTAAATGTTGGATATCGGCTGCTGTATAATTTTTTCCTTCACCCGAAGCAATGCTTATGGTTGGTTTGAAAATAAACTTCTTACCAAAGTTACCAAATAATTGTATTCCAAAGTCACGTTCCAACCTAAATAATGCGTTGGTAGTCGATCTATCTACAAAAAACTGTCGTTCATCTAAGGCTATTTCTTCCCTATCACCGGGTAGTTTTGCTTGCCCAAACTGTATGGCAAATTGTTTTACAGGACTATATTTTATGTATCCATCTAAAAATACATTTCCTACTTTTACATCAGTAGGCGATAAACTTAGTTGTACGAAATAGTTTAGTTTTTGATTTAAAAAATACCCTTTAAATTTCAATCGTATTCTTCTAGCTTGTGCCGTGGTTATTGGCTTTGATTCCTTTTCAAACGTTTTTAAAACATCTACTCTACCTTGTAGCATTATGCCAAAATTAAAAGACATAGACGAGTCTTTATCTGCAATAGTAAGTCCGTTGCCCAACTTTAGTGACACGTCCGCATTTCCTGCTGTGGCTACGTTAGCTCCTGCAAATAGTAGTACTATCAACAAAAAGATTTTTAGAAATAATCGTTTTATTTTCATCTGTAGGTGTGTGTATCAAACGAAGGGTAGTATTTGAACTTTTATAAATAGCTGACAATGCTATATCATTTATCCATAGCCCGCCATCTTGTGTGTGTGTGAAAGATGAAAAAATAGGATAAAAAGTAAATTCAAAAACCATAGTGCAAAGTTCTGTATTTACTTCGACAATTGGTATATGTATAATATAATGTAGGATATAGCGCACTAAAATGAACGAATAATTAACCACGCAAAACGTTACAAATCAATCAATTAACACAAATACAAATTATACACACCATATAGTATTCATGTTACAATTAAAACATTCACAAAATATTCACAGAAAGTATGCGCAAAAGACTACTTTTAAAAAATTATACGTACAATTTTATTCAAAATTTATAAAATATAAAATTTTTGTTGTTTCCTTTCATTTCAATTTTATACATTTAAGCATGCGAACGGCAGTAACATCGGACGAATATATTCAGGGGATTTTAGGGGGCGACAGAATACTATTAAGTAAAGCGATTACATTAATAGAAAGTACGCGAAAGGAAGATGAAGAAATAGCTACTCGAGTATTGGAAGCGTGTTTGAAAACTGGAAAAAAAAGTAAGCGCATTGCCATAACCGGCGTACCCGGTGCCGGAAAAAGCACTTTTATCAATTCGTGGGGAAAATTAATAACGGAAAGCGGAAAAACAGTAGCGGTTTTAGCCATCGACCCCTCCAGCAGCATCAGCAAGGGCAGCATCCTCGCCGATAAAACACGCATGGAGGACTTAGTGAGCGAAGCACGTTGCTACATTCGGCCCACAGCAAGCAGCAGTAACTTGGGTGGCGTAGCACGCTCCACCCGTGAAACGATTTTGCTGTGCGAGGCGTTTGGGTTTGATTATATTTTTGTAGAAACAGTGGGCGTTGGGCAGTCCGAAACGATAGCAAAAAACATGTCAGACTTGTTCTTGTTGCTCTTACTTCCAAATGCTGGCGACGAACTGCAAGGAATAAAACGAGGCATAATGGAAATGGCAGACATTGTGCTGATAAATAAGTCGGAGGGCGACAATGCCATAGCAGCGAAAACGGCTGCTGCTTATATAAAACGCTCCTTACATTTATTTGCAGTCACCGATAAAAACTGGACAGTTCCAGTTATAAATATTTCTGCGCTGCAAAAAACCGGATTACAAGAATTGCAACAGCAAATAGATGCTTATTTTTTGAACATAGAAACTACCGGATTTTTCAATTACAATAGGCAGGAGCAAAATATTTATTGGTTAGAAGAAACGCTACAACAAGAACTCTTGCAACGCTTTACACAAAACAATAATTTGCAAATTTTAAAAAAAGAATTGATAGCAAAAATTAATAGCAATGAGATTACCCCCACAAATGCAGCAAAATTATTAGTACAGAAATTTATGGATAAATAATACCTATTATGTATAACATGTAAGCCTGAACCTTACATCTAGCTACGTGCACTTTGTGTGAATTTAACACTAAAAAAAGGAGCGAATCGAAGTACTCATTTCCTATTATTTCTTATAAAGACTTTTGCGGATTTCGGCGGTTGTAATGCAAATATCATAGCCTTTCTTTTTCAATCCTTTTATGAGTTGCAAATCACCTGTCCAAATTTTATGTTTTTGGTACAAATGTAAAGCTACAAAGAAAGTATCATCAATATCTATATCTTTTACAGTTTCCGCTGCTTTACGGATATGCTCTTTTGGGATTTTTTGTACTTTATATAATTCAATTCCTGCTGTTATTTCATTTAGTTCGCTTAAAATTTGTCTCTTAGACTTACCAGTATATTCGGTAATTTCTGATAAGTGGTTATATACTTCTTCAATTATAATATCAGGAGCTATGAACTGTATATTTTCATTGTTTATTAATAAAGAAGCGATGACACCTTGTGGTGCATAAAAGCAACTAAAAATTAAATTACTATCGATTATAACAATCATAATCTAATCCCAATTTTTCAAATGCTTTTTTAGTGGCGTTCTTTTTAATGGTCTTTGCTAATCCGATCAATTTTTTTTTATCGGGTTGAGGGGCAACAGAAACTTTCATGCCCATTTTCTGTGCAATATTAAGCAGTAAATCCAAATCTTCTCTCGAAGCATTTCTTACAATCAGTGTTTCCATGATACACAAATATACTAAATATTCTGTTTGAAGACAAAGTACAGCAATTTGCAAATTTTAAAAAAAGAAATAATCGCAAAAATTAATAGCAATGAGATTACCCCCACAAATGCAGCAAAATTATTAGTACAGAAATTTATGGATAAAATATAAATTTTCTGAAAAGTAAAAATGCTGTCTTCTGAATAAATATGCTTACGTTGGTGAAATACGAATTATTGCTTTTCAACGGCATCTACACCATCAACAATAAAATTTGTTTCGCCCTGCCATGGCATACATTTAATTTTTTCTTTGTAATGCAAGCGCAACAGCTGACCTTCTTTTTGTTTCAAAATATTGGCTATCGAATCGTCTTTTACTGAAAATTTCCAAATGTTATTAGCGATAGTATTTCCGGGCAATGGATTAATGCCACCCATATTTATTTCTCCTTCATACGTTTTAAATACATATCCGTTTTGCGAAAATTTCAATAGTAATCCGGCATGACTGCCCTCGCTGTAGGTAAAATTAAAATAGAAATACATCGCTGCAAATCCGATTAAAATAATTAAAACAAAATAAAGCAACATTCTTTTAAAGAATTTCACTACCGCATTTGTCGGTTTATTTCCCGAAGGCGTTGCATTATTCGGAGTTGTAGAAGTTGGAGTTGCCATATCAATATTTTTTGCTAAATTAAACATATTTTTCAAAACCAAAGAAAGTATGACGAAAGAGGAAACAAAAGACTTTAGAGCACAATACAGAAAGGAAGAAATCGGGAAAAATTATTCTGGAAAAACACATTTTTGGTTCACTACTATTTGGTGTCTAGTGTCAATTGCGTTTTGCATCATTTTTATCCATAAACCAACGTGGAAAGAGTGGTTAATATTACCCATCGGATTCTTATACATCAACTTCGCAGAATACATCGGACACAAAGGTCCCATGCACCATAGAGGAAAAAAACTAGATAAAGTATTTGTTCGGCATACCTTACAGCACCATCGCTTCTTCACTTATGAATACAATGCTTTTGACACAGACAAAGACATTAAAGCAGTCTTATTTCCTCCAGTATTATTATTGTTTTTCTGTTTTGCATTTGTAGTGCCTATGGCTGTATTATTTTATTTTTTATGGTCAATGAATGCTGCATTATTGCTCATTGTTACTATCATAGCCTATTACCTTAATTACGAATGGCTGCATTTCTCTTATCACCTCCCTGACTCGCATTTTGTGGCACAATTGCCATTTATTCGAAAACTGAAAAAAGCACATCACCTACACCATGATGAGCATTTGATGACGAAATATAATTTTAATATTTCCTATCCTATATTTGATATAATTTTTGGCACATATTTAACCGAAATACCCCAAAAGCTGCCCACTCTGAACGAATAATTTTATCGTATCTTTGCAACTCCATGGCAGAAATAGGAATAGACATAGATAAGGCAGCAGCATTTTTAAAACAAGGCAAACTAGTAGCAATACCTACTGAAACCGTGTATGGACTTGCCGCTAATGCTTTAGATGAAAATGCAGTGCGCTCTATCTATGAAGTAAAAAACAGACCGCTACACAATCCGCTTATCTTACATCTTGCCGATAAAAATGAGCTCTTAAAATATGTAGAAGAAATTCCTACAATTGCCCATCAACTAATGGAACAATTTTGTCCGGGTCCGCTTACTTTTTTATTGCCAAAAACAGAAAAAGTTCCGTCTATCATAACACACGGATTACCCCGTGTTGCCGTGCGTATTCCAAACCACCCAATGGCTTTGAAACTACTAAAAAAACTACCCTTTCCATTGGCTGCGCCAAGTGCAAATCCATCCGGTTATATAAGCCCGACACAAGCACAGCATGTACAAAACCAAATCGGTGATAAAATCTCTTATATTTTAGATGGGGGCAATTGCGAGCAAGGCATAGAATCTACTATTATCGGATTTAAAAAGGAGGAAGTCATCATTTACCGATTAGGCGCAATTGCTATAGAAGAAATTGAAAAGATAACACCGAAAATAAGCATTTATCTACGAGAGGAAAACAACCCTAATGCTCCGGGAATGTTGTTAAAACACTACTCCCCTAGAACACCTTTTATTTTAACAGAAGATATTAATCAAAGCATAAAAGAAAATACCGGAAAAAGAATAGGGCTACTGCTTTTTGCCCCGCTGCAATTTACAATTACTCCAACTATTACACAAAAAATATTATCAGACAAAGGAGATATGAAAGAAGCTGCTGCGCAGTTATATGCAGCAATGCATGAATTAGATGCATGCTCGTTAGATGTAATCATAGCAGAAAGGTTCCCAATGCATGGGATTGGCAAAGCAATAAATGACCGCCTGGAGCGTGCTGCTGCACAATAACGTGTACCGTGGCGACATTGTATAAAATTTGAAAATAAAAAGTGCTTTAATTAAGTTATTCCTATTTATATTTACGATGTTGTTTAACGCATTTTTAAAAAATAACTATAGGCTTATTTTATAAATATTAAAAGAAATTACACCTAAGTTCTCGTAATAAATGCAATAAAAAAAGTACATGAAATTTTTCTATAACATACTATTCGTTTTAGGATTTTTAACGCTATCCGTTACAGCATTTGCTACACATAATAGAGCCGGAGAAATTACTTACCAACACCTCTCCGGATTTACGTATCAATTTACTATAACTACTTATACCAAAGTAAGCGGCATAAGTGCCGATGCCGACCGCACCCGCTTAGGAATTTCTTGGGGCGATGGCACTTTCGATTCTTTAAATAGAACTTCGCAAGTTTTTTTATCTACTGATATCAAACAAAATAAATACATCGGCATTCACACCTATTCGGGCCCTTTTACGTATGTTGTAGGCGTATCCGACCCTAACCGTATCGATAATATCATCAACATCAATAATTCTGTAAATACTTTATTTTATTTAGAAGATACGGTAAAAATATTAGACCCAGATATTATTGGATATAACAACTCTCCTCTCTTGCTCAATCCACCGATAGAATATGGAAACGTGGGACAAATATTTGTGCACAATCCCAATGCATTTGACCCTGATGGCGATAGTTTATCCTATCGAATTGCATCGCCACTGCAAGCAAGTGGTATTCCGGTAAATGGTTATACACCGCCCAACTTAATTGCACCAGGGCCTAACAATCAAATCAGCATCAACCAGCTCACGGGGGAATTAGTATGGAACTCTCCGCAAATTGCAGGCATTTATAATATTGTAATTATCATTACTGAATTTAGAAACGGAATAAAAATGGGCACGGTAATTCGGGATTTACAAATTATTGTAGATGACACGCGAAATTTACCTCCACGCTTAAATGTACCACTGCAAATCTGCCGCATTGCCGGTGATTCCATATCCATTACGGCTACCGCTACCGACCCTAATGCGCAAGATATAGTAACGATTACTGCAAATGGCGCACCATTTATTGCTACCACCAATCCGGCAACCTTTACCGCTGCCGCTCCCGGCAATCCGACAAGCGGTATTTTTACTTGGAAAACGACTTGTGACCATCTTCTGAAAAATAATTATCTCGTAGTATTTAATGCCATTGATAATTTTCAAGGACCACCGTTAACCGATTCCAAAACACTATCTATAAAATTATTAGCACCATCACCTAAGAACTTCACTGCCACCTTCAATGCTTCTAACAAAACGGTAAGCATGCGTTGGGATAGTTTATATACTTGTTCAGGTAACTCCCGTTTTTTAGAATTTTCTGTTTGGCGAAAAAGAGGCTGTGGTAGCATTTTAGATACTTGCAATTCTGATTTGTCTGCAATGGGATATGAAAAAATAGGCACTACTAAAAACTATTCTTTTATCGATAATACGGTACGCTCAGGCAATCAATACAGCTATAGAGTAGTAGCAGAATTTGGAGATAAAACGAATGCAAATTTGATATTAAATAGATTTTCGGGTCTTCCTTCAACGGAACAATGTATCAGCATTGCTGCCGATATTCCTCTAATTTACAATGTAGATGTTCGCATTACCGACGTAAGTAATGGACAAATTTATATTGAATGGTCAAAGCCTTTTGCTAGCAAATTAGATACTATCGCTAATCCTGGACCTTATGTTTTAAAATTATACAGAGCAACAGGATTAACAGGCAATAATTACGCTTTGATAAAAACAGTAAATGCGGCAACTTTCTCTGCAATTACGGATACTACATTTATAGATAACGGATTAAACACCGTTGCAAATGGATACAATTACAAATTGGTATTTTATGCGAGAAGCAATGACAGCTTAGGCAGCAGCGACTTAGCTTCTTCCGTATTTTTAAAAATTACACCTGCATATCAAGCGCTAAATTTATCATGGAATTTTAATGTTCCATGGCTAAATACTGCTTTTGTTATTTACAGAAAAATACCCGGAGGCAGCACATTCGATTCATTAACTACTGTTATTACTTCTACAACATTTACAGATAGTAACTTAATCAATGATAGTTTATATTGCTACAAAATAAAATCTATAGGCAGTTATTCTTTAGCAGGATTAAAAACACCACTTCGCAATTACTCGCAAGAAGTATGTGCGCGACCGAGCGACACGACGCTGCCATGTACACCAATTTTGACGATTTCAAATTTTTGTAGTAATGACAAATTAGATACAGCTGACTATAAAAACTATCTAAGTTGGACGTATAATCAAAATGGAAATTGCATTACCAACGATATTACTAAAGTCAGAATTTTTTATGCTAAAACTGCCGCTGATTCTTTAGTTCAATTGGATAGTGTTATAAACAGTACATTCAATCAATATACTCATATTTTAAGTGAGCGAAGCCTTGCTGGATGCTATGCTGTACAAGCAGTTCGCAAAAATGGCAATAGCAGTCCACTGTCTTCCAAAGTATGTGTAGATAATTGTCCGTTGTACAAACTCCCCAATACCTTTACGCCAAATGGCGATGGACAAAATGATTTATTTACACCAATTTATCCGTATCGATTTGTAGTAAAAGTAGAAATGAAAATTTATAATCGTTGGGGAAATTTAGTTTTTGAAACTACAAATCCTGACTTGAATTGGAATGGCTCTGATTACAAAACAGGAAAATTGTTGAATACAGGAGTATATTATTATGTATGTGAAGTCTATTATCAAACAGTAGAGGGCGTACAAAAATTAAACAAACCACTAAGCGGATATATTCAACTTTTCCGAGAATAAGAAACTTAAAAAAATCAACTGCAATAAAATATGTTTACCGGAATAATAGAGGAAATAGGGGAAATAGCCTCCGTAAAAAAACAAGGAGAAAATATACATTTTACGATAAAAAGCAAACTATCTAAATTATTAAAAATAGACCAAAGTGTAGCACACAATGGTGTTTGCCTTACTGTTGTAAAAAAAGAGGATAAGACATACACCGTAACAGCAATAAAAGAAACACTTGATATTACGACTTTATCCCAATTACAAAAAGGAGCTAAAATAAATTTGGAAAGAGCCATGCCATCCAATGCAAGGTTGGATGGGCACATGGTTCAGGGGCATGTTGACCAAACAGCCACAGTAACTAAAATCATAGATAAAAATGGAAGTTGGGATGTGCATTTCAAAATTAACAACACTCCAAAATTCACTTTGGTAAATAAAGGCTCTGTATGTATTGATGGTACGAGTTTGACTGTTGTACAATCCAAAGGGAAAAACTTTCATGTATCTATAATTCCTTACACTTTTCAGCATACTATTTTTTCTACTTACCACGTTGGTACTTCCGTGAATATTGAATTTGACATCATTGGAAAATATGTAGAAAGGTTAATCCGACAATATAAAAAATAAGCTTACTAAAAACTGCATTATCGTTTTTTTGAAGTCATTACTTTATTAAAAAAATGAAAATAATTATAGAAACAGACCGACTTATTTTAAGAGAATTAGAATATACCGACGAGATGGATATATTTGAAATGGATGCCGACCCTGAAGTTCATTTATATATTGAAAACCAACCGGTAAAATCAGTAGCAGAAATTACAAAAGCAATTGAGATATTAAAAGAGCAATACCAAAGAAATGGAATTGCACGTTGGGCAGTGGTTGACAAAAAAACAAAGGAGTGTATTGGTTGGGCAGGGTTGAAATATTTTGACCATACCCTAAACAATCATATAAATTTCTATGAATTAGGCTATAGATTTAAAAAGAAACATTGGGGTAAAGGATTTGCAACGGAATCTTCGAAAGCTATTATAGATTATGGTTTTAAAACATTTTCTATAAGTTCCATATTTGCTATCACAGACCCACGAAATGTAAATTCAAAAAAGGTACTTGCTAAATTAGGTTTTGTTTATAAAGAAACTTTCGATTACGAAGGTGACCCTACAGATTGGTTTGAGTTACAAAAGCAAACTTGGGAAAACACACCGAATAATATAATCTTCTAAATAATTAATGTGTGTAATAAAAACCAGAAAAATGAAATCTAAGTATAAATAACGAAGTTAGAAAGCAGAACAAAATACCAAGCCCTTTTCCAGAAACTCAGCTGAGAAAAAAATAATTTTAGTTGTTGAGTGGGCATTGTTTACATTTAAAAATAAAAATACCTCCGACACATTTTCATTTGCCGGAGGTATAAGTGTTACGGTTTTTGCACTTAAATATCTATACGCATGGTTTGATAAGATTCTCCATGTTGTGTGATATCCAATCCTAATTCTTCTTCTTCTTTTGACACCCGAATTGGGTCGATTAAATTGGTGATATAATACAGTGCATAAGAACCCACAAACGAAAAAGTAGCGACACCTACTAAACCCACAATATGGTGAATAAATGTTTTGGTTTCGCCATAAGCTAATCCCCAATCTTTAATTCCAGTACCATAGTCAGCCGCAAAAACACCTGTAAGAATCATGCCCACCATACCGCCTACGCCGTGGCATGGAAACACATCTAAAGTATCATCTAAAGTAGATTTATTTTTGAAATGAACAGCAAAGTTACTAATCACGGCAGCAATCGCCCCAATAGCCATACTTTCTCCTACGTTTACAAATCCGCAAGCCGGCGTAATAGCCACCAAACCCACCACTGCACCTACGCATGCACCGATAGAAGAAACTTTATGCCCACGCATAGCATCTAACAATACCCATGCTACCATTGCGGAGGCAGCGGCAGTATTAGTAGTTGCAAAGGCATTTGCTGCTTTTGCATTTACCCCTAATGCCGAGCCTGCATTAAACCCAAACCAGCCAAACCATAGCAAGCCGGTACCGATAATTACAAAAGGAACATTTGCATACTCATGTGTACGTTCGCTTTCTGTGCGAGGGCCTAAAAACAATGCACCTGCTAAGGCAGCGAAGCCCGCCGTCATGTGTACCACCGTACCGCCAGCGAAATCTAAAACACCATATTTAAATAATATCCCATCTGGATGCCAAGTCATGTGGCAAACTGGTGCGTAAATAAATACAAAGAATAAAGTAGTAAATAACAAATAACCAGAAAACTTAACGCGCTGTGCAAATGAACCAGTAATCAAAGCTGGCGTAATTATTGCAAATTTCAGCTGAAACATAGCATAAATAATAAATGGAATAGTAGAAGAAAATGCAGGATTGGGTTTTAAATCTACCCCTTTAAACATCATAAACGTAAATGGGTTGCCGATAATACCGCCTATATCGTCGCCGAAACACAAGCTAAAGCCAAACGTTACCCAGATAACGCTCATCAAACCAAGCATAATTACACTTTGAAATACGGTGGAAATTATATTCTTTCTATTTGCCATACCACCATAGAAGAATCCCAATCCCGGTGTCATAATCAACACCAATGCCGTTGCGACAAACATCCAAGCTGTATCTCCTGAATTTATATTTCCAGAACTACTGCCTGTTAAAACTTGTCCTGGGTTTGCAGCTCCTGCAAAAACCAGCAATGCAAATAAGATTGCCGGTAAAAGATACTTTTTTCTGATTGCCATAAAATTTCATTTAATTGTTTACAATAAATACCCTCACTTGGAATATTTCTCCAAAATAAATGCATTTTTTACAAAACTTCATTAATTAAATGAAAATTTTTAGTAAATTTTTATGTTTTTTATTGAATTATTGAATTATTTACAAAAATTATCAAACTATTTTTGTTGTTTTAAAAAAACAAAAGCGATATAAAATAAAAAATGGAGGCAAAATATACCTCCACTGCTAAATATTCATAATTATACGACTTAATACCATTGGCAAGTTACATTTCCACTAATTGTACTTTTTCCGCCATTGCATTTAATATTAGCAAATTTCACATTTATCTTTTTATCTGAACCACTTGTAAATGTTACTGTTTGTACAGGAATTAAATCAACATTAAATAATTTATCGTCAAATGAGGTGCCATTGAATATAGAAGAACTTGCATACATTTCAGTTTTAAAAACACCGCTATTATCCCAGCTGGCATCATCTACAATCTCATAGGTTCCACTTGCCGGCACTTTATTCTTAGGGCCACCAAAACCAATTTTGACACTTCTTACATCGTTAAACGGTCCAGCCTTACTTTTTACTATATATTGCACCGATATTCCATTCGGCACTCCAGATGGATTTACAGCTGTAGCTTTAAAAACCTGTCCGTCTAATGAGAATGTATTATCCTCCAAATTATTCGGATTAGTAGTTGTTTTTTTACAAGACATTACTGCTGCTAATACTACTGTTATTAATAGTATTGCGATTCTTCTTTTTAAATGAATACTTGATTCCATGGTTTTGATTTTTATTGTTAGATAATTACAAGTAAAAATAAACACCACTTTGTACTTCGTAAATACTTAATTTATAGTAGGAGCTATCAATATTATCCTTCATTTTAAGAAGCAGATTGTAAAATATATTACCCTTTAAACAATAGTACAAATAACGCTACGGCAGTTGCGCCCATTCCTAAAAAGGTAAGCCATAATAATATTTTAGAAGTTGTGCCGCTGCTGTTTTCTCCCATTACTTTTTTATCTGAAGAAATTTTGGCAATTAGAAAAACTAGTGGCACGGCTGCAATTCCATTTAGCACCGCCGAGTAAACCAATGCTTTTACAGGGTCGATTCCGATAAAATTGATAGATAAGCCAATTATAGTTGCGATAGTGATGACACCATAAAATCCATGTGCTTTATTTAGTTTTAAATTTAATCCAGATTCCCAATTTACTGCCTCTGCCACGGCATACGCTGCCGAACCTGAAAGAACGGGCACTGCCAGTAATCCCAATCCGATGATACCAATTGCAAAAATCAATTTTGCTAAAAAACCAGCATGTGGAAATGAACTTACTAAAGGCTCTAAGGCTTTAGCAGCATCTGCGGCGGAATTGATATCTTGAACGCCGCCTTTATGTAGCACAGCACCTGCTACAACCATTATACTCCATGTAGTAATTTCAGAAATAATCATTCCGGTACTATTATCCAATCGCATTTTATTTATTGCAGATTTGCTAACATGATATTTTTCTTTAAGGAATGATTTTTTAGCTTTCAACTCCTCTACTTCTTGCGAGGCTTCCCAAAAAAACATATACGGCGAAATGGTAGTACCTAATACACCTGTAATAATAAAGATAAACGCAACTGTAAATTCGAAATGTGGGATAATGGAAGATTTTATTACTTCTTTCCACGGCATATCTATAATAAAAAGTGTAATAGGATAAGCCAACAATGAAATTGCTAGCCATTTTAAAATTCGGGCATATACATGGTATGACGTAAAAATTTCCAGAATCAAAATACTAGCCGTAAAGAGTAAAGTCCACACAGCAAAAGGCAATGGAATAATAAGATTAGCGGCAGCTGCCATTGCACCAATATCAGCACCGATATTTATCACATTTGCTACTACTACAATACACACAACCGAATAGAGCATTTTTTTATTGTAGTTCTCTTTTACTACTGCCGCAATTCCTTTGCCTGTTACTAATCCAATTCGGGCGCAAGCCTCTTGTACAGCAATCATAAATGGGAGCATCCACAATGCCGTCCATAATTGTCCAAAGCCGAACTGAGCGCCAGTTTGCGAATAGGTAGCAATACCTGATGGATCATCATCAGCCGCACCGGTGACTAAGCCAGGACCTAAGGAAGAAAGGAAATTTCTAAATTTATTTCGAGGTGATTTTGTATTCAAATTATGCATATAGAATTAAACTAAGAAAATTTGAATTTACAAAAGAAAATAAGAATTAGTATCCTAATACTTTCAACATATTTTCAGCTATCTGCTCCTCTGCAAACACTTCATACGTTAATTTTCCATTGGCATCTTTATCAATTATTATTTTTTTAGGAGATGGGATTAAGCAATGTTTTGTTCCACCATATCCACTCAAAGAATCTTGGTAAGCACCTGTATGAAAGAAACCGATATATAATTTTTGATCGCCGATAATCTTAGGCATGTACACCTGGTTAATATCTACTTCGGAGTTGTAATAATCACTTACATCGCAGCTCAATCCGCCAATAATAGTACGTTGGTAGGCTTGATTCCAATTATTAATAGGCAATAAAATAAACCGCTGGTTCATACCCCAAATATCGGGTACTGTCGTCATTAACGAGCCGTTTATCATATACCATAACTCGCTATCATTTTGTTTTTTCTGTCCTATTACTTCAAAAATAGTGCATCCGCTTTCACCTACAGTAAAATTTCCAAACTCTGTGTAAATATTGGGGTGTTCGATTTCTGCTTCGTCACAGAAATTTTTGATTTTTGTAACTATCTCTTCTATCAAATAAGCATAATCATACTTTGAACCTAAAGAGTATCGGATAGGCATACCACCTCCTATATTTATACTATTTAATTCAGGGCATACTTGTTTTATATCTACATACATATTGAGGCATTTATTTAATTCACTCCAGTAGTATGCAGAATCTTTAATACCTGAATCGATGAAAAAGTGCAACATGCGCAACTTCACATTTTGATTGGGTTTAATTTTCTCTATATAAAAAGGTATCACATCACGCTGGCGTATTCCCAAACGAGATGTGTAAAATTGATATTTGGGTTCTTCTTCCGCAGCAATTCTGACGCCAATATTTAAGTCGCCATCAAAATTTTGGTATGCCTCAAACTCTTCCATATTATCTAATACGGGAACAACATTACTAAAACCATCTTTCACTAAATCCAATAAAGAAGACGTATATTTTTTAGGCTTAAACCCATTGCAAATTATTCGTATTTTTTTGTCTATTTTTTTCTTTTCATGCAAAGAACGGATTAAGTCAATATCATAAGCACTAGAGGTTTCCAATTGTGCATTATTTTTTAATACTTCATCCAATACATACGAAAAATGGTTGCTTTTAGTGCAATAGCAATAATAATAATGACCATTATAACCTACACTTTCAAATGCCTCTTGAAACCAACGGCGTGCTCGATTGATATTTTCTCCAATTTTTGGAAGGTAAGTAATCGTTAACGGTGCGCCGTGTTGCTCTATAACGTGTTTCAAATCTATCTTATGAAAACGCAGCCAATTTTCTTCCACATCAAAGCCATCTTGAGGGAAATAATAGGTTTGTTCGATAAGGTCAATATAACGGTCTCTCATAGATATTCAAAGTTAATGTATTGTTGAATTATTGAATTTCCAATATCAACGCAAAAGTAATAACTTTGTGCGATATAATTTTGATTTTACGATGAACATATTTCAGGAAATACAACTACAAGTACAGCAGGCATTCCCAGCTCTTTTCGGCAGCGAAGTAGAATTAAATAAAGTCACTATCAATGAAACTTTAAAAGAATTTGAGGGAGATATTACGCTGGTAGTTTTCCCATTATTAAAATTAACTAAGAAAAACCCCGAAGAGTCGGCAAAAGTAATCGGAGATTTTTTATTGACAAATAACAATAAAATTACATCATACAATGTCATTAAAGGTTTTTTAAACATCGTATTAAAGCCAGATTTTTGGATGAATTTTGCACTTCATGGAACAGCTTCTACCCTTAACAATAAAGAAAAAGAAGCTGTACTTATTGAATATTCATCGCCCAATACCAACAAACCCATTCACTTAGGGCACATGCGCAACAATGTATTAGGGTATGCCTTAGCCGGAATTTTTAAAGCTAATGGTTATCCTGTTTTCAAAGCCAACTTAATAAATGATAGAGGAATACATATTTGCAAAAGCATGCTGGCATGGCAGAAATTTGGCAACGGCGAAACGCCCGAAAACTCCGGCATGAAAGGCGATAAATTAGTAGGAAAATATTATGTGGAATTTGACAAACATTATAAACAAGAAATAGAAACTTTAATCGCTCAAGGAAAGACGAAAGAAGAAGCGGAAAAACAAGCGCCAATTTTATTAGAGGCACAAGCTATGCTCTTAAAATGGGAACAAGGAGACAATGAAACGGTGGAATTGTGGAAACAAATGAACAATTGGGTGTATGCCGGATTTGAAGTAACTTATAAACGTTTGGGCGTTGACTTTGATAAATATTACTACGAAAGCAATACTTATCTTTTAGGGAAAAATATTATTGAAGAAGGGTTGAAAAAAGGCGTGTTTTACAAAAAAGAAAACGGCAGCGTTTGGATTGATTTAACCGCTGACGGATTAGACGAAAAATTAGTATTGCGTGCCGATGGCACTTCGGTATATATCACGCAGGACTTGGGTACTGCCGACTTAAAATACAGCGACTTCCACATGAGTCGCTCTATCTATGTAGTGGGAAACGAACAAGATTATCATTTTAAAGTTTTAAAATTGATATTACAAAAATTAGGGCGACCGTATGCCGATGGTATCCAACATTATTCTTACGGAATGGTGGACTTGCCAAGTGGAAAAATGAAATCTCGTGAAGGCACGGTGGTTGATGCCGACGACTTGATGGACGATATGATTGCTGCTGCTAAAGAGCAAACAGAGGTTTTAGGAAAAATTGATGACTTTACAGAAGAAGAAAAAAATGCCCTTTTTATAACTATTGGAATGGGCGCATTAAAATTCTTTTTATTAAGAGTAGATCCTAAAAAAAGAATATTATTCGACCCAAAAGAAAGTATAGATTTGCAAGGATATACAGGTCCGTTTGTGCAATACACGTATGCGCGCACACGAAGTATTTTAAGAAAAAACAACGAACAGCCAATTTCTGAAAATTTGCAATTATCCAACTATACCTTACATAATTCAGAAAAGGAATTAATAAAAATTCTTTATAAACAGGAAATCATTTTTGCAGAAAGCTGCAACGATATGAACCCTGCAAAAATAGTAGATTATGCGTATGACATAGCCAAAACATACAATAAGTTTTACAATGAATGTTCTATATTAGCTGCAGAAAATGAAATGGCAAAAAAATTCAGATTATTGCTCACCGAAAAAACAGGAAACACAATCAAACAATGTTTTTCGATTGTAGGCATTGAGGTACCGGAACGGATGTAATTGAATGGTGAATAGTAAATAGAGGTTTGGAGTTAAAAACATATAAAATATACAGCTAAAACATGGAGTTATATTTAAAAACAGTTGGAAAAAAAGGAAGAGGAGTTTTTTGTACGGAGGACTTGAACGACGGCGATATCATTGAAGTTTGTCCAGTAATTGTATGCCCACCGCAAGACTGCAAACACTTAGACAAAACACATTTGTATCATTACTATTTTCAGTGGGGAAATGATGGAAAAAGTGCTGGAATTGTTTGCGGATATGGTGCTATGTACAACCACTCCTACAATCCAAATGCTGTATATGAAACTTTCTATGAAAAAAAAGTTTTTCGGGTAAAAGCACGAAGATTCATTCCGGCAAATACAGAAATAACCATCAATTATAATTTTTACCCTGACGAACAAACGCCAGTATGGTTTGATGTAAAGAGGCTTAAAGAAGAAGCCAAAAACAAGAAAGCCAATACAACTACACGCAAAAAGAAAATAGCTGTTAAATAACGCCAATGTTTTAAATACCAATTTAAATACTCTTTACTTATTTAATTCTGTTTGTATCTTAGCCATGTTTTAAATGAAAACATTTAGGTTTTTACTTATCGTATTACTGCTCTCCTGCTTTAGGATTTCAACTGTTTATTGTGAACAGCAACTTATCCTAAAAGGTAAAATTGTAGAGCAAAAAACAAAGGAATCTATTCCTTATGTAAATATCTACGATTCTACTGCAAACATTGCCATTACTGCCGATTCAAATGGATATTTCGAGATAACACTCCCACAAGCAGCATACAATTTTGAATTTTCAAGTATCGGCTATCAAACACTTGAAAAAAAAGTAACGCTTATAAAAGACGCCACGCTACTTGTGCAAATGCAGCAAGATATTCAACTACAAGAAGTAACAATTACATCCGAAAAACTGAGTAAAACTGCCGAGATGAACTCCTCCGGCATCACTACGCTTACTAGTGCTTCAGTAGAGCGGCTGCCGGCATTTCTTGGAGAAAAAGATATAATGAAAGCTATCTTGCTTACACCGGGCATACAGAGCGGGCAAGAGGGAGCGCGTGGAATTTTTGTGCGTGGTGGTAGCCCGGATCAAAATTTAATTTTATTCCATAATGCACCTGTGTATAATGCATCACATATTTACGGTTTTTTGTCTGTGTTTACTATGGAAGCCATTAATAAAATGGATATTTACAAATCATATATTCCAGTACAATATGGCGGACGATTATCTTCAGTAATAAATGTAACTCCCAACTACGGAAATACAGACACATGGAAAGGAGATTTCAGCATTAGTGTTATTACCTCAAGATTCCATATTGAAGGACCTTTGAAAAAAGACAAAACTTCTATAAATTTCACTATTCGTGATTGCCATGCCGGTTTTTTCACCGCACCTATTTTTAGCAAACAGCTAAAGAAGCATGGTATCGACGGAACATTAAAATATTTTTTCTATGATATAAACGGAGCTATCCGGCATAAAATAAACAATAAAAACACATTATCGTGGAGCATTTATACCGGCAGTGATTTTTTTGAATTTGCTGACGGGAAGAGTAATTACCGCCCGACACATTTTTCTAGCTATACCACACATAGGAAGTTAAATTGGATAAATGTAGCCAATACAGTAGAATGGGAAACTAAATTAAAAAACATCAACCTCTATAATTCTTATACGTATAGTTTTTACAAATTAGACTCTAAGCAATCTTTGGATAACATTTACAGAGATTACACAACATTATTAAGTAATATCAGCAACACACAATATAATACATTCTCAAAAATCAGTGAACATGGTTGGCAAACACTATTTTCGCAACAAATAAAGAAGTCTCATTTTTTCAATTATGGGATTCGTTTCAATGGGCGCACGTTTACTGTAAATACGTTGAATGCAACTATTAAAGACAGTACTAATTCGATTTTACAACAAGACCACATCACTAATCCAAAAATAAACACATTTGATTTTTATGCCTTTGCCGATTATAAATTAAAATGGAAGAACACGATGGAGCTAAACACCGGTGTGCAACTATTTACGTATTATGTAAGCAAGAAAGCATTTTTCTATCCGCAGCCGCGTGCAGAAATCATTTACCATCCTATTCCGGGAATGAGTGTTCGAGCTTCGGTATTGCGCACTATACAGCCTATGCATTTACTCACTAATAATACCGGCGATATTTTGAATGATGTATGGGTGCCAGCAACCGCAAAAGTAGAACCCGAAACAGCATGGCAGTATTCCGGCGGCATTCAGTATGAGCACCCCAAAGGATATACTGCTAGTATTGACGGATATTATAAAACCATGCAACACCTTACGGAATATAAATACGGCACTACTTTCCTTTTGAATAAAATTGCATGGGATGACCAACTTTTAAATAGCGGCACTGGCAAAGCGTATGGCATGGAATTGTTTTTTGCTAAAACAAAAGGACAATTTACGGCATGGCTGAAATACAATTTAGGATGGAGTACCCGAAATTATCCTGAGATTAATGATGGAAAAACTTTTTACTATAAATACGACCGCAGGAATGATATCTCAATAGTGTTACAATATAAATTAAAAAAACATTTTGATTTTTCGGTGGCTTGGACGTATGGTACCGGATGGCGCATAACTACGCCAAATGCCAATTACGCCAGCGATGCTACACTACATAACTATGATATTGCAAATGAGCCTCTAACGGGAATTCAAAATATGTACACCTATTGGAACAGCAGAAATAATTATGTTTTACCTGCATTTCATCATTTAGATATAGGGATGAATTATACTAAGCAAGGGAAACGAGTATTGCACCAACTAAATGTGAGCGTATATAATGTGTATAACCGAAAAAACATTTTCACTGTTTTCCGGCAAAACGAAGAAGATAAAAATGGAAATACCTATAAAGTATTTAAACAATTAAGTATGTTTCCTGCCATCCCTTCTATCGGCTACACTATACATTTTGAAGTAAAGAAAAATAAAACTTAGATGATTTTGTTATATAATAAATATTTAAACAATAACTCTTTTTTGCTATTAATTTTAATAGTGATACTATTGATTTTTTCTAATTGCGAAAAAACTTTAATATTAAACTATAAGGATACGGAAATAATACAAGTCGTAAATTGTAATTTTACACCCGATGCTTTTTTAAAAGCAAACATCAGCAAAAGTAAACGTCCCGATGACAATAGCCCTATCGTATTTTTACAAGATTGCAAAGTAGATATTTTTGAAGATGGCATTTACAAAGAAACCATGCCTTTTATTTTAAAAGATTCCTTATCAGGGTTGGGATATTACACTTCTACTTTTAAACTATCTGCAAACAAAACGTATAAAATTATTTCATCGCACGCTAATTTAGCAACTATAGAAGCCACTGAATATTTACCTCCACGTGCTGAGATTGTAAACTTTGCTTTACTGCAACATGCCGATTCATTACATCCATCGCTGCAAGGGCAATATATTATAGCATTTCAAGACAGTATAATTCAGCAGAATTACTATTATCTATCTACTTATTATAAAGTGCTAAAGCCTACTATAAATGACAATGGAGATACTATCTATAAAACAGATAATATTTATGTTCCTTCTTTTACTGCAGATATTCCGAATACCAATAACAATACCCGCCTTTATACTTCTGACGTAAAATTTGATGGGCAACTAAAAACACTTTCCGTTACATTTCCGAGTGGATATATCTCTGTGTACAAAGAAATAACTCTAATTGTGGAACTATCTAATTTAGGAAAGAATTATTACGATTGGTACACGCAGCATTTAAAATTGGGTACTGATTACTTAAATCAAGGTGCAATGGAACGTAACAATACGAGTAATAATATAAAGAACGGCTTGGGTCATTTTTCGGCATACAGCAGTTCATTTTTTTCGGTACGTATTAAATAAAAAAACCGCATCTAAGGATGCGGATAAATTAATATTAGCTTAATAATTTTTCTGAACGCTAATATTCATCTTCATTAAATAGGAAATCTTCTTTGGTAGGATATTCCGGCCAAATATCCTCAATACTTTCGTATAATTCTTCATCATCGTCTAACTCCTGTAAGTTTTCAATAACTTCTAATGGAGCACCAGTTCGAATGGCAAAATCTATCAATTCATCTTTAGAAGCAGGCCAAGGTGCTTCTTCCAAGTACGATGCTAATTCAAGTGTCCAATACATATTATTTTATTTATTTATTTTTGGTGAACTAAAAAAGGACTGCAAATATATACCTAAATTTTAAAAAACAAAGCAAAATTTATATTGTTCGTTATACACTGATTATCAATGTTTTTTCCACACAATTTCAGGTTCATTGGCATCGTGCGATAATTTGCGCGCCAATACAAACAAGAAATCGGATAGACGATTTAAAAAATGCAGAATTATCTCGTCTATATCTTCGTGTTCGGCTAAGCGTACCACACATCGTTCGGCACGCCGGCATACTGTACGTGCGGTGTGGCATACTGCGGAAAACCTACTTCCAACGAGCAAGATAAAAAATTTCAATTC
>CAZXRF010000045.1:0-21993 GCA_964642875.1 uncultured Chitinophagales bacterium | reverse complement strand
GCTGCCTTCCGACCCTGAAGGATTTGTCAGGAGCTGGTCGTATAAGACTTGCCCGACTGCAAAGTTAATCTTTTATTTAGGATTTCTATTTAAAAATAAAGTTAAATAAAAAAAGTCATGCATTATGCTTTACATTTTGGTGCTTTGTTTGCATTTCATATTTTACTTCTTATTTTTATGGCATGACAGATATGGACTTTAATGCAAATGAAGATGCTATGCGCTTGGCGGTAGATGATTTAAAAGCCAAATTGCAAAAAGTATATCTCGGTGGTGGGCAAAAGAAAATTGATTCCGAACATAAAAAAGGAAAACTTACCGCACGAGAACGAATACAATACCTCTTAGATAAAGATGCAGATTTCTTAGAAATAGCACCACTCGCCGGAGATGGTATGTATCAAGATATCGGCGGATGCCCTTCTGGTGGCGTAATTGCTGGCATTGGAAATGTATCTGGTAGGCAATGCATGATTGTAGCCAATGACGCAACCGTAAAAGCTGGAGCTTGGTTTCCCATTACCGGAAAAAAGAATTTGCGAGCGCAAGAAATTGCAATGGAAAATAGATTGCCAGTTATTTATTTAGTAGATAGCGCTGGCGCATACTTGCCAATGCAAGATGAAATATTTCCAGACAAAGAAAATTTTGGAAGAATATTTAGAAATAATGCAAAAATGTCTTCTATGGGCATACCGCAAATAGCAGCCATTATGGGAAGTTGCGTAGCCGGCGGTGCATATCTGCCAATTATGAGCGACGAAAGTTTGATTGTAGAAGGAACAGGAAGTATATTTTTAGCAGGTCCTTACTTAGTAAAATCTGCAATTGGTGAAACGGTAGATAAAGAAACATTAGGAGGCGCTGTAACGCAAACTGCTGTAAGCGGTGTATGCGATTATAAAATGAAAGACGACAAAGAGTGTTTAGATACTATAAAAAAGCTTATTGATAAATACGGAAAATTTGACACCGCAGGTTTTGATAGAGTAAAGTCTAAAAAACCCAAGCAAAAAGAAAAAGATATTTACGGAATATTTTCAACTACCAAACCTTATGATGTACGTGCCGTAATAAAGTGCATGGTAGATGACTCGGAAATTACAGAATATAAAGAAGATTATGGACAAACGATAGTATGCGCATATGCCCGAATTGATGGCTGGAGTGTAGGAATTGTTGCCAATCAGCGCTCGATAGTAAAAAACAAAAAAGGTGAAGTACAAATCGGTGGTGTTATTTATTCTGATTCCGCAGATAAGGCTGCACGCTTTATCATGCTGTGCAATCAAAAGAAAATTCCGCTTGTTTTTTTGCAAGATGTAACCGGATTTATGGTAGGTAGCAGAAGTGAACATAATGGAATTATTAAAGACGGCGCAAAAATGGTAAATGCCGTAGCCAATTCTACAGTTCCTAAATTTACTGTCATTACCGGCAACTCTTACGGTGCCGGAAACTATGCTATGTGTGGCAAGGCATATGACCCACGATTAATAGTGGCATGGCCAACTGGTAAAATTGCCGTAATGGGTGCAGAGCAAGCAGCTAAAACAATTTTGCAAATGCAGATGGGCGCGTTAGAAGCAAAAAATGCAGATACATTAACTGAAGAGGAAAAAGAAAAAATTTTAATAGAAATTAGAGAAAAGTATTATAGCACCACTACACCATATTACGCTGCAGCTCGTTTATGGGTAGATGCCGTTATTGACCCTTTAGATACCCGAACTTGGATATCTACCGGAATAGCAGCAGCAAACAATGCGCCTGTAGAAAAATTTAATGTAGGTGTTTTACAAATATAAAACATATAAATAATATTTAATAAATAATAAAATGAAATTCAGTAAATCAATTATCGTAGTGGCAATTTTATCCTTGACATTTTTTGCCTGTAAGAAAAAAAGTGAAGACCAAACAAAATTAGATACCGAAATTATCCAAAAATACCTTAAAGACAATTCTTTAGTAGCTGACACTACAGGTGGAATATATTATATTATTTCAGATACAGGAACGGTAAACCATCCAATATCTACGTCAATTGTTTCAGTTTATTACAAGGGATATCTAACAGACGGTACCACGTTTGACCAAAGTATTCCAGGGCTTCCGAGAGAATTCCCACTTCAAGGCGTAATAAAAGGATGGCAAATTGGCGTTCCATTAATAGGCAAAGGTGGAAAAATAAAATTATTAATTCCATCTGCGCTAGGCTATGGGGCTAATACAACAGGTTCTATTCCAGCAAATTCTGTATTGATATTTGATATAGAATTATCGACTTTTAGATAAAAAAATACATTTTATAAAAAAAATGAGACGGCATTGCACCGTCTCTCTAAAAAAGCTATGCAAAATACTACATCCATTTCGCAACGAATGCATTAAGGTCTTTCCGTAATTTGTTGAATAAAATTTCAAATGTTTGTACACGTTCTCGCATATCAGCGTGGTCTTCTAACTTACGTCTGTTTGTAGCTGTTGAGTTGGCTTCTACGTCATTCACAATTTCTACTTCATGATCTGCGATATCGTGTCGTAGCATATCTATCTGCTCTGCTTGAATAATCAATTTATTCTGAAAACGCTCTACCAATCCATGCATTTCTCTATCTGTATTTTTTATAGATACTTCTTCTAATCTCTTTTTTAATACCGACAAATCTTCTTCATAAAATGTAATTATCTTTAGCCATTGTCTGTGTTCTTTATGTAATTCTACTAACGATTTAAGCTCTGGCATATCCATCATTTTAATACTACAAAGTTCAGTGTATTTTAGCTCATACAAAATGATATTTATCATACGAATGTATGATAAAGTTCAAGAACACAAAAAAGCAATAATCTTAGCTAATTTTCAGCATCGCTTTTTCTTCTTGTTGTAAAAAGAAATGAGGGTAATATTGATGTAATAACATCACAAACATATCATGTGGTACATCATGAAAAGAACCATAGGATTTAAGATATTCCATAAATAATCCACCATGCTTATCATATTCTTGAAAAACAGAATCGTTCTCGCCATCAAATTCTAAAGGTTGAACGCCCAAATGCATACATAATTCTTTATTAAACGCGGGAGTTGCTTTTATCCACTTTCCTTCTAAATACATTTCACAGCATGCATGAAACACTAAGACATCTGTATTTAAAATTTTAACTAATTTCTCTACTCCGATATGATTTTTTACATCAAAAAAACAGAATCTACTTGGAATATTTGCCACTCTCAAACAAGCATTTAATAAACAAGCCTTTTCAATACAATACCCACTTTTATTTTCTCTATTGAAAATAGTACTAGCTTTCATTGCATTATGATGTAAATCTATATTATATGGATTGTACTTCCAGCCATCACGCACTGCATTATATAATAGTATTGCAATTTTTTTCTTATCTATTTCTTTTCCTATTGTATTTTTCACAAATCTGCGAATGTCCGGCTGCTCGCAATCTACAAAATAGGTAGGCTGCAAATACAAATCAATGCCTAAAGGCGTATTATTCATCTTGTAAAGATAGAAAAGCTATAGGTATCCAATATTTACATGCTAAGAAAAACTAAAATTTTCATCATTTAATAACGAATGTGGGTAAAAATCAAACGTGTGCCGACAAAAAATAGTAATTTAGCATTTTAATAGTTATGTCCACAGATTTAGAACAAAAGACACCGAAGAAAAGTAAACCAACGTATGCTTATGCTATCGTCAGCATTGCCATGATTTTATTTATCATCGGGTTGTTTTCCTTTGGGGTTTATACCGTTCAAAAGGAAATAAATAAAATAAAAGAAGGTGTTCAAATTGATTTGAACTTAAAAACAGAGGTAACTGAAGACCAGAAAAGTGCTATTGCTGCCTATTTAAAAAAACAAAATTATATATCAAAAATTGAATATAAAAGTAAAGAAGTAGCCGCCCAACAATTTGAAAAAGAATTAGGACAAAATTTTACAGAGATTTTAGGCGAAAACCCTTTATATGATGCTTATATCATTAACTTAAAAGCAGAATTTTCTAATCCAGATTTTGTAAAAGACGTAAAATCTGCATTTGTAGGGCTGCCGGGTGTGCAAGAAGTTGCCTATTCCGATTTGGCGGTGCGCACTACCGCAGCTACATTAAAACCAATCACTATTGGTGTAATCATATTGAGTATTATTATGCTTATAGTTGCATTCTTAATTATCGACAATACCATTCGATTGATGATGTATTCGCAACGTTTCACAATTAGGAGTATGCAATTAATAGGTGCAAATGAATGGTTTATCATAAAGCCCTATATTCAGAAAGCAGTTGTGTCGGGCGTAATAAGTGCTGTAATCGCAATTTTAGCTTTGGCAGGAATTATCTATTTAACAATTTATAAGTTTTCATTAGAAATTAAAGGAGGAGATTTTGTAATTTTGGCAAGTATAGCAGCGGGCTTAGTGTTTTTTGGAATTATTATTTCTATTACCAGCACTTATTTTGCTGTAAATAAATACTTGAAAATAAAATTAGACGAGCTTTATTAATAAAAAATCATGGCAAAAAATCAACCCGTAAAAAATATACCCACAGCAAAAGCCCCAAAGGCAACTGTAAAAAATACAGCAAAAGCATCTTCTGGTAGCTGGTTTCGTTTTCCAACCAGTCAAAATACTTCTTTATTATTCGATAAAACAAACTACATACTTTTAGCTATTGGTGGCGCATTAATAATTTTAGGCTTTATATTAATGAGCGGCGGAAACACCGACCCTAAAGTATTTAATACCGCAGAAATTTACTCCTTCAGACGGATTACTTTAGCTCCTATAACCGTATTAATTGGCTTTGCTGTAGTTGCGATAGCCATATTAAAAAAGCCAAATGACACAAACGAAGCTATATAATACTCGATAGAATCACTACTATTTACAAACACTGATAATTCTTTCAAATGACATTAGTACACGCAATTATCCTTGCTATTATTGAAGGATTAACTGAATTTTTGCCTATTTCTTCGACTGCACACATGAAAATCACCGATTATTTAATAGGTATTCCAGAAACTCCATTTAGAAACTTGTATGAAATAATAGTGCAATTAGCCGCAATTCTTGCCGTCGTATTATTGTATTGGAAAAAGTTTTTTGATTTTAAAAATATCCGATTTTATGTCAAATTAATTATTGCAGTAATACCTGCATTAATTTTTGGAGCCTTACTAAAAAAGCATATCGACAGCATGTTGAGTAATTTAGCCTTTATAGCATTAGTAATGATTGCTGGTGGTGTGATCTTATTATTTGCTGACAAACTATTTACAAAAAATGCAATAAATACCGATGAAAAAATCAATTACATCACTTCATTTAAAATTGGTTTATTTCAGGTATTAAGTATTTTATTTCCGGGGCTGAGTCGTAGCGCAGCAACCATTATTGGAGGGATGAGCATTGGGCTCAATAAAAGAACCGCAGCAGAATTTTCATTTTTTTTAGCAGTGCCTACCATGTTAGCAGCAAGTGCAAAAAGCACATTAGATGTAATACAAGAAGGCAGCGTTAGCTTTGGTTTAAATGAAATTATAATAATGGCAGTAGGTTGTTTTATTTCTTTTATTGTTGCATTAGCCGCTGTAAAATCTTTTATTGAAATTATTCAAAAATTCGGATTTCGTTTTTTCGGTATTTATAGAATAATTATCGGGTCTGTTATTTTACTTTTACTTACTCTTCACCATTAAGCTATCAATGGAAGACTTAAATTTTGCAGAAGGCGTTGTTATACTTATTGACAAACCTTTAGATTGGACGAGTTTTGATGTGGTAAATAAAATAAAATTTGCATTAAAGAAAAAATATGGTGCAATAAAAATTGGACACGCAGGCACCTTAGACCCCAAAGCTACTGGCTTATTGGTATTGTGCACCGGAAAAAAAACAAAAGAAATTCAGCAAATTCAAGATGCAGAAAAAGAATACACGGGCAGTATCTTTTTAGGGGCTACTACCGAGTGTTTCGACACAGAACGACCAATTAATCAGACGTATGATATTAGCCATATTTCCACACAAGAAATTTTGAATTGTGCACAAAGTTTTATTGGTGAACAAGCGCAATTTCCACCGGCACATTCTGCTGTAAAAATAAATGGAAAACGCGCTTATGAATTAGCCCGAAAAGGACAAGAAGTAGCATTGAAAGCAAAAACAATTACCATTAAAAAATTTGATCTTACTACTATAGAATTACCGATAATCCATTTTAGCATTTCATGCACAAAGGGAACTTATATCCGTAGCCTTGCAAATGACTTTGGGAAGCGGTTAAATAATGGTGCTTATTTACATTCGCTAAGAAGAACAAAAATCGGAAATTTTTCAGTGGAGGATGCTTATTCGGTAGCACAAATTATTGATAAAATTAAATAAATTGCAATACGGATTGATATGCAAACTCATAAAGGATTAAACCAACTCCCTAATTTCAGAAATGCGGTATTAACCATTGGTACTTATGACGGCGTTCATTTTGGACATCAGCAAATAATCAAACGTATTAATGACATTGCACATAAAATAAATGGGGAAAGTGTAATGCTTACTTTCGACCCACACCCCCGTTTGGTATTAAATCCAGATGACGACAAACTAAAGCTAATTTCTACAATTGATGAAAAGGAAGAACTGCTCGAAAAGTTTGGATTAGATCATTTAGTAATAGCAGAATTTTCTAAGGATTTTGCATCAATGGAGGCAGAAGAATATGTAGAAAAAGTGCTTATCAATAACTTTCATCCTAAGTGTATTGTAATTGGATACGACCATAGATTTGGAAAAGATAGAAAAGGCGATATCGAACTTTTGAGGAAATTAGCGGCAAAATATCAATATACTTTAGAGGAAATTCCGGCACAAACATTAGATGAAATCTCTGTTAGTTCTACCAAAGTGCGCAATGCTTTATTGGATGGAGATATAAAACATGCTAATCAGTTTTTGGCGCATCCATTTACCATAAAAGGAAAGGTAGTACATGGCGATAAAATTGGAAGAATATTAGGATTTCCAACAGCTAATATTGAAATATCGAATCCTCATAAATTAATTCCTGCATCTGGCGTATATGCCGTAAAAATAAAAATCGAAGATATAATTTACAAAGGTGCACTTAGTATCGGTTATCGTGAAACAGTTTTTGACAACAGCAAACTTACGATAGAAGTATTTATTTTAGATTATGATGGCGATTTATACAACAAAGATTTAGACATGCTATTTGTAGAATATCTGCGACCTCAAATAAAATATGAAAACTGGGATCTATTGAAAGCACAAATTGAAAATGACGTGGAACAAGTACGAAAAGCGGTAATTATATAATTTTGTTTTAATGCATTACTTTATACACTAATTCTTTTAATAAATCTGCGTTAGAATTATTTCCAGTGGCATACAAGCCTTTCGATTTTGCATCATATTCACAAAGTAAATGTAAAATTGCTTCTGTTTTTTGTAGCGAATAAAATTTTGCGCCCTTGCTTACATCTTCATGAATCCAACCGATAGCGTCTGTTGTTGCCTTTACGCTTCCTAAGTGATGCAATACAAATAACTTACTGAAATGATTATACATGTAGGCAATAATAGCGATGATGGAGCCCGCTTTGGGATTTTTTTCAAAGTATAAAACCATTTTCATAGCTTTTGAAAAATCTCTTTTTATAATGGCATTGTTAAATTCTGAGATATTATACTCTTTAGAAATACCAATATATTTTTCTATTATGTCAGTTGTAATTTCAGCATTATCAGCGAGCATAACAGAAAGCTTATCTAATTCGTTGGAAATTCTGGATAAATCATTTCCGAGATTCTCTGCTAATACTCTTGTCGCATCATCTCTTATTTTGAAGTTATTTTTTTTTACATAATTTGCAATCCAGTTAGGTAATTCATTTTCAGAAATTTTCTTAGATTCAAAATAGGTTGTTTTTTTCTCTATTAGCTTTGCAATTTTTGTCCGTTTATCTAAGGTTTTATTTTTATGTGCAAAAACTAAAAGGGTACTATTTATAGGGTTTTCAAAATATTTTTCAAAAGCCTCCCAATCTTTTACTTTAATATCTTGAGCTTCCCGCACAATAACCACTCTCCTATCAGCAAATGCCGGATATTGTTTGGCATCATTCAAAATGGTAATCGGGTCTGCATCTTTACCATAAAAAATAGAGCAATTAAAATCTTTTTCGTGAGGTTGTAAGGAATTATTTACAATGAATTCTTCTATTAAATCTATATAATAGGATTCTTCACCGCATAAAAAATAAATTGGAGCAAATTTATTTGCTTGCAAATCTTTCCAAATAGAATCAAATGTAGCCAATTGTATAATTTATTGAAGTTGCAATTTACGATTATTACAAATTACAAATACAGCAATGTGCAATATTCCATCAACAGTAGAATAAAATTGTTAATTGTGCATTTTGTAATTAGAAACTATCCTTTTAAAATAGCGGTGATGTCTTTTTGCATTTTTATGGCAATGGCATTTGCGGTTTGCTCTGTAGAACTTTCTGCGTAAATTCGTATAATAGGTTCGGTATTAGAGCCACGTAAGTGCACCCAATCTTCATCGATATCTATTCGCAAACCATCAATAGTATTTTGAGGATATTGAGCGTATTTGCTTTTAATTTTATCAATTATTGTTTTCAAATCCATGCCTTCTTCCAATTGTATTTTATTTTTGGAAATTACATAGTTTGGATATATAGAACGAAGTGCGTGGGTACTTTTGTTGGAAGTAGCTAAGTGCGATAAAAATAAAGCAATGCCGACTAAAGCATCTCTACCGTAGTGTAATTCCGGCAATATAACGCCACCATTTCCTTCGCCGCCAATAATGGCGTTGGTGGCTTTCATTTTCTCTACCACATTCACTTCTCCTACAGCAGATGCGGTGTATTCTACACCATGCTTTTTACTAATATCTCGTAAAGCTTTGGAAGAGGATAAATTGGAAACGGTATTTCCTTTTTTCATTCCTAATACATAATCTGCAACGGCAACTAATGTATATTCTTCCCCGAATGGAATTCCTTTTTCATCTATTAAGGCTAATCTATCTACGTCCGGATCTACGGCAATTCCGATATCTGCTTTATGGAATTTTACGTCAGAGCATAATGAGGATAAATGTTCTGATAGTGGTTCTGGATTATGGGCAAATTTTCCTGTTGGTTCGCAATTTAATTCGTGTATAACTTCTACACCCAATGCTTTTAGTAATGCTGGAACTGCAATACCGCCTACGCTATTAACTGCATCTACTACTACTTTCAGCTTTTTAGATTTTATTGCTTCTATATTTACATACGGAAGTTTTAAAATCGCATCTATATGTGCTTGTAAAAAATCTTTTTGTGATAGTTTGCCTAATTTATCTACGTCAACAAATTCAAATTTTCCGGATTGTGCACGTTTTAAAACATCTTGCCCTACTTTTTCGGAAATAAATTCGCCTTTATTATTTAATAACTTTAAGGCATTCCATTGTTTAGGATTATGTGAAGCAGTAATTATTATTCCACCGTCAGCTTCTTCTGCTACTACTGCCATTTCTACCGTTGGTGTGGTAGCTAATCCGATATCTATTACATCTAAACCGATACCCATTAAATTTCCTACTACGATATGATATACCATTTCGCCGGAAATACGGGCATCTCTACCTATTACTATTTTTTTTGCATTTTTTTGTTTTAAGATAGTACCAAATGCAAGTGTAAATTTTGCAATATCTATAGGGGTTAATGCATCTCCAGATTTCCCTCCAATTGTACCTCTAATTCCTGATATTGATTTTATTAATGACAATGTAAAATATTTTGGACTGCAAATCTATGGAATAGATATTGGAATTATAGATAAAAATAATAACAGCTGTTAAGATAACATTGAGATAAAAATAAGATAGAATAACATTAACTTACTTCCTCCAGCTATATATTAAGATTTAGCATTAGTGGTAATCAATTTATGAGCTACTAATTCATAGGCTCCAAATATTGCCATTGTAAATACCAAATCGCCTAACCAACTAAATTTATTGAAAGGAATTGCCATCACATAACAACTTACCAAGCCAGAAAAATTCATCGGGTACATATTTCCCATCACCCATACTCCAAAGTTAGTAATGATAAAAAATAATAAGGAGGAGGAAATAGACAAACCAGCTGTTTTTGCAATATTTAATGATTTATCTTTATTAAGAAATTTCCCTAGTAATACAATTAATATTACAGAACCATAAGTGAATAATATAGTGTTGTGAAATACCGAGTAATTATTCATGTATGCTAGCAATATATCACTTATAAAAAGTGTTACAATGGGTATAATGAATGCAAGTTTTTTATCTTGAAATTTAGCACCTGAGAATAACGATACAGCGATTAAAGGTGTAATATTAAATGGATGCGGTATAATTCTGTAAATAACTGCTGCAACAATTAAACTACAGATAAGCCATACGTTGGATGTGTTTCTTTCTGTTTTCATAGTACAAAATTACATTTTATAGCTGAATTTTTTCAATTTTTATTGTATTCATTAACAACTCGAAAGCCACAAATGTTTATTTCTCTGGGAAAGTGCCTAAGTGTGTTTTATAATCGTTTGTTTTTCTGTCTTCAAAATATTTACGCAGTGCAAAAGTAGAGGAAGTAAACGCCATTTCATTCCATGGTATCTCCTCTTCGGAAAATAAAGCTGATTCAATACTCTCCTCCCCATTTCTGACAATTCCGTCTTTTAGTTTTGCCAGAAAATGAATATATACCTGATTTGCCTGAGGTAAATTGTAAACTGTAAAAACTTTTTTTATTTCAATTTCTGCGCCTGCTTCTTCCCACGTTTCGCGAATAGCACCATCTTCCGTTTTTTCATAATCTTCTAAATATCCGGCAGGTAAATTCCAATATCCTTTTCTGGGCTCAATGGCTCTACGGCATAAAAGTACTTTATTTTCCCACTCTGCCAACACCCCAACTACCAATTTAGGATTGGTATAATGGATTATATTGCAATGTTCACAAACTATTCTATCTCTGCCTTCAGCAAATTTAATTATTACTTCTTCTCCACAATTATTGCAATATTTCTGCGTATTCAGCATATTTTATTTATTAAATACAAATGATTTTACAGCGTTGGGGTCATCGGCTTCTCTTTGTTCTAATTGTGTAGTTTCCCAATTTATTTTTCCTTGTAATGATTGCGAAGATACTACTGCTGTTGCATCATTGATTTGCAATAATTTTAATCCGGCATTTATGTATGCTGCACCATCATTGCCATAAGATAATACACGCATATTAGGCTGCCAGTTTTTAAAAAATAAATCTGCATTGAGATTGCAAATTCCTGAAGCGGCATTATATGTAAAATCTGATATAGCCAAATCTAATGATAAAAGATGTGGTGTTTCCATGCGTTTACGAATGACACCGCCTTTTCCTTTCGGTAAAGCTATATCAATTTTATTAATTAAAGGAATGCCAACATTATACCCTGCAATGCCATTTATCTTCTGGTTTTTTAAAATTTTATCTTGTCTGAAAATTTCATTTGGATCAATATCAGGTCGTGTTTTAAATGGTTTTCTCCATTTATAATACTGGTTAAGTTCTGTAGCAGTAATATGCACATCATTATCATACATTATAATTTGATAGGCTACTCGCAGTTGATAGTCGAACCATTCATTATCTCCGGGCGTAAAGTTTACACATTCTGGAGAGTCACAATCGGCACCTAATTTGATTTCCAAATCAAAGGAAAAAGAGTCTTGTTCCATTTTCAAGTGGTCAACTTCAATATATAAATTGGATAGTTTGTCTGCGGTTCCCGATCCCATTACCTTTCCATTATTTGTAGTGCTGCAAGCTAAATCAAATCCATTTAAAATTACACATCCTTTACTATGGTTTTTCAATGCTTTAGGTAGGGCTGCTTTTACAGTAATAATTTTTGTGGTAGTGGTGGCTTCTCTTCCTCTTACTGTTGCTGCAACTATGGAAGAAAAAAAATGCGCTTTTTGTGTTTTTAAATAGGTGAAAAAAGATTGGAAGTTTAAAACATCAGCACCGCTGCCAGCAGCACCTGAATGAGAAAGTATTGCACGTATTCCATCAGCATTCGATTGTACGCTTTGTATCCAATCTCCTAAACGATTTACTCGGTGGTTATAGGTCCAATCGTGGTAAAAGCCTTGCCAAAAAATAGTGGCATTTGTAATATTAAATGAATCTTTAGGATAATTTAAATATGCTACTAAAGGTACAAATGAATTTTTAGTTTTATTGGTATATATAAAACTAATGTTACACCAAGTAATATAAAGCGCAGCTATACAAAAGAGTAACAATAGTATGTACCTATTTTTCAATACGTTTATTTTTCAAAGCAATATAGAAATAAATATTGAAATTTGAAAATACGTTACTTATCGAAATATGCGTACTTGTGTATAACTTAATAAAATATATAGCGCAGTATTTCTACTGCGCTATAAGAGTTTATTGATTGAATATTGCATTATTTGGGCCTATTCCTACCTGTACAGAATCTATTAAATTGCCTGATGAATTATATCTGAATACATAACCTCCAGAGGAGAAATTTGGTGCTTTTAATCCCCAAATTTGGTTATTATACGGAGATGCTGATAAACCATAAAAACTTCTCCCTGAAATGATTGCTGTTGTTGGCAATATACTTGAAGTAATGTCTAACGCATAAACTTTGTCCTGTATGCTATAATATACTTTTCTGCCATTATCTCCAATGGTCATATTTAATTCATAGCTAAGTGCACCTGAATTTATTAGGATAAAACTTTTATCTACGGACTTAGTTGTTGCATTAATTCTAACTAACTTAGAAGGTGTTAACTTTGTAATATTTGGCCAAGCAGAATAATCAGTTTGTCCAGCACATAAAACCCAGATATTATTTTGTGCATCTTTTACAAGTTTAGTTGGAATATCTCCTACTTTAATTGTTGATGTAACTACATCTGTAGAAGAATTTATAACAGAAACAGTGCTATCAACATCCCATCCACCGCTGTTACATACATACACTTCATTTCCTACTGCGGCCAATTGTTCCGGACCTTTCCCAACGTTTATACTTTTGGAAATTGTGTTTGTTATTAAGTTTAAAACGACAATCTCTCCTGAAAATTTACCGTTACTCACATAAGCCTTACTATCATTTATACCAATTGCATAGCGGACATAATCGGTATGTTTTGTGGCAGAAGTATCTGTAATAGTTGCAAGATGTTTGAAAGTGCGTGCATCTACGATTTCAATTTTGTGTGAATTATTGACACAAATAATTCCTTTATCACCTACACGAATATAGGACTGAACAACATCACCAAGATTTATGCCGTTATTAGCTGCTTCATAAATATAATTTGTTACAACTCCATTTCTGTTGATGAAAGAAATAGAGCCATTGTTGCTGCCAAAGCTGCCCTCATTGGTTACAATTGCCGAACCTGATTCAATATAAGTTCCGTTGTTATTTTCTAATTCTTCTTTTTTACATGCTACCATGCTTAAGCACAATAACAATACTGCGGTAATTTTTTTTGTTGTTCTGTTCATTTTAAAATTGATTTATAGTTAATAAAAATGGAGATTACATAATTTCGTAATGGTTGTGCATAGCTGCGTAAGCTTTCATATTGCGTATTGGTAACGTTATTTACTTTAAAAGAAATTTCTGCATTCAGCGTTTTAAAACAACCTTTGTACGCAATAAAAAGATCTAAAATAGAATAAGGTTTTAATTGAAATGCTTTGATATTTTCATCATCTGTAAAGCGGCTGCTTACAAATAGATAATTTAAGCCTATATTGAAATTTTTATCTTCAAAAACAAAATAAGATTTAACAGTATGCTGTGGTTTATATCGGATAAAATGACCGTACAGGTTGGAATTGCTAGCATTTTTTACTATCAACGAGTGATTAAAATTGTAATTAATTGATACTTTAAAAAGATTCGTAGTATTCCATTGAATGCTATTATCCATTTTTAATTCTACACCAAAATGTTTAGTTTTTTGGATATTTAAAGGGGAGTACAAACCTGATGCTATCGGCGTCCAAATAATATTATTTTTAATTAAAGAATAATAAACTGTGGATGCAAAAATAGGCTGATAGAATGTAGTAGTTTTTAATGGATGTAAAACAAAATTATATTCCACCGTGAATCCATTTTCAGGCAGTAAATTTATATTACCTCCAGGTTGCCAATACAAATCATTAAAGTCGGGAAGCCTATATTTATCTGCATAACTGAAGGAAGTATTGAAAATTTCCTTTTTATCTTTATAGGCAATTGTAATGCCAAATTGAGGTCGTATATATTTTCCTTTTGTAATTTCTTGTCGTACAACGGCATTCACAGCCATACCTTTAAACACATATTTTATTCCTGAAAAAAAGGCACCACGATGTCTAAATTTTACAATTGAATATTGCTCCACTTTTGCATAATCCATCATGTAATCTACGCCGGCATCTAAAGAAATTGAATTATTAAAATAATACCTGTAATTAGCGCTATTTTGAAATTGGTGGGAATAATATGGCGAATTTATTTTATTCAAACTATCGTTGTATAACATGTAATCATACACATGTCCTGTTCTGAAATAAAATTGTGATTTGGTAAAATACTTTTGATACTTAGCAAAACTTTTAACTGAAAAATCATGCTGAAATTTATCGCTATTTTGATAAGCACCCATCATCGCCGGCAAATTATGGTGTTTATCAATGATAAAATTCCCAAAATCTAATTGTTGGTTAGATTTAAGTTTAATATTTAATTCGTTAATTGTAGCCCACTGTGTAGTTTCGTTGTGATTATTTATAACTAATGGGCTTCCAAATTTATATTTATCGTAAAATGGGAAATTGTTTTTTGCATTTTGATAAAAAGATGAACTATTGAATTGTAATCTTTTGTTTCCTCCAATTATTGCAAATGAAGTTTTATTATTCTTAAAAGCTGCAATATCCTGACGTAGTGAGATATTTATTTGCTTGCTAAATGTAGGTTTATTACTCAATAATACAGCACCGCCAAAATTCCCATTTCCTAAAACGGCGCTAGAGGCATTTGTAATAATAGAAATTTGTTGGGCAGCATTTATCGGAATTAGAGAAATATCTGTGCTACCCAATGTCAGTGAATTTATTTTAATTCCATTCCAAAAAACTGCTGTTTGATCGTCGGCAGTACCGCGCAAACTAATGGTAGAAATTCCACCTAAACCATACGTATTTATTTGTGCCGGTGTAAATTTACTTAGCACTTCACCAATAGAATTTATTCCATTGTGTTTCAATTGCAAATCATCTACGTTGTAATTATAATTTGAAGTAGAAAAGAAATTCTCTCTGGATGTTTGAATCAATATTTCGGGAATTGGAATTGTATCAGCGAATAAATCAACTGTAGAAATTGCTTGTAGTAGCAAAAAAACAATAAGATTATATGTTTTTTTATTTTTCATATACTTCAAATGTTTCCTCAGAACATTGGTTAGTTTATTTGAGCTTGGCAGGTCTTCTGACTTACACTATTTGTTGCGCCTTCCCATTCTTTATGAACAGTGGACTAATATGCAACAAACATTCAAAGTGCTTACAGCAACTGGGATTGTACAAGACTTTCACTTGTTTCCCTTTTAATCTCGGCAATGAAACCGAGAACCAAATTCCATACAAAGGTAGCTTTATCTATAACATATCAAAAATTAATTTCAGCAAAAGCAGTAAAGAAATTGTAACTTTAAGTTTAAATATAATTTTAAAAATGAAAAAAATTATCGTACTGTTTTTTATGATTTTATTCTTATTTAATTGCAATGCCGATAATACTATTTCTATGAAACAAATCAACTATAACGATGGGCAACAAAAATTAAATGGCATTTCTATTATTCCTGCTACAGCTAAAAAAAACAAGGTTGGTATTCTAATATTACCGGCATGGATGGGTATTGATAAGCATGCCAAAAATACTGCTTTACAATTAGCAAAAATGGGCTATTATACATTTATTGCCGATATTTATGGAGAAGGGAATTATCCCAAAAACTGGGAGGAAGCGGGCAAAAATGCTACTTATTTTAAGACCCATATTATTGAATACAGAAACCGAATTCAAATGGCATTAAAACAATTAATTTTATCAGGAGCCAATCCTAATGAAATAGCTGTAATCGGTTATTGTTTTGGAGGCACAGGTGCATTAGAAGCTGCAAGAGCAAATATGCCTATTAAAGGTGTTGTATCATTTCATGGTGGATTAAGTAGAGATACTTTACTAAAAATAGAACCTATACATCCTAAAGTTTTGGTTTGTCATGGTGCAGATGACTTTTTTGAATCAAATGAAGAAATACAAGCCTTTCAACAAGAAATGCGTGCAGCAAACGCTGATTGGCAAATGATATATTATAGCAATGCAGTTCATGCTTTTACAGACCCAGATGCTGGAAACGACAAATCAAAGGGTGTTGCTTATAATGAAAATGCGGCTAAACGTTCGTGGAAAGCCATGTTAGATTTTTTTGATGAAATATTTAACAGCAATGGTAAATAATATTTATTCTACAATCTTTATTTCATCTTTTATCGCTGCATTTTTCATCTCCGTTGCTAATGCAGTTCCTAAATATTTTTCAATCATATTATGACCAATATAAATCATTGGAGTAAGAATTATTGCCATAAAAAATTTGTAAATATAATTCCCTATGCAGATAGACATTACCAAAGCAAATGGCCAAGGCTTTCCGTTAGCTTCACTGATGTATTTTGGGTAAAAGTAAAAAGCAATAAACACAACAACAAAACTATCTATCAGCTGAGAAACTATAGTAGAACCGGTGCTTCTGAGCCAGATATATTTTTCTCCACTCCATTGTTTTATACGATGAAAAATTACAACATCTACCACTTGCCCTACAAGAAATGCTATTAATGATCCTAATATAATTGCGATACCCTGTCCAAATATTTGCTCAAAAGCCGCTTGCATATCATTAAGACCAACCGTTGTTTTAGAAGCTGGCCACCAATCTGCCGGCACTAAATGGATAGCAAAATAATACATGGCAAATGCATACGCTAATAAACAAACTGTAAGATTGGATAAGAATCTTACTCCTCGCTCGCCATAATATTCATTGATAATATCTGTCATTATAAATACAACAGGCCAAAGTAAAACACCGGCGGTTAAATTAAATGAAAAAGAGTGACCAAACAAAGGAATACTAAACGGCTGAATACCTATAGTATTTTCCAATGAGAAAATTTTTACACCAATAACTTCTGCAATGATTGCATTGGCAATAAAGAATCCTCCTAAGAATATAAATAGTTTTGTGGATTTGTCTTTAATAATATTGGTAATCATTTCTAAGTAGTATCAATTTATAATAAAATTAATTAATTTTCACTTCTTTCAATATTACAAGATTCATGGCATTGGGTTTTAATCCTGTAACATTTTTATGAATAAATCGTGTTACTTCATCATAAAACAAAGGCACTACAGGTGCATCCTCAATAATTATTTGCTCCATTTTATGATATAGCTCGCATGTTTTATCTAATTCTGTCTCCTTCATTGCAGCTTCGTATAATTTATCATATTCCAGATTTTTATAGAAAGTATAATTCGGCGGCGCACCATTTTTACTGTAAAATAATGCTAAGTAATTTTCCCCATCGGGATAATCGCCAATCCAAGACGCACGGAAAAACTCTACTTCATTCTTACGCATCGCTTCACGCAAAAAAGTAGCTGGTGTATTTTCAATTTTACACGTAATACCAATATTTGCTAACTCATTCGATATATTTGTAATTAAATCATTATAGGTAGGATTAGAAAATATTTTTAGCTCTCCAATGCCTTTCCCATTCGGATATCCTGCTTCTATCAATAATTGTTTGGCTTTTGCTACGTCATAAGTATATCCTTTCACTGCTATATCATCAAAGCAGGGTACGCCTTTGGGGATTATTCCATTTTCTGCAGATACACCGATACCATTTCTTAAATATGCAATCATTTTTTTTCGGTCGATTGCATAATTAATGGCTTGCCTTACTTTTTTGTTTTTCAATGCTTCACACGGCTGTTTCCCCATTGATATTCCTAAATATTCTGTATTCAAATACGGCATTTTTTCAAATACAATTTCATCTTTCCACTCGGGTAGTAACTCCCCTGTTCTCGATAATAGCTTGTCTTTATAAGAAACATCTAAGCCAGTAATAAAGTCTAATTTTCCTTGTGAAAATTGTAGAAATTCCGTGCCTCTATCTGCCACAAAACTAACACGTACTCCTTTTAAGTAAGGTAATTTAATACCGGAAGTATCCCGTTCAAAATAGTTTTCATTTTTGGTCAATATCAGCACATTATTTTCCTCCCAACGCACTAATTTAAACGGCCCAGTGCCTACTGGATGCGAACGGAAATCTTTACCATAATGTTCAACAACTTCTTTGGGAACTACAGCGCAATATTGCAACGTCAACATTCCCAACATGGGATGAAATGGAAATTTTAAATGTATAATAAATGTTGTATCGTTCAATGCTTCAAACGGATTATTTTTATCTACTTTATCATTAAACAACCAACCACCCGTAGAGGCAACAGTAGAATCTATTAATCGATTAAAGGAATATGCAAAATCCGAAGCCACCACTTTTCTTCCTTTACCGTTTGGGAATAATTCGTCGTCGTGAAAGTAAACATCATTTCGTAAGATAAATTCATACGTCAAACCATCATTGCTGATTTTCCAACTTTTTGCAATGCAGGGTTCTACTTCTAATTTCTCGTTTATTTGCACCAATCCATTAAAGATTTGGTTGTCGCACCACATTGTTGCTTGGTCTTTGGAAAAAGCAGGGTCTAATGAAGTCAAACCTGCAGAGATATTCATGTGAAAAACATCTCGTTTATTGTTTATTCCATTATTACATCGAATGGTGGTAACAATTATTATGGGGAGCAAAAAAAAGCTATATTTTAATTTCATAGAATAGATTTAAAATTCCATAAATAATTTTATCTGTTGTTGTATTCTTTCAATAACTTCATTGCTTTGTAATCTACCATTTTCATCTAATAAAAGATGTACTTGCGAGATGGGAATTTTATAATGCAGCACATCCATTTTTATATGGTTGAAAATATTAGTAAGGTGTTCCATACCGCGTAAATTTCCTGCTCTACCTTCTGCTACCCCAGTCAAACTAGCCTTTTTATTATGAAAACAAGCTTTTACATCTGAGGCGTCTATAAATCCCTTAAACATGCCCGGAAAGCTGCCATTGTATTCAGGAATAATAAACATGTATTTTGTAGTGGGAATTAGTATTTTCTGTTCTATCTCTGCTAAATCGGGATGTTTTGGAGAATGGAAAGTTTTATTAAAAATAGTTTCGGGAGCATCTTGTAATGAAAAAAAATGATGAGGAATATTCATTTCCCAAAGTAATTTATCATAAATCATTGCAATTTTTTCAGAATTGCTATTTGGACGTGCAGTTCCATGAAACAATGTGAGCATATTATTTGTTTAAACAAAAATAGAATGTGTGATAAGGATATATTTATAAAATTATCCACAATGCGTGGTATATCTTTGCATTTGCACGAACGAACAATTTGTAAAAATTAAATTATGAATACGACACTTTGGATTATTAGGGGAATATTAGTATTTATTTTTCTTTTGTCAGGAGCTTCTAAGCTTTTCCAATCGAAAGAAAAAGTGATAGCAACTGCTGGAAAATGGGCGGAAGATTACACTCAAGAACAAATTAAAGCATTGGGATTAGGCGAAATAGTTTTGGCATTAATACTAATAATACCAAAAATGTTCGGTCATGGATATTATCTCTCTCCTCTTGCTGCCTTAGGCATTGCAATAGTAATGATAGGTGCAGCGTACACGCATTATAAGCGGAAAGAGTATCCTTTACTTATAGTAAATATCGTGTTAATGCTATTAGCATTATTTATAGCAATGCTTACACTTCCAATTATGCAACATTGGGATTTTGCATCATAAAGTTCAGTACTAAATTTATAACGTATTATAGAATTTTTCTAAACGTGCCTCAATTCTTTCTTTCAAGAAACCATCTTTTGCGGCTTTTTCTAAATATGGAATAATAAATTCTTCCGCTTCTTTTATCACAATTTTTTCAGTGATACCATTGTCTTCTAAAATTTGTACGATAGATTTTTTACCTGAATGTTCAAAGAAGTGATTTATAATATGTTCGTTTAATTCTGAAACCGGCTCACTTTGGATGGCAGCTTGTACTGCTTTTTCTACAGAATGTACAATGGATTCTCGGTCTTCATTGGTTAATTTTATGCCTTTTGCTAAATATTTCACGTCTGTATCTTCCAATTTAGACCAAATATTTCTAGCCATTTTCTTCAGCTGTGCGTCATTTAGTTTTTCCTTTAATGTACGTTCACTTTTAGCAATAGATTTTTGTAAGTTATCTGCAATAAATTTTTTGATATTCTTATCAATTGTATCGGAAACTCCAGAAAGTGCAGCTCCTAAAATTCCTTTCCCTAAATTAAAAAGAGAGCCGCCTACTGTTTCGTTACTCGGACCGCTTTGCGCTGCAAAAGATTTAATACCATCATATAATGTATCTGCAATCATTTCTCCGTAAAAGGGGTTTTGAACGATATCTTTAATAATTTTTTCTCGCAATTCTCGTTGCTCAATTATTTTATCTGCAATTTCATTAAAAGATTCTTCACTTAAAAAATCAGCAACAGTGTGTTTGCTTTTTAACGCTAAATGATGAATGGAATTAGATAAATCAACTATATATTCCTTTTGATGTTTGGTCAGTTTGCGATCTTTGATATTACGTTCTTCAAAGGCTATCACTTTATCTACGGAGGCAACATCATTTAATCTTACAGCGTCTAACCATTTCCAAACAGCAGAAATTTCTTCTTTAATATTTGGTTTTAGGTGTTTTTTATCAAACTGCTCTAACTCGAAAGCAACATGTGCTTCATATATTTTTTTTATTTCTGCTTTCATGGATTTAATTATTTAAACGAAAATAGTATTTATTTCCGAGTAAAAAATAAACGAATGCAAATTTTATAAAATAAAGTGAATTATGCTAAATTGTGAAATACCGTTTGGACATCATCATCTTGTTCCAGTTTATCTACCAACTCTAAAACATCATCTGTTTCAATTTCATTTAATTCTTTATGTATCGTCGGGATACGCTGTAACTCTGCGCTTATAGCTTCAATATTACGTTCTTCTAATGCTTTTTGCAAAGAACCAAAATCTGAAAATTTAGTGTATAATATCAAATGTCCTTCTTCATCTTTTTCTAAACTATCTAAGCCGGCATCTATTAACTCTAATTCCAATTCATCAGCATCTTGATTTGCCGCTGAGATTTTAAAAACACCTTTGCGTTCAAAAATAAAATCGTGCATACCTTGTGTACCCATCGAACCTCCGTTTTTATTTAAAATAGCACGCAGGTTAGCAACAGTTCTAGTTGGATTATCCGTAGCTGTTTCAATTACAATTGCTGTAGCATGCGGCCCCATTGCTTCATATACAACCTCACTAAATCCTTTCGTATCGGTAGATGAAGCTCGTTTGATGGCAGCTTCAATTCTGTCTTTTGGCATTTGTGCAGCTTTCGCATTTTGTATTGCACGGCGTAAATTAGCGTTGGTATCGGGGCTGGCACCGCCGGATTTTACAGCCATCGCTATTTCTCTTCCTGCCCGTGTAAAGGCTTTTGCCATTCTGTCCCAACGTGCAAATTTTGCTGCTTTACGATATTCAAACGCGCGTC
>CAZXRF010000044.1:23267-23814 GCA_964642875.1 uncultured Chitinophagales bacterium | reverse complement strand
ATGCTAAAGTAACCATTGAAAATTTGAATGAACAAATGAGTAAAATAGTAAGACAACTTGTAAGTAACTCAAAAAGCAAACAATGATGACAATAATTGACTATATTAAGCAATGCTGATTATCGAGGATTAAAAAGAATTTTCACATACATAACATATGAATACAAACGATGAAATAATTAAAGGATTCAAAAATCCAATTTCTTATTTAGAATTATTTACCATTCTGGCGCAGGTCTTCTGTAGGACGACTTGTGCCTATTAGTTCAGTCGGTCTCTGGCCGCATACGAATAACCAACTTAAAAAAGCAATTTATAAACTTTTTTGGAATTTAGACACTCTTTTCCCAGCAAAGTGTCAGTGTGTTGGAAAAGCTGCGATGTTGTAAGCTGCGTAACATACCGCAGAGTCCGCTTTGCGAGACGCTGCTAATAAAAAAGTGACATCGGTCAGGTGTCTGAAAACTAAATACAAAGAACGCCCTAATTTATTTGCACATTGGTTATTGGTATATCCTTAAACAATTTTATAATATCACATGATTGCA
>CAZXRF010000044.1:0-23257 GCA_964642875.1 uncultured Chitinophagales bacterium | reverse complement strand
ACAATTATATATTTGAGTGATTTATTAACATGAAGAGCCGTGTGACGGGAGACTGTCACGCACGGTTCCGTGAGAACGTAGGGGGAGATTCCTTTGCGTGACTCGATTATTTATATATTATGTCTCAGAATATTCTGCTTAAAAATCTAGCTAGATTCATAGAACTCACACCGGAGGAAATTGAGTATTTGTTGTCTATATTGCAAGTCAAAAAACTCCGAAAACGCCAGTATTTACTGCAAGAAGGCGATGTGTGTAGGTTTCAGGGATTTGTAGTAAAAGGCTGTTTACGAGTATATGAAGTTGATGAAAATGGGGTAGAGCATATCGTGCAGTTTGCCCCAGAGGATTGGTGGGTTGGCGACATTTATAGTTTTTATACCGGCGAAAAATCACAATATAATATTGACGCATTGGAAGATAGCGAACTCTATATTTTTGACCATAAATGCATGGAAGATTTATATACAAAAATTCCAAAAATGGAACGCTATTTCCGCTTATTGATGCAAAATGCACTTATTGCTTTATCTCGTAGAGTTTTGTCTTCCATGTCTAAAAGTGCTGCCGAACGATATAGTGATTTTGTTCAGCGATATCCGCAAATCGAACAACGTGTTCCTAACCATCAAATAGCTTCTTATTTAGGTATCAAACCCGAATCGTTGAGTAGGATACGTCGCCAACAATCTCAAAAAAAATAGCAGTCTGTAAACTTAACTTAGGTTAAGTTTATTTATTAAGCTACATCATTAAATAAATAAGGTTGTTTACTGAACTTTGCGGTATCAAATTTGTATTAGTAATTCAATGTGTTTAAACTCATTGAAAATTATAAAACAACATTATTAATTATTAAATATAGTACATGAAAAAATTATCAGTAGTATTAATGGCATTCGTAAGTGCACTTACTTTGCAAGCACAAACCCCAAAAACAGTATGGAATTTAGACAAATCGCATTCTTCTGTTTCTTTCAGCGTTGACCACATGGTAGTTTCTGAAGTTACCGGAAAATTTACAGATTTCAGCGCAGAGGTAAAAGCAGATAAACCTGACTTTTCTGATGCGACAGGAACTTTTACAGTAGCTTTGAAAAGTATAAATACCGATAATGAAAAACGGGATGCTCACTTGAGAGGCGCAGACTTTTTTGAAGTAGAGAAATATCCAACTATGAATTTTGTTATTAAAAAGTTTACAAAGGTTAATGGAAAAATATATAAAGTAACAGGCGATCTTACCTTGCATGGCATTACAAAAACAGTAACTTTAAATGCAAAATTTGGCGGTATTGTTAAAGATCCTTATGGTTTAATGAGAACAGGAATTATAGTAACCGGTGATATAGATAGATATACATTCGGACTAAAATATAACGGTGTAATGGAAGCAGGTGGGCTTACTATCGGAAAAAAAGTAAGTATTAAAGTAAATTTAGAACTTACCAAAGCAAACTAAACTCCATATAGTTAGTTAATTTCCTGCGAGGCTGCCTTTAGGCAGCCTCGCTTTTTTCAACGACTAAATGTATCAAATAATAATTTTGCAATCTGCGCTATCGTAGCTTCTGCTATTGTTATATCTGCTTTACTGTCTTTAATAAATAGGGTGAGCGCAAGGTGTTTTCCATTCGGGAGCGTTATTATACCACAATCATTTACCGCTGCTCTAATCCCATTTTCCGTGCCGGAAGTACCGGTTTTATGGGCAACTACGGTTCCGATTGGCAGTAATTTTACAATTCTATCTTTTCCAGTTTGCGTTTCTGTCATTACATGATACAAATAATCGGTATTAGTTGGCGATAATATTTTCTGTAAATAAAACTGAACAAGTATATTCGTCATTGCATTGGCAGAACTATAATTTTGATATTGGTTTTGCCATTTCTTTCCCATCGTCTTTTCACTGTATTTAATGTTGAAATCATCAATGCCTAATTTGTTAATATACTTTGAAACTGCTTTTGGTTTTCCAAGATGATGAAGCAATACATCGCATGCTATATTATCGCTGTAGATGGACATATATCGAATTAAGTTATTGAAAGTAACATTGATATTGCCGTTCTGAAACGAATCGCGGGCAAGGCTATTGTTGTATCCAATTAAGTCTTTTGGGGTAATGTGAATTTTATAATCTAACGTAAATTCTTTTTTGTCGATGCGGTTTAATATCGCTAAGGCAATAGGGAATTTAAAGGCACTTTGCATCGGGCATAATTCATCTCCATAATATTGAACAGTTGTACTGTCTTCAATTATACGTGCCGATACACAAACTTTTCCTTGTGCATTTTGTGCAATTGCATGTATTTGATTCCATAAACTATCTTGCTGAGCAAGCGCTAAAAATGGAATAAAATAAATAAGCATAAATAAAAATCGCCGTGCCATATTGTTGTATTTTTTTGTAAATATAGCAAAGCTTACTTGTCATTTTATTTGTAAATTGCATTTAATAACATCAAAAATTATTTTATGAAAAAACTAAGCTCCCCCTTATTTACAATTGCTCTTTTTTTTGTCGGTATTTTTGCTGCCAAAGGAGGTGATAATAAATCAGCAGCTCCAGTAAAAGATATAAAAGCTGAAAAGAGAAAAACAGATTCACTACAATACGCAAATTTCACAACAGACACTAAAGATTATACTTTTCAAAATACACCAAATGAAGTTATACTGAATAATGGTATGAAAATTTCATTTCTGAAAATAAATAGGTTCGCTATTCCGCGAGGTGTAAACGTTGTGATTCCCGAAGATAACGCACAACGCTGGTTGTATGAATTAGCGGAGGTAGAAATAAAAGCAACTAATACCACTTCTGCCGAAATTAAATTAGGGGCTACGCCTTCCGAAGCATTATTTGTGTCATTTAAAATGTACGGAACTGAAACAGCATCTAAGCCATTCTTCTCACAATACCCATTGTCATTCGGCTCTATTTATAGTTTTATGGAACCTGCACAAACAGAAAAGGTTACGCCTGTTTTTCAAGCTACGCAAGCATTGGTAAATGGAAATTATAAACCTGGCGAAACAAAAACAACTAAAGGTTTTATTGTTTGTTTGTCAAAATCGGCAAAGCATATCGATAAAATTATTGTAAACAACCAAGAGTTTGGTACTAATAAATTTTATGCTTGTCCGGCAAATTTATAAGTTATAAAAAATCAGCATCAAAATGTAAAGGCAGCAAATCCTTTATGCTTTTAAAAATATAAATCGGTCCGCTTTCTCCCATTAATATCACTTCGATATCTTGATGGTGTTTGCACTCTGCTTCAAAAATAGTTTGCCTGCAAATTCCGCAAGGTGCAGCCGGTTTTAATACCGGATTGTTTGCACTACTGCAAGTGATGGCAATGGCTTTAATTTTTTCGTGAGCGGCTAAAGACGCCGCAGCACTAAGGGCAGTACGTTCCGCGCAAAACCCTATTGGATAAGCTGCATTTTCCTGATTGCTACCATGGATAATTTTTCCATTATTGAGTAGCAATGCTGCACCTACATTAAAATTTGAATAGGGCGCATAAGCAGCTTTTTTGGCTTCACGTGCCTCTGTTATTAGCTGCTGATAGATTTCGGGCGCATCTTCATATTTGTCGAAGCAAGTATAGTTGATTTCAAATTTTAGTTGCAATTTCATGATTTTTAATTTTGCATAATTTTTAAGTGGATATTAAAGATAGTTTTTTTACCTAAATTAGCTTCGTATTGTTATGAGAATTTATTACTACTTAATATTTCTTTTTTGTCTTTTGTCATCGTGCAAAAAAAATGAATCTAACCCGCCGTCTGTAAGTATTGCATTGCCTATGGCAAATGATACGGTGTATCTTTCAGATTCTATTGCTGTGCAAGCGACCATTGCTGATAAAAATTTATCAACGTATAAAATTATTCTGTACAATTTTTATTCCAAAGCGTTGCTATACACAGAAACTGGAAATGCAACTGTCGGCACTTTTTCTATAGATAAAAAAATCGGTTTCTCTCTGAATGCCGATACACTGGCTTATATGAATATTTTGGGCATTGATAAAAATGGAAATACAGGAGGTGCGGGAGTGCAATTTTTTATAAAAAACAACAGATAATTTTTTTAATCCTCCATTAATCTGTCAACTAATGCATGCACGCCGATACTTGCTTTTTCGGTAATATATTCTACATTTTGCATATTCGAAATAGCTGGACGATTGGGGTCTATAACATATTTTGGTACTGTAAAATCGGTGTAATGTACCAACCCCGCTGCCGGATATACCACTAAGGAAGTTCCAACCATAATAAATATATCTGCTTTCGCAGCTATTTTTCCTGCTGCTTCCATCATAGGGACTTGCTCGCCAAACCATACAATATGAGGTCGGAGTTGTGCGCCTTTATTGCATTTATCACCGATGTTTAAATCTGTATGCCATTCGTAAATTAAATTTTCATCTAAAGTGCTGCGCACTTTTAATAGTTCGCCATGTAAATGCAAGACATTTGTAGAACCTGCACGTTCATGTAGGTCATCTACATTTTGTGTGATGATTTGCACATGGTATTTTTCTTCTAATTTTACTAATAATTTATGCGCTTCATTGGGTGCACAAGTTAGCAGTTGCCTTCTTCTTTGGTTGTAAAAATCTAATACTAATTCACAATTGCGTTGCCAAGCATCAAAAGTTGCTACATCTTCAATACGATGATTTTCCCATAGTCCATCGCTATCTCTAAATGTTTTTATTCCACTTTCTGCGCTAATGCCTGCACCGGTTAGGATTACTATATTTTTTTTGTTTTGCATAAATTATTGTATCGTTTTAAATGCACTTCCCAAATGCTCAATTATATCTGAAGCGATAAGGCTTTCCATACTTTGTATTTTAAGTGCAATGTCGCCCGATAAGCCATGTAAATACACGCCTATCATTGCAGTGTGCATAGGAGAGTAGCCTTGTGCCAAGAGCCCTACAAGTATTCCTGTTAGTACATCACCGCTGCCACCGGTAGCCATACCTGCATTTCCGGTAGTATTAAAATATACGGTGCCATCTATATCGGTAATACTAGTGTTTGCGCCTTTTAAAATGATAATTACTTGATGTTTTTTTGAAAATTCTTGTTGTAATTTTAATCGCTCAAAGTCATTTTTCCATTTCCCTACTAATCTTTCAAATTCTTTTGGATGTGGGGTGAGTATGGTATTTTTGGGGAGCAATTTTAAAATGGATTTTTGTTTACCTAAAATATTCAATCCGTCAGCATCAATGATTACTGGTGTTTTGAGGCGTTTGATAAATTTTATAAATGCTTTTGTTGTCGTATTTGATGTTCCAATTCCAGGGCCAATAGCGATAGCATTATAATTGTCAGTATTTGGAAATGAACTGAGTTGTTTTTGTTGTTTGTCGGTTATGCACATCGCTTCGGGAAATGCCGTTTGAAATATTGTGTAACCGCACGCAGGAATATATGCACTTACTAACCCTGCGCCGCTGCGTAAAGCAGCTTTACTGGATAGAATGGCTGCGCCCATTTTTCCATAACTTCCCGCTATAATTAAAACATGCCCAAAAGTGCCTTTATGTGAAAATTTAGCACGTGGTTTTAATATTGCTGAGATGTCTTTTTCTTGTGTTAAAAAGTAAGATGTAGTTGCCTGTTGTATAAAATCGGGATGTAGTTGTATATTTAAAATTTCTATACTGCCGACACTTTTGCTGTTTTCAGGAAATAGGAAAGCTAATTTTGGAAATTGAAAAGTGTAAGTTTTTGTAGCATTTATAGAAATTTCAGTTGTATTTTTATCCGCAAATAATCCACTTGGAATATCTACTGAAATAACAGCTTTGAAGGCGAGTTTATTTATGGTGTCAATAATATTATACGCCAAAGAGCCTTTTAAAATAGGCTTGTTCAAGCCAGTACCGAAAATTGCATCTATAATAATTGTATCTGGAGTATATGAGCTAATGAAATCTACAGAGCTTATAGTTTTTATGTTTTTTTTCAACTGTTTTTTAAAACTATTCAAGTTGGTTTTACAATCTTTTGAATAATTTTCAGAAGGTAAAATAAACGCTTTTACATTATACTTTCTTGCGGCTAAAAGTCTTGCTACTGCCAATCCATCTCCACCATTATTTCCATTTCCACAAATAACTATTATAGGTTTATCTGTGTTTGGAAAATCTTGTAGGAATTGTTGTACAAATGCATTTGCGGCACGCTCCATTAATTGAATAGAAGAAATTGGCTCTTGCAAAATAGTATAAGCATCTGCATCTCTTATTTGTGTTGTGGTTAATATTTTTATCATTTCATCACTCGTTTTATAGAATGCAATTGATGCGTGTACATTTGAGTTTCTTCATTATAAATTCCTTTTTCATCTAGTTTATCTATCCGTACTTTCCCAGAAGCATGTATGATTTTTAGGGTATTTTTTTCTTTTATGGCTATGCCAACATGTATAATCTTTCCCTCTTTATTTAGGAAGAAAACTAAATCATTAGATGCAATATTTTTAAGACTAATTTTCTTTCCTTGTGAGGCTTGTTGATATGCATCTCGCAATAAAAAAATATGATGAATTCGGAAAACTATTTGTGTAAATCCGGAGCAGTCGATACCCATACATGTTCTGCCGCCCCATAGGTAAGGAGTATTCAAAAATAATTTTGCAGTTTGTAAAACTGTTTTGCTGTTATCGGTTTCTATAAAATTAATTATACTTCCTGCCGGCAAAATCTGCCTGTTTTTTTTGCTAAAATGCGAGGATACGAAATGTAAGTTTTTTATAGATTGTTTTTTACCTACAAAAATTTTCCATTGTTTGTTGTCTATCCAGCCTATATAATTATCATGGTGTAATTTTATTTTACTCCATTTTACTTCCTGTATAAGAATGTCGAATGTTTCCCCATAAATTACCTGATTTACCATTTCAGCACGGTCTGTCGGTTCGCTGCGCATTGGGATTGAAGACAATAAACAAACTCCTTTCATTGACTAAGTATTTTTGCATGAATTTAATATATTATACTTGTTCTAAATCAATAAAAATCATTTTTCTTAACTTTTTTTTAATCTGCTATTGACAATATGAAAAATGTTGTGTAAACTTGCATTACATAAAAACCCCATGTTTCATGTATTCTTCATATCGCATTCTGCGAAGACTCATTCGGTCTTCTAAAGAGAACTCTTATACTATTACTTTAGTTCTGGCTCTTGTATTTGGAGCAGTAACTAATGTACACGCCCAGTTGGCAGCTAACTTTAGTTTGAGTAAAGATAAAGGCTGTGCGCCTTTGTATGTTACTTTTACGAATACCTCTACAGGAAATCAAGATAGCTGCTTTTGGGATTTAGGAATAAACGGCAATACTTCTGACAATTGCAACCCGAGTGCAATTTTTAACCAGCCCGGTACTTACACTGTAAAACTTACTATTTTTAAAGGAGGTCAGACTTCTACCGTGTCTAAAACAGTTACTGTTTTTAAAGATCCTGCTTCAAAATTTGATGCAGCTCCTCGTTCCGGTTGTGTACCCTTTAATGTACAGTTTAAAGATTTATCAACGCAAGGCGACGCACCTATAAAAAGCTGGTTGTGGGATATGGGAGATGGTAGAACAGAAACTACTCAATCCCCTTTACATACTTATACATTTAGTGGAAACCTTGCCGTTTCATTGATAGTAACAGATGCAAATGGTTGTAAAAATACATTGACCGTTAAAGATTTTATTCAAAAAGCTACAGCACCCACAGTGGATTTTACTTCTAATAAAAATGAATCATGCTTGATTCCTTTTCCAGTAAATTTTCAAAGTACAGTTACTTCTACTTCTCCAGTTACCTACACCTGGAATTTTGGCAATGGCGATAATTCATCTATTCCTAATCCAGTATATAATTATAATGCACCAGGTACGTATAATGTATCGCTTACCGTAAAAGATCAAAACAATTGTACAGCAACAAAAACAATTAACAATGCTATTAAACTTCAAAAATTTATAGTTAATGCAAGTGTTCCGACTCCAATTTGTACCAATGTGTCAGTATTACCTTCAGTGAGTTCTTCTTTATCTCCAATATTTTGCAATTGGAATTTAGGTAATGGAACAACCTCTACTATTGTATTTCCTACAATTTCTTATGCTACACCTGGAAAATATACTGTAAACTTAACAGCTACAAACTCGGAAGGCTGCCGTGATTCTATGACACAACAAGTGACTGTAAATTTAGCACCGACTGCCGATTTTGCTGCCGACCAATTAAAATCTTGTAAGCCATTTACCGTTAATTTTTCAAATGCATCAAAAGATGCGGCTACATATAAATGGATAATTACAGGTCCTAATGGATTTTTCACAACATCTACTAGTGCCACACCTTCCATTAGTTTGCCAAGTGATGGTTCTTATGACGTAAAATTAATAGCTACCGCAGCAAACGGATGTGAAGATGTAAAAAATATGCCACAATATATTTGGATAGGACCAGATCGGTTGAATCCTTCGGCAGATAAAAAAGAGGGTTGTAAAAATTTAACTGTTTTCTTCAATGCAAATTTGACGCATAATTGGACACCTACAAGTATAGTTTGGAATTTTGGTGATGGCACAACGGGTACGGGTGAAAATCCTGTGCATACCTATACTGCTACCGGCGATTATATGGTGAGTGTAACAGTTTCTTATTCAGATTGTGCTTCTCTAAATGCAACAATTGGACCTATCAAAGTAGGAGCAAAATATCCATTCAACGGTACTATGGATTACGATAAAGTATGTGTACGAAAAGAAACTGTAACGTTTAATGCTACAGGTGGTATCCCAACCACAGAGTTTGTTTGGATTTTCGGCGATGGCACAGGCGAAGGCAGAAATACTACTCATATCTATCAAGATCCATCTCAACCAAAAACATTTCAGGTGCAATTAATTGCAATTAATAATACATGTAGAGATACCTTGGATATTCAAGAAATTTTTGTGGCTTACCCTAAAGCAGCGTTTAGCTCTTCTTCTACTTGCAATAGCCCAAAAGTAGATTTTACAAATTTATCTAAAGGACATACATCTGCTACTTGGGATTTCGGCGATGGAACAGTTATCTCTACTATGGATAAAAATATTTCGCATACCTATACAGGAAATTTAACACAAGTAACAGCATCATTGGTGGTGCATAATGACTCTACTGGTTGTACGGACACTTTGTCTAAATTGATTAAATTCTCTAATGTTGATTCTTTCAAATTTTCTGTTTCCAATCATCTTGGTTGTAAACCATTAACTGTCAAACTTACCGCTCAATTAGATACTAATATTGTAGCATATCTTTGGGATATTGGAAATGGAACTTTAGTATTTGGAGATACGTATGATGCAAAATATTTCAATGAAGGAAAATTTGTAGTAAAGATGTTTGTAAAATATAGCAATGGCTGTGTATTAGAATCTACCCAAAAAGATACGATTACCGTATTGGGCGTAAAACCTGATTTTAATTTTGACAAAGCCAGTGGTTGCGTACCTGCAACTTTTAGTTTCAAAGATACTAGTGTCTCTAAAAATTCAGATATAATATCTTATAAATGGAAATTTGACGATGGCGCAGTCGCTGCCGGTGATGCGGTTTCTCATGCCTATAATGCAATGGGTACATTTCCCGTAAAGTTGGTAGTGGAAAACCAAATGGGTTGCAAAGATTCTATAACAAAAAATGTAACAGTATCTGATGTAAAAGCAGATTTTGATGTAAGTGAAAATGGAATTTGTGGTGGCAAACCTATCCAATTTATTAATAAATCATCAGATAATGCAGCTACGTATTTATGGGATTTTGGTGATGGAACTACATCAGTAGAAAGAACCCCTACGCATACGTATTCTCGCGAAAATAATTACACTGTAAAACTTACTGTAACCGATGGCAAAGGTTGTGTAAATACAATGACAAAACCTGGTTTCGTAAAAATTAAAAATATACATGTCAATTTCACAGCAACGCCAACCTTTAAAACTTGTCCAGATTTAATTACAAATTTCCAACTTCAAAATCCTTCAAATTTACAACTAACTAGCATACAGTGGGACTTTGGTAATGGAAACTCCAGTAATGACAATAACACTAAACCACAAGGTGTCTATACTGTTTCGGATTCTTTCGATGTGAAATTGATTGTTCGCGATACTAATAATTGTGTAGATACAGTTTTCAAACCACGCTACATCATCGTTGCTGGCCCAAGAGGCGATTTCTCCTTTATGCCGGATTCGGGTTGTGCACCATTAGGAGTTACTTTTAATGCGCATTTCAAAAATACGACCACTACTATTTGGGACTTTGGTAACGGTGATACTAAATCAGATAGAACCTTAGCTACGCAAACTACGTATGCTTATAAACGTGAAGGTGAATTTACTCCAACATTAGTGCTTAAAGATGATTATGGCTGCACGGTGAATATTATTTCTAAAAAGAAAATTAATGTAGCCCGTATGATTCCTTATTTTGGAGTGGATAGAAATGTAGTGTGTGAAGGTGGCGGAAGAATTGCCCTAAATGATTCAGTTTATACTTCTTATAATTCACCATTAAAAAGCCATTTCTGGACTTATACCGATACTTCAAATGCTATAATAAAAGGAGTAGGTGATACTTTTTTCCCAATTGGTAAAGGAAAATATAAAATTAATTTTTACGCAGATAACACCTACGGCTGTGTTGTGAAAGATAGTGTAACTATTAATGTTTACGACCGTCCAGTTATCACTTCAATCAGTGATAAATTAATTTGTAAAGGTGAAGAAATTGAATTGAATTTAGAAGGCAATCCTGTAAAAGTAGAATGGTTTCCTAAAAATACATTGAGTGCTTACAATACTCAAAGTGTAACAGCAAAACCAGATACTTCTACCCGCTATATTGTTAAAGCCTATAACTACCCACAATGCCCAGTGTATGACACCGTAAACGTTACCGTGAAAACACTATTAAACGCTCGCGCTTTCCCAGATACGAATATTTGCATCGGCGATACAGTACAGTTACATGCGTTGGCAGAAAATACTTCTTTAAATACTTCAAAAATTACTTGGGTAGCTTCACCTACGCTTTCTGATGTTCATTCTTTAGATCCTAATGCTTATCCTAAAAGTAATGCCACTTATTATGCAATAGTAGAAAATGGAAAATGCCAAATGCAAAAACTACCAGTGACAGTAAATGTAAAACCACTACCTAAAGTAACAGCAGGAGTTGGTCATATAATTATTAAAGGGCAAGAGGTGCAAATAGATGCTAGTTCAACCAATACAGTCAGCTATGTTTGGAGCCCGGATTATAAATTATCTTGTACAAATTGTGCAACGCCAATGGCATCTCCCGAAGTAGATACTTTTTATAATGTGACTGCGGTTACAGAATACGGCTGTAAGGCAACAGATCGTCTTCGAATAAAAGTAATTGAAGATTGTGCAGGAAAAATAGTATATGTTCCGAATACTTTTACGCCTAATGGCGATGGGCAAAATGATGTGTTGAAAGTATTTGGGCCAGGAGTAGCTTCTGTAAAAGAAGTGCGCATCTTTAATCGTTGGGGACAATTAGTTTTTGAAACCAACGATCCTTCCAATATTGGCTGGGATGGAACATATAAAGGACAAGAACTCAACCCAGGCGTATTTGTATATTACATGGATGTAGAATGTATTAACGGAGAGCGAACTATTAAAAAAGGAGATATTACTTTATTAAGATAAAACCCAAAAATAAACCTACAGAAACATAATTTTTAAACCCTAATTTTTAACCCCATGAGAAATATTATTTTAGGACTTTTGCTGCTTGCGCTTGCGTACGAAGCAAAATCTCAAGACATCAATTCTTCGCAGTTCTATGCTGTACCATCTTATGTAAATCCTGCATTTACGGGCTTCTTTAATAATGATTATTTTGTAGCTGCGAACTATAAAAACCAATGGAGTAGCGTTTCTAAACCCTTTCAAACTATTGGTGCAACAGCACAACTATCTTTAGTGAAAAATAAAAAACCAAATTCTATTGTCGGCGTTGGTGTAGATATTGTTCATGATAGAGCGGGTTCTACAAACTTTAGTACAACTAATTTTAATGTAAACGTTTCTTTTTTACAAGTGCTCGATGTTCGCCGCCAACATATTATCGGCGTAGGGTTTCAGAATAGTTTAGCCTATCGAAATTTCGATATTACCAAAGCGACTTTTGGAAATCAATTCAATGGCTTTGATGGATTTGATCAAAATATCAATCCAGGAGAAAATGGATTGCGCACCAAACAACTTAACTATAACTTAGGTATTGGAGGTTTGTATTCTTACTCGCCAAAAGCTCACAATAATTTTTATGCAAGCTTTTCTGTATTTAACGTCACCCGCCCAAATGTGTCTTTCTACGCAGGACACGAGAACAGATTATACACCCGATATACTGCATTAGTAGGCGGAGAAGTTTCTATAAAAGAAAATTGGTCCATGTTGCCATCTGCAATTTTTCAGCACCAAGGGCCAAATATGGAAATCATGTTCGGTACATTAGCAAGATACGGTTTGATGCGAAATAGAAGAGAAGCATTAGCCATTAGTTTCGGCGCATATTATAGAGTAAATGATGCCGTAGTACCCGCAATGAAATTAGAATACAAAGGAATGAACATAACAGTTAATTATGATATAAATGTTTCAAAATTAACTAAAGTAAGCCGATTTAATGGTGGCGGCGAAGTTTCTATTTCTTACTCAGGTTTGTTTTTTAAAGAACACGTAAAACCTGTAAAACCTATATTTTGCCCGTCCGTAGGATTTTAAATAAATGAAATGATAAGAACTCATCTTTTTATTGGGGTTGATGAGTTCTATATCCGGATTGGTTAATGAAAAATCAATCCGGAATTTTTCCCAATAAATAAACAACTTATACACGCTATCGAATAAAAATTTACACCAATTTACTATTTATAGAGAGAATGCTGCCTTTTATTATTGGGGTTTGGCGGCGTTGCTTCTAGTCGGACATTTTTATTGTCCGACTTTTTTTATTTCATCATTTCTGATTAAATTATATTTATTTGTCGTTTTTTCTGCCGTAGATTATACATTTAATTAATCCTTAACGTCTTAATCAATACCATTAGCTTAGTTTATTTGCCTTGTTTCACTATTTTTGTTTAATGCGAATTAGTTTTCGTATAGTATTTGTAACATATAATATTTAATTTTATAGATGAAAGTATTTAAATTCGGCGGTTCATCCGTTGGTTCAGTAGAAAATATAAAACGTATTATCGGAATAATACGAAGCGAAAAAGAGAATGGGGAAGAAGTAGCATTGGTTTGCTCTGCTTTTAGCAAAGTAACAGATCAGTTGATTAATGCAGGAAAACTTGCAGAGAAAAAAGATAACACCACCTATTTAGAAATATTTGAAAATTTCCGAGAAAGACACCGAATTGCAATCGAAGAATTGATTACAGTTTCTGATATTAAAAATGTGATGCTGGAAGAGTTTGTAGAAAGCATGGTGCGTGTAGAAGATATCTTGAAAGGAATTAATTTATTGGGGGAACTGTCTGATAAAACATTAGCACAACTAGTTTCTTATGGTGAACGCTTTTCTTCTTTTATCGTTGCAGGTGCATTGCGTAGTGCTGGCTTGCAAGGCGTGTATGTAAATGCTATTAATCTTATACGAACAGATACCAACTATTTATCTGCAAAAGTAAACTTAGAGAAAACTAATAAAAATATTCTTGATTACTTTGATGTTTTAAACGGGACTGCTGTAATTACCGGATTTATTGGAAGTGATGAACATGGAAACGTAACTACCTTAGGGCGTGGAGGCTCAGATTATACAGCAGCAATTTTTGGCGCTGCCCTCAAAGCAGATGCCATTGAAATATGGACAGATGTAGATGGCGTATTAACTGCAGATCCTAGAAGGGTTGAGCAAGCATTTACTATTCCTACATTGTCGTATAAAGAAGCCATGGAATTGTCGCATTTCGGTGCAAAAGTTATTTATCCGCCAAGCATTCAACCGGCATACATCAAGAACATTCCTTTGATAATCAAAAATACATTTAACCCCGAACATCCAGGAACATATATTTCCAAAGTATCAGGGAAAACAAATAATGCCATAAAAGGGATTTCTTCAATTTCGGATATCGCAATGTTGCGAATGGAAGGGACCGGAATGGTGGGCGTGGTAGGTATTGCTTCCCGTTTATTTGCTTGTCTATCAAGAGCGGGAATAAATATTATATTCCTTACACAAGGCTCGTCAGAGCATTCTATATGTTTCGGTATTGTACCAAATGAAATTAAGAAAGCACAAAAAAGCGTAGAAGAAGAGTTTCGTTATGAAATTCAAAATAGACAAATCGCTCCTTTGGTGGTAGAAACCAGCAATTCTATAATTGCAGTAATTGGCGAAAACATGACAAACGTACCAGGGGTTTCTGCAAAAATGTTTAAGGCACTTGGAAACAATGGTATCAACGTAAAAGCAATAGCACAAGGCTCTTCTGAGCTAAATATTACTGCAGTAATTGACCGATACAATGAAGCAAAAGCATTAAATGCATTACACGAAATTTTCTTCGAAACAGACGTACATTCCGTAAATATTTTCTTGGTAGGTCCTACTGGATTAATAGGAAAAACATTGCTAAAACAAATCCATGAGCAGTTTGAATATTTGATGAAAGAGAAATCTATCCAAATAAATGTAACAGGTATCATCAACTCTAAAAAAATGTTGATTGATAGTAATGGTATTGATTTAAAAAAATGGGATACGCTTTTAGATGAAAAAGGCGAAACTTCTAGTATCGATACATTTACCAATAAAATTATAGACCTGAATTTTGCAAACTCCGTTTTTGTGGATTGTTCTGCCAGCAAACATGTAGTAGAATATTATGAAAAGTTATTAAAGAAAAGTGTTTCCATCGTTACTCCTAATAAAATAGCGAATACACTTAGCCAAGAGAAATATGTACGCTTGCGCGAATTGGCAAAAAAATCCAACGCCAGATTTATGTATGAAACCAATGTAGGTGCAGGCTTGCCGATTATCGGAGTATTACAATCTTTGCTTACATCAGGAGATAAAATTTTGAAAATTGAAGCCGTACTATCCGGTACTTTATCGTTTATCTTCAATACATTTAAAGGCAATCTAAAATTTTCGGAAGTTGTATTAGATGCTAAAGCAAAAGGATTTACAGAACCCGATCCGCGCGATGACTTATCAGGATTGGATGTAGCTCGTAAAGCATTAATATTATCTCGTGATTGTGGTGCAAAAATGGAATTGAGCGATATTGCTGTAGAGAATTTAGTGCCCGAAAGTCTTAGAGAAGTGGACGTAAAAACATTTTTATCAAAACTGCCTGATGTAGATGCTTCTTATGAAAAATTAAAGAAAGATGCTGAAAGCAAAGGAAATGTATTGCGCTATATGGCAGTTATAGAAAATGGAAAAGTATCTATCGAATTAAAACAAGTAGATAGCCAACATCCTTTTTATAATTTAAGTGGTAGTGACAATATGATAGTTTTTACTACGGAGCGTTATAAAACAAATCCATTAGTGATAAAAGGACCTGGTGCAGGAGCAGAGGTAACAGCAGCAGGCGTGTTTGCTGAAATTATTACCATCGGAAATTACATGGCAAGCTAATTAATTGTAGAACTAAAGTACATACGTTTTCAATTTTTATAATGAAAGTAGGAGATAAAATAAAAGTATTTGCACCCGCCACGGTGGCGAATGTAGCTTGTGGATTTGATGTCTTGGGCTTCGCAATAGATAAACCTGGCGATGAATTGATAATGGAAATTACTGCCGAAAAAAGTGTTGTAATTGTTGACATAGAAGGTGATAACGGCGCATTGCCGCGCGATGCTAAGAAAAACTCTGCCGCCGTAGCCATTCAAGATTATCTCAACTATATACAGGCAGATTTTGGATGTAAAATTTGGCTCAAAAAAATGATGCCAAGCGGCAGCGGATTAGGCAGCAGTGCAGCAAGCGCAGTTGCTGGCGTATTTGCAATAAATATACTTTGCAACGAAAAATTGACCAAAGAAGAATTAATGCCCTTTTTACTAAATGCAGAAAAAGCAGCTTGCGATGCTGCAATTGCAGATAATGTAGGTGCTAGTTTATTTGGCGGTTTTATTTTAGTGCGCAGCTACGAACCTTTAGATATTTTGCATATTCCGGTTCCCGAAGACTTATGGTGCGCCGTAATCAATCCTCATGTAATTGTACTTACTAAAGATGCCCGTGAGATATTACCGAAAGAGATTCCGCTAGCACATTCCTTGCGACAAAGTGCAAATGTTGGTGGATTGATGGTGGGTTTATTGCGAGGTGATTATGAGTTAATAGGAAGAAGTTTAGTGGACTATATTGCAGAACCTTATAGAAGTAAACTTATACCAGGATTTTACGAAATGAAACAAGCTGCTATAGATGCAGGCGCGTTGGGGGGGAGTATTAGCGGCTCCGGTCCGAGTGTATTTGCATTGTGCCACGGAAAAGAAATTGCACATAAGGTAGGAGAGGCGATGAAAAATGTTATGAATAGTAGAAATATTGGTGCAGATGTATATGTCAGTAAAGTGAATAATCAAGGGCCGAAAGTACTGCCATTAACAGAATAAAATGAAAGAATTCTTATCAAAATATAAAATCGAAACGGGGGTGCTAATTATCATATTTTTAGTAATTAGCTTGCCTTATTTTATTATCAATTCAGGGATAATAAAATCGGAAGAAAATTTGCAAACTATAGATTTGTTTGTGAAAAATTTAACTCCAATAATTATGTCTATACTGGTTGCAATAATCGTATATAGAGCCATTAAAAGAAATAGAGAAGACAACTAAATTTATTGAATAAATTTTATTCTACTAAACTAATAAACACAAAAAAATGCAATTGTATTCCACTAAACATATTTCACCGGATGTTGACTTGAAAGAAGCAGTATTAAAAGGGCTTCCGGCGGATAACGGATTGTATATGCCTTACAAGATTGATCCACTTCCTCAAAAATTTTGGAACAATTTGGAGCATTATACTTTTACGGAAATGGCTTTTCATATCGCTCAACATTTAATAGGGGAGGACGTGCCTGCGGCTGAGTTAAATAAAATTATCCAAAGTGCATATAATTTTGATGCTCCATTAGTCGAAGTAGGAGATTATAATATCTTGGAATTGTTTGATGGTCCTACGCTTGCTTTTAAAGACTTTGGGGCGCGTTTTATGGGCAGATTAATGGGCTATTTTTTACGTAATAACGATAAGGAAGTAAATATTTTAGTAGCTACGAGCGGCGATACAGGCAGTGCGGTTGCACATGGTTTTTTGAATGTAGAAGGAATAAAAGTAACTATTTTATACCCGAAAGGAAAAGTGAGCGATATTCAGGAAAAACAATTTACTAGCTTAGGCGCAAACATTACTGCTTTAGAAATTGAGGGCACTATCGATGATTGCCAAGCGTTGGTAAAAAAAGCATTTCTAGATAATGAACTGAATGAAGAATTAACGTTGTCATCAGCAAACTCTATTAATATCGCTCGATTGATTCCACAGTCGTTTTATTATATTTATGCTTATAAACAATTAGAAGATAAAAGTTTGCCTTTATATTTTTCAATTCCTTCAGGGAATTTTGGAAATCTTACCGCCGGTTTATTTGCAAAAAAAATGGGCTTACCCATAGCAAAAATGATTGCTGCAACTAATGCAAATGATATATTTACACAGTACCATCATTCTGGAAAATTTGAGCCTAAAAAATCGGTGCAAACGATTTCTAATGCAATGGATGTGGGCAACCCGAGTAACTTTGCCCGCATGATGGATATGTATCAAAATGATTTAGGTAAAGTACAAGAAGATATTGCAGCGTATTCTTTTAACGATACACAAACTGCGGATTGCATAAAAAAAGTGTATAAAGAATATAACTACTTATTGTGCCCACATACCGCCGTAGGATATTTGGGAATGGAACAATTTGTGTATGAAAATGATTTGAACCCATTATACATCAATTCCGTGATTTTATCTACGGCACACCCCGTGAAATTTGGAGAAGTAGTAGAGCCATTAATCGGAGAAAAAGTTGAAATTCCCGAACGATTACAAAGCATCATCAACGGTAAAAAGCAGTCCATTGCAATGAATACAGATTTTGAAGGTTTTAAATCTTGGTTGCTGAGTAAATAAATTATAAAAAGAAATCCGTATATTTAAAATAAAATACACGGATGCAACGGATTTTTACACTTACGCTATTTATCGTTTTTTCTATATCTGTTTTTTCTCAAACAAGATATAAAGACGAATTATTTTCTGTTTTTAAACATGATGATATTCAATACGGCAGCAATTATGATAGTAAAAATCACTTGACAAATCTGCTGATGGATATTTATGAACCGCAAGGAGATAGTGCTAAAAAAAGACCGGTGATTTTTTTTATTCATGGCGGCTCGTTTGTAGGAGGCGACAGAGCAGACCAATCGATTGATAAAACTGCAGAATTTTTTGCAAAAAAAGGATATGTAACCGTAAATATTGAATACCGCTTAGAACAAACTACATTTATAGACCCTATTGTAAATTTTGCTGATACCTATAATTGGCATAGAGCAATTGTCCGCGCCACACAAGATTTAAAAGCAGCCATCCGTTTTCTGAAAAAAGACGTAGCAACAAATAATAATTCGTATGCGGTAGATACTACTTCTATTTTTATTTATGGCTCCTCAGCCGGCGCAATCACCGCATTGCATACGGTATATTTAGATGATACATTGGAAATGAATTCTATCTTTAAAATTGCCTATCGCGAGTTGGGGGGCTTAGATGGAAACAGCGGAAATGCCGGATATTCTTCTACAAGTGGAATAAAAGCCGTAGTAAGTTGCAGTGGTGCAATTTTTGATTTGAATTGCATGAACAATAATAAAAATATAGAATTTTTAGGTTTTCATAATAACCCCGATTTTACTGTTCCGTATGATGTAGGTTGCTTTGTTACGGTTGCATGTTGGTTAGGGAATTATTATGGTGGGAATAAGGTTTTCCCAAAAGCAAAAAGCCTTGGCAGTTATGCTGAATTTTATCCGATTAATCAAGTAGGACATCCGGCGGATCAAGTATCCGACACAGCTTCACATAGGATGATATTACAAAAAACCACCGATTTTTTATACCGAATTGTCAATCCTTCAATTACTACTTCTGTTAAAAATAATATTGCTAAAAATGCGGACATATTTCCAAATCCATCTTCCGGAGATATTACAATAAATATCCCTGTTTCTATGCAACAGAAAGTTTTTCAGTTGCAAATTTTTAATGTAGAAGGAACGGAAGTTTACTCAGCGCAATTCAAAAATAAAGACAATGTACAATTGCAATTAACCCTTCCGAATGGGATTTACGTTTTATCGATAAATAATGCCGAAGAAAATTATCTTTCTAAAATTACAATAGTGAAATAAACAGTGGGATAGAAGTTGGTCAATTTTCATTTTTTTTACACTTCTACTTTTGCCACTTCTTGCCCTTAGCAACAACTAATACAACACACGTGTTAAACAAAGTCACAATATTATTTTTCTTTTCTTTTTCATTTCTCTTAGCTACAGCTATACCTACCAATTGCAGCGTGAAAATACAATTAACAGACACAACAGGGTTTCGTAATCTGTATATTAACGATACGTCTGGTTTTTATTATTATGATTCCATTGGTATTGCCTCAGATTCGTTTTGCTTAGCGATAACAGACCCCAATCCCGTAACTTTATTTATCAATAACGACGCAGAAAATGTCTTTCCTTTTTATTTAGAAAGAGGCAAATTCACCATTGTCATTAATTGTAAAACTAAGGCTGTGTCCATAATTGGTTCCACATTAAATGATGAATACAAAGAAATGATGCGGGTACACGATAGCCTATTTAAAAAGTACAATATTATGCAGGCTATACTTTATCCGTATAATGGCATGAACAGAGATAGTGCGCATGCGTGGCTTAATAAATACTTGCCTTTGTGCAACAAATATTCAGATACACACATCAAGCAATTTTATGAAACGCATTTAAATTCTTATTTAACGCTAAATTATATTTATACTACCTTAGAATACACTTTTGAAAATCCAGACTTTGATACAGTAGAATACGATATACCTAAATTGAAAACCTTATTTGACAAATTAAACCCAGCACTTAATAAATATGAATTGTATAATAATTGTGTTGTATTATTTAGAAAAGATAGAATAAAACCAATCATAATCGGCATGCCACTTTGGAAAGGTGAAGCCAATGAAAAACACTAAAATTAACCCACCCTTTATTTGTATATTGAAACAAACTATTTTCTCCCTGCCCTTGATAGTTGTTTAGTTTGCAAGCCTCAGCGAAGCAAATGTCCGCTTTCAACCACTAAGCAGTATATTTTCTTTTCATAAAATATATACTAATATCAAAGTACTGATTTCGTTTATTTTAAGTGTAGGTGATGCTTATTTATCTACATTGCCATGTTTTAGTTAAACACCTATGGCAAGTTACTTTATTTTCTACTCCTCAATTTTTACTGCTGGAAAACTGACTGCATTTATCCGTGCAATATCATTTCCCTGAAATTTACAGGAATAATTTTTATACTTTTTGGGATGTTTTTTATAACGCAAATCGGGAGTGTAATAATCCGATGAAATAATCTGTGCACCACTGCGAATTGCGGCTTGTTGCTGTGCAGCATCTCCGGTTCTGTTTTGCACAAACGGCTCGTCAGCACGGGTGCGTACAATATATCCTTTTTTAACAGCATCGATGATTGCTATTTCATTTTTTATTGCGTCATCATATTTTATAAATGCACATTCTGGCTTGTCGGGCGTAGAGAATGTAAACATGGCACGGCCTTGCAATGATGGATGATTTTGTAAATAATTTTCAGCACCTACTTCCATCATTACAAAAATAAATTTCCCTCGTGCTGTTTCAATAGTCGGAAGTTTTTTTGCTAAAACGGCTTCGCGTAAGGTCGGGTAATTTCCTCTTACGTTATCCGGCGTAATAATTTTTTTTAAGCTATCTCCAAATACAGATTTAATTTCTTTGTCAATAGCATTTACCACATCATAAGAGAATGGAATAGCTTTGGTAAATTGTAGCTTCGATAATTTATCGGCAATGGTTTCTTCTTTGCACTCTACTAAAATATAAATCGGCAAATGCGAAGGATGTGCATCACTCCATTTTTTTAATTCTGTTAATGCACTAATAAAAGTATAGTTGGTGGTGTTATAATCAATATCTGGAATATGCATTATTTTGAACCCCGGTTGTTTCAACTCTGCAATACCCGAAGCCTTTGGTTTTCCGAGCAAATTATTTTTTTTGCGATAATAAAAATGCCCACCTTCAGGATCGGCATAAATATCTAGCTCGATGCTGCGTAAATGAAAACTATCTAATTGTATTGTCAAAGACTCATGCGCATAATCTAATGCACGTGGATCCATAGATTTTGGAAGTAAGCCACGAATGTTTTTCAAAAATTTCAATACAAATTTATTGCCTCTCAAGTGATAACTATTGTGGCTGCCTATGGTTTGTATCTGATTTATTTTTAAGCTATCAGTTTTAAAATTTCCGACAGTGTCATTTGCCTTTAAAGCGAAAAAATTATAACAGATATATAGGAATAAGAACGCGGTGTTTTTTTGCATAATTACATTTTATTATTCCGCAATTTTACCGATGCTTTGTTTGCCTGCTGCTGAAATTGGATTAATTCTTGCTAACTCGCCATTTGGAAATTTGCAAGTATAGTTTTTAAAAATATTAGGTAGCGTTTTGTATCTCGGATCAGGTCGGTAGTAATCGGTTGATATAATTTGTGCGCCACTGCTAAATGCTGCATTCATCTGGCTGATATCGCCGGTTTTATTTTGATTATTCGGACCATCAGCACGAGTTCTAGCAATATAGCCTAAAGATACTTCTTGTTGAATGGAGTCTTGTCTTTTTAATGGATCATCTTCTAAAATAAATGCTGCTTCTGGCTTGCCAGGATTGGATACCACAAACATCGCTCTATTCTGAAAAGAAGGATGCCCTTGCGCATAAATTTCTTCTGCAGTTCCTTCCATCACAAAAATAAATTTCCCGCGCGAATCGCCTACGGTTGGCCAATTATTTGCCAATACAGCTGCTTCTAAAGTTGGGTAGTTGCCTCGTACTTTATCTGGTGTTATTACTTTCGCTAAGTCATTCCCGAAAATAGATTTTATTTCTACATCAATATTATCGGCTGCTGCAGCATCAAATTTACGTGCTTTTACAAATCCGAGAAACCCTAAAACATCTCCGATAGTTTGTTCTTTAGTTTCTATTAACAAAAATAGAGGTAAATGATTAGGATGTTTGTCGGACCAATCTTTTAATGCTTGCAACATTGCTTTAAAGGTATAATAATGGGTTTCATAATCGATGTCTGGTAAATGTAGTACTTTGAAACCCGGTTTTTGCAAGTCGGAAATATGCGATTCTACCGTCATGTGTACAAAACGATTTCCATTTCTATTATAAAACAAACCACCGTATGGATCATTGTAAATATCTATTTCAAAACCTCGGAGTCCATAAGTGTCTAATTGGTCGCTAAGTGGCTCATGGTAATAATCCAATTCATCTACTTTGTATGCTTTGGGTAAAATGAAATTTATATTTTGTAAAAATGCATAGAGCCGTGGATCCATGTGTTTGTGGTAGCTATTGTGGCTGCCGAGTATTTGCAGTTGATTAATCTTTAGCTTGTTTATTTCCGTTTGGTCGGGAATGGGAGCCGTTCTTTGCTGATTGTTTTCTTTTTTACAACTTACTGCTAGGAGTAAGGATAATCCAATAAATACGTGTGATTTCATTTTAGCTGCGTTACCATGAATATACGGAATTGTCGGAAATAAAAATGTTAAAAAATAAAAGCGCCCATTAGGCGCTTTAGAACTATTAAGTCTGTTATGTAAGATTGCAATCTTCGAGTTTAAGTTGCACATTATTTTGTAATGCCGCAAGTCTTTTAACAAATTATTTTTTGGATAATAGAATTTGCCGTATATACTTTACAGGAGCGCTG